>JANQLT010000214.1 GCA_028280455.1 Kiloniellales bacterium
GTGAGATGGCGGCCGGGCGGGTAGACCGCATGGAGGCCGATCACCTTCGCTTCCTGCGCCTCGAACAGGAGGCTCAGACGACCGCTCTCGATAAAGGGCTCGGCCGTGTAGAGCGGCATCCGCGCTATCCCCAAGCCGTCGGAGGCCATCTGCGCGACGGCGCGCGGGGAGTTCGCCCGAAAGTTTCCCCTGACGGCAACGGACCGGATCTGTCCGTTTATTCGAAACTCCCACTGGTCCAAGGGTCCGGCGCTGACCGGGAGCAGGCAGTTGTGGTCGGCGAGCGCGGCGGGCTCGTCCGGCCTGCCGTTGGCTTGCAGATAGTCGGGCGAAGCACAGCAGACGATGCGCATGTCCATCAGTTTCCGGGCCACAAGCGAGGAGTCCTTGAGTGCCCCGAAACGGATCGCCAGATCGAAGCCCTGATCCACAAGCGAAACGTGATGATCGGAGAGATGCAGCTCGACGGCGACCTTGGGATGATCTGCCAGGAAAGGCCGCAGGGCGCGAACCAGTTGAGTGCTGCCGAAGCCGGTCGGGGCGGTGATGCGGATGGGGCCTGCAAGTTCGGACTGCCGTGTCTGTACCAACCCCTCGAGCTCGTCGAACTGGTCGAGCAGCGGCAGGCAGCGTCGGTAGTAGGCCTCCCCCGTTTCGGTCAGCGTGACGGAGCGGGTGGTGCGGTGAAGAAGCTGTGCGCCCAGGCGCTCTTCCAGCTGGCGAACGTACTTGCTGGCGAGTTTGGTACTGATGCCCAGCCGTTTGGCCCCGTCCGTGAAGGAGCCCCGGGCCGCCACGGCGGCAAAGGTGCGCATGCCCTCGAGCGTGTCCACCTCAAACTATCTCCGAATCATTCATGATTATTCCATGAATCGGTATATTATCGCCGCAGCGTGCGCAAGCTACCTAAGCCTCATCCCCGGAACATCTCCGGCACGCACCAACGAGGCTTTCGAATGTCCAGCGTCCTCCGCATCCACAGCTTCACCTTGTCCGGCCACGCCCACCGGGTCGTGCTCTTCGCCAATCTGGCGGGCATCCCGCACGAAGTCGTCGAGGTCGACATGGCCAAGGGAGCGCACAAGCAACCCGAGTTCCTGGCGCTGAACCCCGCCGGTCAGGTGCCGGTGATCGAAGACGGCGACACGGTGATCAGCGATTCCAACGCCATTCTCGTCTATCTCGCCCGCAGGTACGCGCCCGACTACCTTCCAAGCGACCCCGTGCAGGAGGCCGAGGTACAGAGGTTTCTGACCCTGGCCGCCGGCGAGATCGCCTTCGGCCCCGCCGCAGCGCGCCTCGTCACGCTGTTCAACGCGCCGCTCGATATCACGTTCTGCCAGGCAACGGCGGCGAAGGCCCTGGGCAAGCTGGAGGCTCACCTGGAGGGCCGCGACTTCCTGGTCGGCGACCGGCCCACGATCGCCGATGTGGCGATCTACAGCTACACCGCCCACGCGCCGGAAGGCGGCGTGTCGCTGGAGCCCTACCCCAACGTCCGCCGTTTCCTGTCGAACGTGGCCGCGCTCGACGGCTTCGTCGGAATGCCCGAGAGCAAGGTCGGGCTGTTGTCCTAAAGGCCGCGTCTCCCCGCCGACAATAACCGGCGGGGCGGATCCCTCCTGCGTCCGAGCGAGATCTCAATGCGCACAGCCAGAACCGCGAAGACAGACCACTCGCCGTTCCACAGCGGGGAGCAGGCGATGCAGACCCGCAGCGGCAAACGCGAGTCGACGGAAGCCTTCGGCCGCAGGACGATCCGCCCCTTCATGCCGGACCAGCACCGGCAGTTCTTCGGCCAGCTCCCCTTTGCCGTCTTCGGCAGCGTGGACGGCGAGGGCTGGCCCTGGGCATCGATCCTGTCGGGCCGACCCGGCTTTCTCCTGTCTCCCGATCCGCAGCGGCTGGACGTCGGGGCCCAGCCGCTGGACGGCGACCCGCTGGCCGCTGCTTTGGCCCGGGGCAGACCCATCGGGGTTCTCGGCATCGAGCTTCCGACCCGCCGCCGCAACCGCGTCAACACGCGCGTGATCGCGGCCGGGGCAGATGGCTTCGCCCTGGGCGTGGACCAGTCCTTCGGCAACTGCCCGCAGTACATTCAGACTCGCGACGTTACCTTCCGTCGCGATCCGGCTGACCGGCGCGCGCGACCGCTCCCCGAAAGGCTCGCCGGCCTGGATGACGCGGCGCGCGACGTCATCGCCCGCGCCGACACCTTCTTCGTCGCCAGCTACATCGAGACCAAGGATCGGCCTGCCGTCGAAGGCGTGGACGTTTCGCACCGCGGCGGGCGGGCGGGCTTCGTCAAGGTCGCGGGCGACAGCCTGACCGTGCCCGACTACGCCGGCAATTCCTACTTCAACACGCTCGGGAATTTCCTGGTGAATCCCAGGGCCGGCCTGACCTTTCCGGACTTCGAAAGCGGCGATCTTCTGATGCTGACCGGCAGGGTCGAGCTGCTCTGGGAGGATCATCCCGAGATCCGGGCCTTCCGCGGCGCGGAACGCGGCTGGCGCGTCACGGTCGAGCAGGGCCTGCGCCTGCGCGATGCCTTGCCGTTCCGCGCGGACTTCGGCGAATGGTCGCCCAACAGCCTGATGGCCGGAGACTGGGCCGAAACGGAGGCACGCCTCGCCGCGGCGACCGAGGCCGACGCCTGGCGGCCCTTCCGGATCACGCGCGTCGCGGACGAAAGCGCGGTGATCCGCTCGTTCTATCTGGAACCCGATGACGACCGACCGGCAGCGGCCTTCGAAGCCGGACAGTTTCTGACGCTGCGGGTGACGCCGGACGGCGCCGACAGACCGACCATACGCACCTACACCGTCTCCTCCGCACCCGCCGACAGCGGCTATCGCATCTCCGTCAAACGGGAGCCGGGCGGCCTCGTCTCAAATCACCTGCACGACAGCCTTCGTCCCGGCGACATCATCGAGGCCAAGGAGCCCAGGGGTGTCTTCTCTCTCGATGCCGCGGAGCGGCGCCCGGCCGTCCTGCTGGCCGGCGGTGTCGGAATCACGCCGATGATCGCCATGGCGGAGCACGTCGGGAACGAGGGCCAGCGCAGCGGCCATATCCGACCGCTGACGGTGCTCCATGCCGCCCGGACCAGCGCGGAGCGCGCCTTCGCCGCCGACTTCCGCAGGCTGCAGCGGGAAACCGGCGGCACCATCAGCTATGCCTCCGTGATCGCTACGCCGGCCGACGGCGAACGACGGGGGCGAGACTTCGACCATAGCGGCCGCATCACAGAGGGCATCCTGCGGGAGACGCTGCCGCCGGAGGATTGCGACGTCTTTCTCTGCGGCCCGCCGGCTTTCATGCAGAGTCTCTACGACAGTCTGCGCAAACTCGGTCTGCGCGATGCCCGTATCTTCGCCGAAGCCTTCGGACCGGCGTCTCTCGAACGCAGACCGGATGCGGCAGGTTCCTCTGTCGTGACGGACGAAGCCGAAACGGCCGTCGTGAAGTTCGCCAGATCGGGAGTCGAACGGTCCTGGAGCAGAGGCGACGCGAACCTGCTGGAGACCGCCGAGGCCCAGGGACTCACGCCGGCCTTTTCCTGCCGCAACGGCGCCTGCGGAAGCTGCGCCACGCGCAAGATATCCGGCGAGGTCGCCTATCGCACGCCGCCGACGGCAGAGCGCGCGGAGGACGAGATCCTGATCTGCTGCTCCGTGCCCGCTGCCGGCACGAGGGTTCTGGAACTGGACCTGTAGCACGCACCGTCACCGGAGGGTGCAGTCCCGGGAGTGTCTTCTAGAGTAGGATTCACGTCTCAGGTGGAAGCGACACGCTTCCACCTGAGACGATCGCGCTCTAGAGCGGAGCGTGACACCTTCCGCCACATCGCTCCGGGGCTGCCCTTTTCAACAAAGCCGATTTCCTCCGACCCCCCAGGGCGCAGCAGTCATGCAACCCAGTCGAAAACATACCCCGCCAGCAGCGACCCGAAGACGGCCAGCGCCAGATAGAGCAGGAAGGGTTTCAACCGGAGAACCGGAAAGATCGCCATCGCCCCCCAGATGCTGACGACGCCCCCGGAAACCAGGAAAGCCATCGCCGCGCCCTGGGACATGCCGTGGTCAATCAAACCGCGTGTCAGCGGCAGCGCTGCGTAGCCGTCCAGGTAGGCGGGTGCTCCGACAAAGACCGAAAAGGGAATGGCCCACCAGACATCGTCACCGAGATAGGCAGACAGGGCCTCGGGCTGCAGGGCGGCGTTCAGCGCATATTCCGCCGCGAACGCGGGGATAAGACAGATCAGGATCAACCTGGTTGTGGCCAAGGCGCTCCGACGAAAAACCCCCTTTCGCCCTGCGCCTTTCCAGATTCGTGCCTCGAAGGCCAGAGGCTCGCCGCAATCGCATTGCGACAGGTTGCCGACGATTTCGTTGCGGCGCAGGGGTGCGCTCGCCCACTCGTGCCTGGCAAAGACCGACGTGACCGCCCCACCCCAGATGCCCAAGCCAAAGGCGGCGACGGACTTGCCGACGGCGAAACCGACCCCGAGGGTCGCTGCCGTCGTGGCCAGCATTGCCGGATCGGTGATCGGCGAAGACAACCAGAAGGCGATGACCGGGGCCAGCGGAATCCCGGCCGCGAGCAGTCCGACCATCAGCGGCAAGACGGCGACACCGCAGACCGGAGTGACCGCCCCAACCGCCGAGGCCGCGACAATCGCATGGACCCCCCGCCCTTCGAACGCACGAGCGAGATGGGCATCTGCCCCACTGGCCATGATCCAGGCGGCCAAGAGAATGCCGGGAATGACGAGCGGCGCGACCGACAGAAGACCCACGGCCACGAAGTGGCTCATGTCCCAAGCCTGCCCAGGCCAGATCAGCGAACCCGCCACCGCCAATCCAAACAAGACGAGGCCGAGTATCTGCCTCTTGGTCGGACGACTGCCGGTCTGTGCTTGATCTGACATCGAAGGCACCTTTCGGTCGGTTCCTTGAATATCGGGACTCATCTGCCATACGTAAAACGGGTTATTCATAATTCAGTCATGAGGATTTCCGATGGGACATCTGAGCAGCGACTTGCTGCGCACCTTTGTGGCGGTTGCCGAGACAGGCAGCGTGACCGAAGGGGCTGCACGGATCTCCAGATCGCAGTCTGCCGCCAGCCTTCAGATCAGAAAACTGGAGGACGTGCTGGGCCAGCCTGTCTTCGACAGGCACGGGCGCGGGGTCGTCCTGACGCAGATCGGCGAGCGGCTGCTACCGGTGGCGCGAGACATCACCCGCACGTTGGAGGCAACACTGCGCGACCTGATATCGGACGGTCTTCACGGCAAGCTGCGCCTCGGCATTCCGGACGATCACAGCAAGGAGATCCTTTCACGGATCGTAGCGGAGTTCGCGCAGTCCCATCCAGGCGTCGAGTTGGAGGTCGTTTGCGCGCTCAGCACCGGATTTCCGGACGCCCTCGCGGCGGGCACGTTGGACCTTGCGATCTACGAGGTGGCGCAGCCGCAAGCCGGACTTCCCGTCCTGCGCCGGGAGCGGACCTGCTGGATGATGTCGCGCCACCACGATCTTCTGTCCCGCGAGCCTCTTCCCGTCGCCCTGTTCGACCGCGACTGCTGGTGGCGAGACGCTGCCCTGGATGCCTTGCGCGCAGTGGGACGCCCATTTCGAATCGTCTACTCCAGTCAGAGCATCGCGGGAGTCGCCGCTGCAATCGAAGCCGGCATCGCGATCGGACTATTGGGGGAAACGAGCCTCAACCGAAATCTGAGAAAGCTTGGGGCGGGCGAAGGTTTCGGGGACATGCCGGTGTCGAGGCTGGTGTTGGGGACACGCCCGGACTCCGACAGCCAGCCGATCCGAGCCATGCAAACTGCGATCCGTCAAGCTTTCAAGAGCACGTAGAGCGCGAGAGGCCCCGCGGCGGCACGCCGGCGCCCCGAGCGACACCGCTCCACTCCGCCAGCCGATCCGCAACGCCGGGAGACACTCAGGGGCTCCTGTTCAGGCCAGATTACAGACACCCTACCGACGATCGATCGACGCCAGATAACTCAAGAAATCGGAACCGGTAAAGTCCTCGATCCATCGTTCGCACCGACCTTTCAGACGGGTCCCAATTCCGATGAAATGCCATCCCAGTTCCTTGCAGGCGCGCATATCCCATTCGCCGTCACCCACGTAGAGCGTATCCATTTCGGGATCGCCGATCGCAGCGTGACAGGCCGCCATGATCGCCGCGCGCGGCGCGATACCGTCAGAAGCGAACATCGGCAGATCTGTGGCAATTCCGGCCTTGGCGAGCTTGATCTTCTGCACGTCGCGCCATCCGCCCGTGGCCAACGCCAGACGATGCGCCGGCTGCACCGCCTGCAGCATTGCCTGCGCTCCAGGAACCGCCATGCCGTCCTCGGAGACCTGTGCCAGATACGCGTCGATACGGGCGACATACCGAGCCTTGACATCCTCCACACGCGCATCTGTCAGCCTGTTCTCGATGGCGATCTGCTCGATCAACCCTTGATCCGTCACGTGGGTGTAGCTGTTCCAGTCAGACCGGACAGAGACATCTCCGTGCACGTCGCGCACCGCGGCGATAAAGCAGTCACCATCGAATGCGCTGCTGCGAATCAACGTGTCATCTATATCGAAAATAATGTTCATGCGCGTCGTCCCAAGGCAGTCCGCTCCGGACACCGGTCTCCTGAGACGGCCTGCGAAAGCAAACATCCTCATGAAACCGCCAGCAGAATGACAAGCTTTCGCGAAGCGGCGAAGTTACTCCCGTTATACGTTTAGAGCGCGACATACGTTTAGAACGCGATCCGTCGCGCCTCGCTGACGAGGGGATCGCCGTCGTGAAGCGTGATCCGGGAGGCCTTGTCCGGCATATAGAGCTGTGCCCACGGCGTGACCGCCTTGCGAACGGCACCGCAGTTGCAACTGTGCTCTATCGGCGTCACCGTCTCGCTCATCTCCGATGCTTGGTTCGAGGAGCCGCGAAGGCTTTCGGATCTAAAGGGCGATTCACGTCTCAGGTGGAAGCGTTTCGCTTCCACCTGAGACGATCGCGCTCTAGGACCGTCGCGGCAGCAGCACGGCAGCGCAGAGGACCACGGCGGCCGAGCCGGCGAAGAGCAGGTACTGCAGGTCGAAACCCCGGCCGGCCAGGTGCAGCGCGGCCATGGTCGGCACCACCGAGGCGCTGACGCCGAGGGCGAAGAGGTACTCGAGCGCGAAGGCGCGCGACCGCCAAGTCACCGCGACGTAGCGGCCCATCAGCCAGCCGGTGATGGGAATGCCGGCGAACATTAGCGTCACAGTGGCGATGGCCAGCGGCAGGACCAGCAGCCCGTCGGCCTGGGACAGCAGCAGCAGTGCCGTCACCACCAGGGCATAGAGACCCAGCATCACCGGCCGGCCGCCCAGCCGGTCGAGCAGCGCGCCGACCGGAAGCTGGGCGAAAGCCGCCACGGCGAACACCAGCGCCCCGTAGCCGCCAACCAGCGCCAAGCCCGGCGCGATGGCCCCCAACCGCTCGTCGAACAGTTTCGGCAGGGACACGGTGACGCCGTTGAAGACGATCCCGCTGAAGAGCGCGGCCATCAGCACCACGCCCAAAACGCGCAGCTGCGTTTTCCGCGGGACGCTCGCCGCGGCGGGCTCCGCCTGCGCCTCCTCGGCCGGCGGCGGCAGAACCGGCGCGCGGCGCAGCAGCAGATGCAAACCGCCCCAGAGCGCCGCTATCGCTCCCGGCACCAGGAAGGCGCTGCGCCAGCCGTAGATCTCGGCCAACAGACCGGTGGCGACGGTCGCCGCCGCGAGCCCCAGATTGCCGAAGACGCCGTTGACCGCCAGCGCATGGCCGCGCCGCTCACTGAGGCGCGTCACCATCGCCAGGCCGACGGGATGGTAGATCGCGGCGAAGACGCCGAGTGCGGCCAGGGCCGCCATGAACTGCACCTGCGTCTGCGCCAGACCGGCCGCCAGGGCGGCCAGGCCGGTGCCGAGAAACTGCAGTCCGATCAGGCGGTCGCCGTTGACCCGGTCGCCGAGCCAGCCGGCCGGCAAGGTCGCCAAGGCGAAGGCGACGTAGAGCGGCGTGCCCAGCGCCAGCGCCGCGCCGTAGTCGAGCCCCCAGGCGCGCTCCAGCGCGATCACCGCCGTCGGGAAGATCAGCAGCTTGTAGTGACAGGCGAAGTGCGCGGCGTGCAGCACCGCAAGCTGCCCCGCCACGGTCGGCCGGGCGCTGTCGCGTGAGAGGGGAACGGCGGTTTCCGAGGTCATGCGGCCGGCTCCGGTCGAGAGATGCCCGGTCGCGAGGTACCGTGCAGACCTGGACAGACTAGGCCCCTTGCCGCCATCATTCTTGCGCTATGCAGCCAACGACTGTCGCCAAAATGCCAAAAGAGAGAAACCGGGCCGGCACGGTCGCTCCGCCGGAGCCTGGATCCCCCGGCCGCAGCCCGCTTGTCCGTGGCCTGGCAAGCGACCATCCGGCCGGTCACGTCATCGAAACCCACGCCCACAGCACCCACCAGGTGATCCACGCCGCCAGCGGCATCCTGCGGGTCACCAGCGCGGCCGCGGTCTGGGTGGTGCCGCCGGGCCGCGCCATCTGGATGCCGGCCGGACGCCCGCACGCCCTCTACTGCCACACGGAGGTGGCGCTGCGGACGGTCTACCTGCGCGCGGCGCCGCCCGGACTCGGCGATGCCTGCCGGGTCTGCAGCGTCTCGCCTTTGCTCCGCGAGGTCCTGCTGCGCCTGGCCGACGATCCGGCCGCCGCCGGCAACCCGCACCTTCAGGCCCTGCTGTTCGAGGAACTGGCCGCCAGCGAAGCGCTTCCGCTCACCCTGCCCCACCCGGCCGACCCGCGCCTCCGGCGCCTGACCGCCGCGCTGCTGGCCGACCCGCAGGACTCGCGCAGCCTCGCCGCCTGGACCGGCGTGCTGGGTCTCTCCCAGCGCAACCTGATCCGCCGCTTCCGCGCCGAAACGGGCCTGACCTTCCGCGAGTGGCGCCGCCAGGCCCGTCTGCTGGCCGCCCTGGAGCGCCTCGGCGCCGGCCGGCCGGTCACGGCCGTCGCCTTCGAGGTGGGCTACGACAGCGTCAGCGCCTTCATTGCCGCCTTCCGCGAAACTCTGGGCTGCACGCCCGGGCGATACTTTCCCTCGGGCCGCTGATCGGTCTCCGCAATATCCGAAGACAGACGGCGCAGATCGCCTTATGCGTGTCTTCCCAGCCAGCCGTCTGGCGCCAGAGAGACTTGCGGAGGAACACGTCATGGATCTTCAACTCGCCGGCAGGACCTGCCTCGTCACCGGAGCCAGTGCCGGGATCGGCGTCAGCGTCGCGCGCATTCTGGCGCAGGAGGGCGCGAAGGTCGCCGTGACGGCCCGCCGGCAGGAGCGCCTCGACCGCCTGGCCGACGAGATCGCCGCGACGGGCGCCGGTCGTCCCGCCGTCGTGCCCGGCGACATCACGGAGGCGCGCGAGGTCGGCCGGGTCGCCGAAGCGGCCGCGGCGGCGATCGGGCCGCTCGACATCCTGGTCAACTGCGCCGGCGGCTCCCGCCCGATCGGCATCGATGCCGAGGAGGCCGCCTGGCAAGAGGCCTTCGATCTGAACTTCACCTCGACGCGGCGATTGACTCACGCGGTCCTGCCGGCTATGCGGCAGCGCGGCTGGGGACGCATCATCAACTTCAGCGGGTCGATGGAGCCGCGCAGCCTGAACGCGGCGACCGCGGCAAAGGCCGCCGTCAATCTCTGGGCCAAGGGACTGTCCTGCGACCTGGCCGCCGAGGGCATCACCGTGAACTGCGTCGTCCCGGGGCGGATCAACAGCGAGCAGATCCTGACCAAACTCCATCCCACGGAGGACTCGCGCCGCGCCTTCATCGCCGCGAACATTCCCGCCGGCCGCTTCGGCGAACCGGAGGAGATGGCGCATCTGGTCGCCTTCCTGGCCTCGCCGCTGGCCGGCTACATCACCGGAGCGGTCATCCCCGTCGACGGCGGCATGCACTTCTTCGCGCACTGAAACGGCCGCTGGACCGGTTCGCGCTGGAGACAACGCACCGCCGACAGCGTCGGAGCGAACGCCGTCGCTCGCGTCTCAGATCATGGAGAGCTGGCGTTCTCCAGGCGCGCTTTGCGACGCCTCGAAGTCGAGCAGAAAGCGCTTCGTCTCGATCCCGCCGCCGAAGCCCGTCAAGGCCCCGGTCGAGCCGACGACGCGGTGGCACGGCAGAATGATCGGGATGGGGTTCGCGCCGTTGGCGGCGCCGACCGCACGGCTGGCCTTCGGCGCCTCGAGCGCCCGGGCCAGCTCGCCATAGCTGCGGGTTTCTCCGAAGGGAATCGTCTTCAGTTGATGCCAGACCCGCTTCTGGAACGCGGTGCCGTGCAGCGTCAGCGGCAGGTCGAAGACCTTCAGGGCACCGGCGAAGTAGGCGCGCAGCTGGTTCGTCGCCCGGTCGAACGGCCGATCCGACCGGTGCCAGTCCGGCTGCGGTCCGAAGGCCTTGTGGCCGCCGGGAAAGCTGAGAAAGTGCAGCGACTCCGCATCGCCGGCCAGCAGCAGCCGACCGACAGGGCTGTCGAGATAGCTGTAGGCCAGCTGTAGGCCCTTCGGGATCGTCATGGTCTTGGCCAATCGTCACTGTTCGGGGTGTGCCAAAACGCACCAGCGGACAAGGCTACCGCGTCGCCGGCAGCGCGGCGAGACCGCGCCGGGTGATCGCGTCCGAAAACCGCCAGTTCTCGGAAACGCTGCGGACTGTCTTATGACGCACTCTCAGCCCACGCCAACACCGCCTGCAACATCGCCTGTAGCGTCGGCTGCAGGCGTTCCGCCAGCGCCTCGCGGTAGGCGAAGGGCGGGGTTTCCTCCATGTAGAGGTCCTGGACCAGTTCCATCTGCAGGGCGTTCAGGCCCTCGCTGGGACGGCCATTGCTACGGGTGAGGAAGCCGCCCTTGAAGCGGCCGTCGACCGTCAGCGCGAAGGGGCCGCTGCGGCCGGCCGCGGCGACGGCGGCGACCAGCGCCGGATCGGCGCTCCTGCCGTCGGCGCTGCCGAGGTTGAGGTCGGTCAGGCGGCCCTCGAAGAAGCGCGGCACGCGGCTGCGGATCGAGTGCGCCTCCCACAACACCGCGACGCCATGCAGGTCGCGCAGCCGCGTCAGTTCCTCGGCAACCCGGTCGTGGTAGGGCTGCCAGTAGCGGGCCCGACGGCGGCCGATCTCGCCCAGGTCCGGCTCCACGCCGGGCAGGTAGATCGGCTGCTTGTCGAAGGTGGTGGTGGGGCAGAGTTCCGTGTTGCTGGCGCCGGGGTAGAGGGTTTCGCCGTCCGGCGCCCGGTTGAGGTCGATCACGTAGCGGGACCAGCGCGCCGCGATCACACCGGCGCCCAGCCCGGCCGCGAAGTCGTAGAGCCGGTCCACGTACCAGTCGGTGTCGGCCAGCAATTGCCCCTCGGGCGTGAAACGGGTCAGCAGCTCCGGCGGCACCCGCGTTCCGCAATGGGGGATCGAGACCAGCAGCGGCGTGCGGCCGGGCGTAAAGTCACAGACCGGGGTGTCGTTTTCCATGCCCACCCTTCTTTCACGTTCCGCCCTTTGCGCGGCCATCGTCTCGGCACAGGGGAATGCTATACGCTGAGTCGCGCCACCCGCTACAGGGGAGTCGAATGCGATGCCCGACGAGATTGCCGGTTCTGCCGCCGGGAACCCCCGGCTGGACAATGCCCGCCGTATTTCTGCGCCGCGCGGCCCACAGCTTTCGGCCAAGTCCTGGCTGACCGAGGCCCCCTTGCGCATGCTGATGAACAACCTGGATGCCGAGGTGGCGGAGAAACCCGAAGAGCTGGTGGTCTACGGCGGCATCGGCCGGGCGGCGCGGGACTGGACGTCCTTCGACCGCATCGTCGCCGCGCTGAAGGCGCTGGAAGACGACGAGACCCTGCTGGTGCAGTCCGGCAAGCCGGTCGGCGTCTTCCGCACCCATGCCGACGCGCCGCGGGTGCTGATCGCCAACTCCAACCTGGTGCCCCACTGGGCCGATTGGGAGCACTTCGGGCGGCTCGATAAGCTGGGCCTGATGATGTACGGCCAGATGACCGCCGGCTCCTGGATCTACATCGGCAGCCAAGGGATCGTGCAGGGCACCTACGAGACCTTCGTCGAGATGGGCCGGCGGCACTACGGCGGCGACCTCAAGGGCCGCTGGATCCTGACCGGCGGGCTCGGCGGCATGGGCGGCGCTCAGCCGCTGGCGGCGACCATGGCCGGCGCCTCGATGCTGGCGGTCGAATGCCGGCCGAGCCGCATCGACATGCGCCTCAACACCGGCTACCTCGACAGCAAGGCCGACAGCCTGGACGAGGCGCTGGAGCAGATCGAGCAGGCCCACGCGCAAGGCAAGGCGGTTTCCGTCGGCCTGCTCGGCAACGCCGCCGAGATCTTCCCGGAGATCCTCGCGCGCGGCATCCGCCCCGACGCCGTGACCGACCAGACCAGCGCCCACGATCCCCTGAACGGCTACCTGCCGGACGGCTGGAGCCTGGAGCAGTGGGAGCGCGCCCAGGAGCGCGACCCGGACAGCGTGGTCAAGGCCGCCAAGCAGTCGATGGCGAAACAGGTCGAGGCCATGCTCGGCTTCCAGAAGGCCGGCATCCCGACCTTCGACTACGGCAACAACATCCGCCAGATGGCCCAGGAGGTCGGCGTCGACGATGCCTTCGCCTTTCCGGGCTTCGTGCCGGCCTACATCCGGCCGCTGTTCTGCCGCGGCGTCGGCCCCTTCCGCTGGGCGGCGCTGTCCGGCGAGGCGGCGGACATCCACAAGACCGACGCCAAGGTGAAGGAGCTGATCCCCGACGATCCGCATCTGCACAACTGGCTCGACATGGCCCAGGCGCGGATCCACTTCCAGGGCCTGCCGGCGCGGATCTGCTGGGTCGGCCTCGGCCAGCGCGCGCGGCTCGGCCTGGCCTTCAACGAGATGGTCGCCAGCGGCGAGATCTCGGCGCCCATCGTCATCGGCCGTGACCACCTGGACTCCGGATCGGTCGCCAGCCCGAACCGCGAGACCGAGGGCATGCGCGACAAGTCCGACGCGGTCTCCGACTGGCCCCTGCTCAACGCCCTGCTCAACTGCGCCAGCGGCGCCACCTGGGTCTCGCTGCACCACGGCGGCGGCGTCGGCATGGGCTTCTCGCAGCACTCGGGCATGGTCATCGTCTGCGACGGCTCCGAGGCGGCGGCGCGGCGCCTCGAGCGCGTGCTGACCAACGACCCGGCGACCGGCGTCATGCGTCACGCCGACGCCGGCTACCAGGAGGCCATCGACTGCGCGCGCGAACAGGGCCTGAACCTGCCGATGGTCGAGTGAGGCGGCCGCCGCGGCTCGATGGAGATCCTCGTTCTCGGCTCGGCCGCCGGCGGCGGCTTTCCCCAGTGGAACTGCAACGGCCCGCTGTCGCGCCGTGCCCGCGACGGCGACCCGCGGGTCAAGCCGCGGACCCAGTCCTCGATCGCGGTCTCGGCCGACGGCGAGCGCTGGGCCCTGTTCAACGCCTCGCCCGACTTGCGCCAGCAGCTCACCGAGCAGCCGCAGCTCCATCCCCGCGAGGGCCTGCGCCACACGCCCGTCGCTTGCGTCGCGCTGACCAACGCGGACGTCGACCACATCGCCGGCCTGCTGACCATGCGCGAGCGCCAGGCCTACGCGCTCTATGCCAGCGAGCGCGTGCAGGCCGCCCTGCGCGACAACCCGATCTTCGGCGTGTTGGACCCGGCTCTGGTCGAGCGGCGCGTCCTGCCCTTGGGCCGGCCGATGGCGCTCGCCGGGCCTGAAGGCGGGCCGATCGGCCTCGAGGTCGAGCCCTTCGCGGTGCCGGGCAAGGTCGCGCTCTACCTGGAAGACCCGCAAGCCGGCGACGACTTCGGCACGCAAGAGGGGGACACCATCGGGCTGCGCATCGCCGCCGTCGACGGCGACGCCTGCGTCTACTACCTGCCCGGCTGCGCGGCGCTCGACGCGCCCCTGATCGAGCGCCTGCGCGGCGCCACCCTGGTGCTGTTCGACGGCACGCTCTACCGCGACGACGAGATGATCGCCGCGGGCCTCGGGCGGAAGACCGGCCGGCGCATGGGCCACATGCCGATCGCCGGGCCCGAGGGCTCGCTCGCCGGCTTCGCGGATCTGGAGGTGGCGCGCAAGGTCTACGTCCATGTCAACAACAGCAACCCGATCCTCGCCGAGGACTCGCCGGAGCGCGCCGCGGTGGAGGCGGCCGGCTGGCAGGTCGCCGAGGACGGCCTGCGGATCACGCTCTGAGCCGCGGAAGGAACGCCCCTTGCCCGACCAAGCGCCGAGCGCCCGCCCCCAGGTCTTCGACCGCCGCCACCTCGCCGTCGGCGACGGTCACGAGCTCTACCTCGAGCAGTCCGGCAATCCCGAGGGGCTGCCGGTGGTGCTGCTGCACGGCGGCCCGGGCGCCGGCTGCCACGGCGCCGAGCACGGCCTGTTCGATCCGCAGGTCCACCGGGCGATCCTGTTCGACCAGCGCGGTGCCGGGAAGAGCCGGCCCAAGGGCAGCCTGGAGGCCAACAGCACCGGCCACCTGGTGGCCGACCTGGAGCGGATCCGCGAGGCCCTCGGCATCGAGCGCTGGCTGGTGGTCGGCGGCTCCTGGGGCAGCCTGCTCGCCCTGGCCTACGCCCTGGAACACCGCGAGCGGGTGCTCGGCCTGGCCTTGCGCGCCGTCTTCGCCGGCAGCGCCGAGGAGGTCGACTGGGCGCTGATCCGCGGCCCGCAGTGGCTGCGCCCGGAGCTCTGGCGCGCGTTCCTGGCGCCGCTGCCCGAGAGCGAGCGGGCCGATCCCCTGGCCGCCTACGGCCGCCGCCTCAGCGGCGAGGACGCGGCGGCGCGCCACGCCGCGGCCCGCCTCTGGCACGATTACGAGCAGGGACTGACGGTCTTGCAACCGAGCGCGACCGCCCTGCCGGCCAGCCTCGAGGAGGCGGCCCGCAGCAGCCGCCGGCCGGAGACGCCGGCCTTCGAGTGGCACTACATCCGCCACGGCTTCTTCCTGGAGGGCCGGGACCTGATCGCCCGCTGCGCCGCCCTCGGCGATCTGCCGGGCGTCCTGGTGCAGGGCCGCTACGACCTGCTCTGCCCGCCCCTGGTCGCCTATCGCCTGGCCGGCCTCTGGCCGGGCGCCCGGCTGCAGCTTGTCGAGGCGGCCGGCCATTCGCTGTTCGAGCCGGCCATCCGGCAGGCCCTGCGCGAGGCGGTCGGCGCCCTGACGGCGGCCCTGCGCGGCCCGCAAAGCCGCTGAGACCCGTCGAGTCCGCGCCATTCGGAAACGCCGGGTAACCAATCCCTAAGCAATTTGGCCTTAACTCCAGGGCCCATGCGGGTCCTCCCTAGGGTGGACTCGTCGATCGCGCGCTACCTGGGAGCTTCCCGCCGGTCATGTTCGACGCAGTCAGGCTCGGGGACATACTGATCGCCAGCGGCCTCGCCAGCGAGGCCGACATTCAGGAAGCGGTTCAGCATCAGAAGAAGCACGGCGGCCGCCTGGGCGACGCCCTGATCTCCATGGGCGTGGTCTCGGAGCGCGAGCTGGAATCGGTCATCCAGGCCAAGCCCAACGCGCCGCGCTCGATCAAGGAGACCGACGTCTCCGGCTCGCAGCTCCTGAAGTACATGATCAAGGCCATCCACGTCGGCGGCCTGGAGACCTCGAGCGAGGTCAAGGACGTCCTCAAGCTGCCCTCCGTGATCATCAACCGGCTGATCGACGAGGCGATCGACCGCGGCTACGTGACCGTGCTCGGCTCGAAGGCGGGCGGCATGTCCCGCGAGCAGCGCTACGTGCTGAGCCAGGCGGGTCAGTTCTGGGCCAAGGAGCTACTGCTGGAATCGCAGTACGTCGGACCCGCGCCGGTCTCTCTGCGCGCCATGCAGGAGCGGATCTCGCGCCAGCGCATCACCAACGAGCGGGTCAGCCGTAGCCGCATGGAGAACATGCTCTCCGGCCTGGTCATCTCGACGGACTTCGTCGACCGCCTCGGCCCGGCCATCAACTCCGGCCGCTGCATCCTGCTCTACGGCCCGCCGGGCAACGGCAAGACCTCGGTCGCCGAACGCATCGGCCGGATGTTCTCGGGCGTGATCTACGTGCCCTACTGCGTCGAGATCGACGGCCAGATCATGAAGGTCTACGACCCCAGCATCCACGAGGCGGTCGACAGCAGCGATCCCCGGCCGCAGATCTCGATCCGCCAGTCGGTCATCGAGGAGGACTTCGACCAGCGCTGGGTGCCCTGCCGGCGGCCGGTCGTGGTGGTCGGCGGCGAGCTGACCCTCGACATGCTGGATCTCGACTTCAACAGCCTGGCGAAATACTACGAGGCGCCGCTGCACGTGAAGGCGCTGGGCGGCACCTTCATCGTCGACGACTTCGGCCGTCAGTTCGTCAAGCCGACCGACATGCTCAACCGCTGGATCGTGCCGTTGGAGAGTCGCGTCGACTTTCTCAAGCTGCACACCGGCAAGACCTTCACGATCCCCTTCGACGAGCTGGTGATCTTCTCGACCAACCTGGCGCCGCGCGACCTGATGGACCCGGCCTTCCTGCGCCGCATCCCCTACAAGCTGAAGACCATCGGGCCGACCGTAGAGAGCTTCAAGACGATCTTCGAGCACGTCTCCGAGGAGCGCGGCCTGGCGCTCGACGAGGAGATGTTCCACTTCGTCTTGAACGAGATCCGCGAGCGCAGCAGCGGCGGGCTTGCCTGTTACCAGCCCAAGTTCATCGCCGAGCAGGTCCTCGCGGCCTGCAAGTATCAGGGGATCGAGCCGGCCTACCGCCGGGACCTGGTGTGCGACGCGCTCTCGAACCTCTACGTCGCCGACAAGGACAAGGACGAGACGCTGGCCGCCGCGGCCTAGCGACGATCCCGTCTGCCGGCCGCCGCCGGATCCGAAAGCCTACTGCAGGATCAGCGTGTACTTGTAGTGCACACCCGAGGTCACCTCGACCGTGTGTCTGACGTTGCGCGTCCCGGTCGTGGCACGGGCGAGATAGAAGCCCTCGGGCAGGATGAAGGTCGGCTGGGCGAGGTCGGAGGTGGCGAGGAGATGGCGGTTGCCCTCGGCGTCCTTGCCGTACGTCAAGATCTCCCAGGTGACGCCCTGTCTGTACGTCTTGCCGCCGACATTGTGCAGCAGCTTCATGAAGATGGTGCCGGCGTTGAGGGCGATCTGGACGTTCGAGCCGCCGTTGGCGACGGTCACCTGCTCCTCGGCCTTGGCGTGGCCGTAGGTGGCGGTGACCTTGTAGCGGCCGGCGGGCACCTGGACCTGGGCCGGTCCGTTCTCGCTCAGCGCCTTGACCTCCGGGAAGTCGCGGGAGTCGAGGCTGGTGACCGAGAAATGGACGTCGCGGATCGGCTGGGCGCCGGCCGCCGAGACGGCCGAGAGCGACAGGGTCTCGAGCGGGCCGTCCGCGGCAGAAACGGACGCCGGCAGGAAAAAGAGGCCGGCAGCAAGCACGCCGAAAAGCTTACGTGACAGTGACATGTGACCTGGGACTCCTCTGAGGAAACGCGCGCCCAGGCCGTCTGCCCGTGGCCCCGCTCCGCGCGCCTGCCGCCGCGGGCGGTGCCGAATCCGGCCTGTGACGGGCGCCACTCTGCCAAAGCGAAGCCGCCGGGGCCAGTGACCTTTTGCCCCGTTGGACCCAAGTCACGGAAAGGTCAAAAGAGCCTAGAGCGTTTTCCGCTGACGCGGAATCGCGGCACCGGGCCGCTCCCCCTCCCGGCCACCCACGGCAGTATCCTATCGGGTGGCCGGGAGGGGGAGCGGGCCGGTGCCGTCCGATCGGAAAACGCTCTAGAACAGCCCTTCGATCTGGCCCTCGTCGTTGAGGTAGATGTTGTTGGCGGCGGGCACGCGGGGCAGGCCGGGCATGGTCATGATGGCGCCGGTGACCGCGACGATGAACTCCGCGCCGGCCGAGAGCCGAAGCTCGCGGATCGGCACCGTGAAGCCCGAGGGCGCGCCCTTGAGGTCCGGGTCGGTCGAGAAGGAGTACTGGGTCTTGGCCATGCAGACCGGGAAGTGGCCGTAGTCGGCCTGCAGCTCCTCGAAGCGCTTGGCGATGGCGCCGTCGAAGGTGATGTCGTCGCCGCCGTAGATCTTCTGGACCACCGTGCGGACCTTGTCGATCAGCGGCATCTCGTCGGGATAGAGCGGCTGGAAGTCGGCCGTGCCGCCGTCGGCCAGCTCGACCACGTGCTTGGCCAGCGCCTCGGTGCCGGCGCCGCCGTCGGCCCAATGGCTGGCGACGAAGGCCTGCACGCCCTCGGCCTCGGCCGCCGCCTTGACCGCGGCCAGCTCGGCGTCGGTGTCGGAGATGAACTGGTTGATCGAGACCGTCACCGGCACGCCGAAGGACTTCACGTTGCGGATGTGACGGATCAGGTTCTCGCAGCCGGCCTTGACCGCCTCGACGTTCTCGCTGCCGAGCGCGTCCTTGGCGACGCCGCCGTGCATCTTGAGCGCGCGCACGGTGGCGACGATGACCGCGGCGTCAGGCCGCAGCCCGGCCTTGCGGCACTTGATGTTGAAGAACTTCTCGGCGCCCAGGTCGGCGCCGAAGCCGGCCTCGGTGACCACGTAGTCCGCCAGCTTGAGGCTGGCCTTGGTGGCGACCACCGAGTTGCAGCCGTGGGCGATGTTGGCGAAGGGCCCGCCGTGCACGAAGGCCGGGTTGTTCTCCAGGGTCTGCACCAGGTTCGGCGCGATGGCCTCCTTGAGCAGCACCGCCATCGGCCCGGGGCCCTTGACGTCGCGGGCGTAGATCGGGTTGCGGGCGCGGTCCTGGGCGATGACGATCTTGCCCAGGCGCTCGCTGAGGTCGTTGAGGTCGTTGGCCAGGCAGAAGATCGCCATGATCTCCGAGGCCACGACGATGTCGAAGCCGTCCTCGCGGGCGAAGCCGTTGGCCACGCCGCCCAGCGAGTTGACGATGTTGCGCAGCGCCCGGTCGTTCATGTCGACCACGCGCTTCCAGGCGACGCGGCGGGAGTCGATGCCCGGCTCGCTGCCCCAGTAGATGTGATTGTCGATCAGCGCCGAGAGCAGGTTGTGGGCGATGCCGATGGCGTGGAAATCGCCGGTGAAGTGCAGGTTGATGTCCTCCATCGGCACGACCTGGGCGTAGCCGCCGCCGGCCGCCCCGCCCTTCATGCCGAAGCAGGGCCCGAGCGAAGGCTCGCGCAGCGCCATCACCGCGCGCTTGCCGATGCGGTTGAGGCCGTCGCCGAGGCCGACCGTGGTGGTGGTCTTGCCCTCGCCTGCCGGGGTCGGGGTGATCGCGGTGACCAGGATCAGCTTGCCGTCCGGCCGGTCCTCCAAGGAGCGGATGAAATCGAAGGACAGCTTGGCCTTGTGCGGGCCATACTGCAGCAGGCTGTCGCTCGGGATGTCGAGCTTCGCAGCGACCTCGGTGATCGGCTGCATGGTCGCTTCGCGTGCGATCTCGATGTCGGATTTCGGCATTACGCTTCCCCACTCACTCTGGATGTCGCCGCCCCCGCCGGCCGGCCGGAACGCTTGGTATAATTTATGCCAGAGGCCCTGTCATCCGCCGCGCGAGGCATCGGGCCGCTGCGCCCGAAGCAATCCCAAGGCCCGGCGGATCTCGCCGCAGGCAACGACGCCAACTGTCCTGGCACCGCCTTTCGGCCGGCCCGCCCGGTCTTCCCCGGAGCCTGCCTCCAAGGAACGCCGGGCGGGCCTGCGGCTGGACTCATACCCGCCCGGCGGACTAGGACTTGCCGCCTGACCCTTCCGTGACCCCCGCGGCGGCGCCTCCGGCCCCATGAAGACGCTCAAGTGACGACCCTCAAGATCCCACCTTCCTTCGACCTGCGCGCCCTGGAGATCTTCGTCACCGTGGCCCGGGCCGGCGGCATGACCGAGGCCGGCCGGACCCTCGGCCTGACCCAGTCCGCCGTCTCGCAGGCCGTGGCCAACCTGGAGGCGAGCCTCGGCGTCGACCTGATAGACCGCAGCGTCAGGCCCTACCGCTTGACCCGGAACGGCGTGATCCTGCGCGATCGCGCCGCCGAGCTGCTGACCGACGCCACGCTGGCGGTCAACGCCGCGCGCAATCCCTCGGACGAGGTCTTCGAGAGCCTGACCATCGCCATGGTCGACAGCCTCTCCTTCACCC
The DNA here is from genome assembly GCA_028280455.1 of Kiloniellales bacterium. Taxonomy (GTDB): domain Bacteria; phylum Pseudomonadota; class Alphaproteobacteria; order Kiloniellales; family JAKSDN01; genus JANQLT01. Next base: position 20,230 of record JANQLT010000214.1, read on the forward strand.
TCAGCGCGCCCCTGGTGCGCAGCCTGTCGAACGTCGTGCAGCGCTGGCACATCCGCTCGGGCCTGTCCTTCGACCACGAGCAGGAGCTGCGCGCCGGCGGCATCGACATGGCCTTCTCGCTGGAGGGCGTGCTGGAGGGCGAGACCGGCTTCGAGCGTCATCAGATCTTCACCGAAGAGTTCGTGCTGGCCCTGCCCAAGGACCTGGAAGCCGACGAGAGCGATCTCGCGGCGCTGTCGGCCGAGCTGCCCTTCATCCGCTACTCCCTGCGCTCGGCCAGCGGGCGGCTGATCGAGCGCCAGCTCAACCGGCTGCGCATGGCGATCCCGCTCTGGCTGGAATGCGACTCGCCCATGACCCACCTCGCCCTGATCAACCAGGGCAACGCCTGGGGCATGATGGCGCCGGTCTTCTGCCTGCAGGCGCCGCAGCTCCTGGCCGGCGTCCGGCTGGTGCGCCTGCCGCGCGGCCGCTTCTCGCGCTCGATCTCGCTGGTCGCCCGCGAGGGCGCGCTGGGCGGCCTGCCGGCCCGGGTCGCCGAGACCAGCCGGGCGCTGATGCGCTCGACGATCATCCCGTCGATCCGCGAGGCCGCGCCGGGCATGGAGGCCGCCGTCTCGGTCTCGTAGCTCATGGCGCGGCCCAGACGGCGGCGCTGTCGGCCGCCTCGATCCGCCAGAGCCGGGCGAGCAAGTCGCGCGCCGCCGCCTCGCCCAGCAGGGGCACGACGTTGCCGAGGAACTTGGCCTCCAGGCGCTCCCTGCCGAGCGGCTTGCCGGGCATGCCGCTGGCCATCGGGTTGAAGCGCTTGACCGTGCTGCCGTCGTCGAGATGCAGGGTGACGGCCGCCGCCTCGGGCGCCGCCGCCGGGTCCTCCAGGTGCTCGAGCAAGCCCTCGTCGGCAATCAGCTCGACCTTCGCCATGGCGGTCCGCAGAGCGGCGTCTTCGAGCAGCCGCTCGTCGAGCTGGGCGCTGCCCAGGGCCCCGAAGGCCAGGGCGCAGCCGACCGCGAAGGGCATGCTGAACTGGCCCTCCATGATCGAGCGCGGCCTGTCGTGGACGAGCTGCAGGCAGACCAGGGGGGTGGCGCGCACCGCGACGCGGGCGATCCGCGCGGGCGTCAGGCCGTGCTCGGCGATCAGCGCCAAGGTCGCCTCGACGGCCGCCTGGGCCGCCGAGCAGAGCGGATAGAGCTTGAAGGCGACGCCGGGCTCGACCAGGCGATAGGGCCGGCCGAGGCGCTCCAGGACCGGCCGGGTCGCCCGGCCGCGGTTGATCACCTGCAGGAAGCCGGCAGGTCCGTCGACGCTCGCCGGGGCGGCTAGCAGGCCGGCGCTTGAGGCCAGCGCCAGCTCGAGCCCGGCCTGGGCCGCGCGGCCGAGCAGGTAGGGCTTGGCCTCGCTGCCGAACACGCCGCGCAGGCCGAAGGCCTGGGCGGCGGCCAGGCGCAGGGCCTGGCGCGTCCGCTCGGCCGAGAGCTCGAGCGCCTTGGCGGCGCCGGCCGTGGCGCCGAACAGGCCGAGCAGGCTGCTGGCCCACCAGCCGTCGCGGTAGGCCTCGTTGCCGACCAGCGCGCCCAGCGCGTAGGCGGCTTCCGAGCCGGCGACGAAGGCCAGCAGCAGCCGCCCGCCGTCGGCACCCGTCAGCTCGCAGGCCGCCTGGGCCGCCGGCCAGACCACGGCGGAGCCGTGCAGGATGCCCTCGAAGACCGTGTCGTCGAAGTCCAGGACATGCGCCGCCGTGCCGTTGATCAGCGCCGCCGCCGGCGCCGCGCGTGGCGTCGCGCCGAACGGCAGCACGCGGCAGGGCCCGTCGCCGAGTGGCGCGCAGGCGGCAGCGGCTTTGGCCACGACCGGGCGGTCCGCGCCGGCGATGGCGACGCCGACGGTATCGAGCAGCGAGCGCTTGCCGGCCTCGATCACCTCGGGCGGCAGGCGCGACAGCGCGAGGTCGGCGATCCAGTCGGCGAGCGGGTCGAGGCCGGCCGGCGGCGCAGCCATGGCGGCCTCAGGCAGCGGGTGCCGTCACCCGGTAGCCGGGCTCGCTGGCCGCGTGGGTCAGCCAGTCCCAGAAGCTGACGGCGAAGCCCCGCGCGACGTAGAGCTCGAAGACCGGCGCCGCGGCCTGGCCCTCGTCGACCCGGTGCAGCAGCAGGCCGATATGGTGGATCGCCGACTGCGCGAAGGCCTGGGGCGGGAAGACGCGCTCGTCGAGGTCGACCGGCAGGCCCTTGGCCAGCACGCTGCGGGCCGCCGGCCCGGTGACGCGCAGGATGCTTCGGCTGTGGCCCAGCTCGGTGACCACCGCCTCCTCCGCGGTGAAGCGATCGGCCAGGCGCTTGCCGAGGCCCTCGCCGTCCGGCGCGGCGATCCACAGCCGCTCCGGCGCCAGCAGGAAGACCCGGCGCCCGCCGGCGCTGACGGCGCGGCCGAAGCGCTCGGGGAGCGGCGCCTCGATCGCCTCGGCGAGGCGCGGGGCGACAGTCGCGAAGTTGTCCGGCCAGCCGGCGACCTGCACCAGGTCGCGGCCGACGACCTCGCGGACCTCCAGGCCGGGGGCCTCCGGCCGGGCACCGAAGGTGCCGGGCCGGCAGACGGCCGCCAGGGCCGAGCGACGCTCAGGCATACATCCGCTCCCCCTTGGGATCGAAGAAGTGCGGCGAGGTGACCCGCACGGGAATGGTCTCGTCCTTCAGGGCGTTGACCGCGTTGACCAGCTCGCCGTGGCGGTTCGGGCCGCCGGTCAGCAGGCCGAGGCCGATCCAGTGGCCGAGGGCCGGGCTGTAGGTGACCGAGGTGACGTGGCCCCGGCCGTGGCCCGAGGGGATCTTGTCGGCGTCGCAGAGGATGGCGCCGGCGCGCAGCCGTACGCTCTTGTCCTCCGGGATCAGCCCGACCAGCTTCGGCCGGCTGGCGTCGACCAGGCCCTCGCGCCGCTTCAGCACCGAGCCGACGTAGGGCTTCTTGGTGCTCGCCATGCGCTCCAGGCCGAGGTCGTCGAGCGTCGTGCGGCCGTCCAGCTCCGGCCCGGCGACGTGGCCCTTCTCGATGCGCAGCGCGCCCAGCGCCTCGGTGCCGTAGAGCGCCAGGTCGAGGGGCTTGCCGGCCTCGACGCAGGCCTGCCAGAGCGCCTCGCCGTAGTCCGAGGGCGTGTTGATCTCGTAGGCCAGCTCGCCGGAGAAGCTGATCCGGAAGAGCCGGACCGGGATGTCGCCGGCGTGGCCCTCGGCGACGCCCATGAAGGGCAGCGCCTCGTTCGAGAGATCGATGTCGCCGATCATGGCCTGCAGCAGGTCGCGGGCGCGCGGGCCGGCGACCGCGATGCCGGCCCACTGCTCGGTCGCCGAGGTGACATGGACCTTCAGCTCCGGCCAGGCCGTCTGCAGCAGGAACTCGAGATAGCTCATGACCTTGCCGGCATTGGCCGTGGTCGTGGTCATGAAGTAGTGGTGCTCGGAGAGCCGGGTCGTGGTGCCGTCGTCCATGACGATGCCGTCGTCGCGCAGCATCAGGCCGTAGCGCGCCTTGCCGACGGCCAGCTTGCCGAAGCCGTTGACGTAGACCCGGTTGAGGAACTCGGCGGCGTCCGGCCCCTGGACCTCGATCTTGCCGAGGGTCGAGACGTCGACGATGCCGACGCTCTTGCGCACCTCGGCGGCCTCGCGCTCGTAGGCGGCGTCGACCCCCTCGCCCGGCTTCGGGTAGTACCAGGGCCGCAGCCAGGGGCCGGCCTCGGTGAAGACCGCGCCGTTGGCCTCGTGCCAGTCGTGCATCGCGGTGCGCCGGATCGGCTTGAACTCGCGGCCGACCTCGGGCCCGGTCAGGGCGCCGATGGCGACGCCGCTGTAGGGCGGCCGGAAGGTGGTGGTGCCGACCCGGTCGATGGCCTCTCCGCGCAGCGCCGCCATGATCGCCAGGGCGTTGACGTTGGCGGTCTTGCCCTGGTCGGTCGCCATGCCGAGCGTGGTGTAGCGCTTCAGGTGCTCGACCGAGACGTAGCCTTCGCGGTGCGCCTGGGCGACGTCCTTGGCGGTGACGTCGTTCTGCTGGTCGACGAACTTCTTGCCGTGCTTGGCCTGCGCCGGCTCCGGCACCTCCCAGAGCGGCAGCAGCGGCGTCTGCCAGGCGTCGGACTCGACATCCGGCGCGGAGAGCGGCGCGCCGCCCTCGTGGCCGCAGGCCTTCGCCGCCGCCAAGCCGGCCGCGGAGCCGGAGCTGACGCAGTCGGCGAGCGCGAAGCGGCCCTCGAAGGCGCCGGCGCCGCGCTGCCCGGGCACGGCCGGGCCCGGCAGGAAGGCCGCCAGCCGCTCGTCGTAGACCGGCCGGGCGCCGAGGTGACTGTGCAGGTGCAGGCTCGGCGACCAGCCGCCGGAGACGCAGAGCAGATCGCAGGCTATCTGCCGCTCGACGGTCTCGCAGCCGCCGCTGGCCTGGTCGTAGGCGCCGAGGTCGATCGACCGGACCGCCTGGCGGCCGTGGGCGGTGCTGACCACCCGGCCGGCCAGCAGCTCGACGCCGGCGTCCGACAGGCCGCGCTGCAGCGCATCGGCGACCGTGGCCCGCGGGTCGACCAGGGTGACCTGGGCGCCGGCCCGGGCCAGCTCCATGGCCGTGGCGTAGGCGCTGTCGTTGTTGGTGAAGACCACGGCCCGCTTGCCCGGCAGGACCGCCTGCCGGTTCAGGTAGCTGCGCACGGCCGAGGCCAGCATGACGCCCGGCAGGTCGTTGTTGCCGAACACCAGGGGCCGCTCGATGGCGCCGCTGGCCAGCACGAGCTGCTGCGGGCGCACGGTCCAGTAGCGCTGCCGGACGCCATGCGCCTCGGGCGCCGGCATGTGGTCGGCGACCCGCTCGATCAGGCCGACGACGTTGCCGTCGTAGACGCCGAAGGCCGTGGTGCGGGTCAGGACCTCGACGTTGTCGAGGCTCTCGAGCTCGGTCATCGCGCCCTGCAGCCAGTCGTCGCTGGGCGCGCCGACCGGCCGGTCGAGCAACGCGCCGCCGATCACCGCCTGCTGGTCGACCAGGATCACCCGGGCGCCGGCGCGGCCGGCCGAGAGCGCCGCCGAGATGCCGGCCGGCCCCGCGCCGATGACCAGCAGGTCGCAGAAGGCCTGCATCTTCTCGTAGCGGTCCGGGTCGGGCTCGCGGGTCCCCCGGCCCAGGCCGGCGGCGCGGCGGATGAAGGGCTCGTAGAACATCCAGGACTTCTTCCGCGGACCCATGAAGGTCTTGTAGTAGAAGCCGGCGCTGAAGACCGGCCCCAACAGCCCGTTGACCGCGCTGACGTCGAAGGCCAGCGAGGGCCAGCGGTTCTGGCTCTCGGCCCGCAGGGAGTCGTAGAGCTCGACCGTGGTGACCGGGGTGTTGGGCTCGCGCCGTCCGTCGTCGTGCAGAGTGACGAGGGCGTTGGGCTCCTCGACGCCCGCGGTCACGATGCCGCGCGGCCGGTGGTACTTGAAGCTGCGGCCGACCAGGCGAACGCCGTTCGCCAGCAGCGCCGAGGCCAGGCTGTCGCCGTGCACGCCCTGGTAGCGCTTGCCGTCGAAGCTGAAGCCGAGCACCCGGTTGCGGTCGATCCGGCCGCCCTCGGGCAAGCGATTGCGCTGGCCGCTCATTTCGCCGCAACTCCTGTCAGGACGGGCGCCTTCTTAGGCGCGCGCGCCGGCTCGACCGAGAAGATCTCGTGGGTCAGGGTGTCGCGCTCGACCACCAGCCACTGCCGGCAGCCCTGGACATGCTGCCAGTACTCCCTGTGCCGGCCGCGCGGGTTGTCGCGCAGGAAGACGAAGTCGTACCAGACCTCCATGTCGTCGCAGCCCGGCTCGGGCCGGACCAGCGTGGCATCGCCGCCATAGAGGAACTCGCTATGGTCGCGCGCGCCGCAGTAGGGACAGGTGATTCGCAGCATGGCGCGCTCCTAGTGCGCATTGGGCGTCGGACCGGCGCCCTTCTCGTCGATCTGATAGCCGCGGCGGAAGCGGTCGAGCGTGAAGCTGGCGTTCAGCTCGTGCGGCTCGTCGCGGGCGATGGTGTGGGCGAAGACCCAGCCGGAAGCCGGCGTCGCCTTGAAGCCGCCGTAGCACCAGCCGCCGTTGATGTAGAGGCCGTCGATCGGCGATTTGCAGATGATCGGGCTGCCGTCCATGGTCATGTCCATGACCCCGCCCCAGTGGCGCACGATGCGCAGCCGCGAGACGCAGGGCATGATCGCCTTGGCGGCGCTGGCGACGTCCTCGATCAGCGGCAGGTTGCCGCGCTGGGCGTAGGAGTTGTAGCCGTCGAGGTCGCCGCCGAAGACCATGCCGCCCTTGTCGGACTGGCTGATGTAGAAGTGCGCCGCGCTCCAGCCGATGACGTAGTCGAGCAGCGGCTTGACCGGCTCGGAGACGAAGGCCTGCAGCACGTGGCTCTCGATCGGCAGCCTGAGGCCCGCCTTGGCCGCCAGGTGGCCGGTGTTGCCGGCCACGGCGATGCCGACCTTCGGCGCCTTGATCGTGCCGCGGCTGGTCTCGACGCCGACGATGCGCTCGCCCTGGCGCAGGAAGCCGGTCACCTCGCAGTGCTGGATGATGTCGACGCCGCGCTGGTCGGCGCCGCGCGCCAGGCCCCAGGCCACGGCGTCGTGGCGGGCCGTGCCGGCCCGGCGCTGCAGCAGCGCGCCGTAGATCGGGAAGCGCGCCTGGGGCGAGAAGTCCAGGTGCGGCACCATCTCCTGGACTTCCTCGCGCGACAGCAGCTCGGCCTCGATGCCGTGCAGGCGCATGACGTTGCCGCGCCGCCGCTGGGCGTCCATCTGGGCGTTGGAGTGGGCGATGTTGAGCTGGCCGCGCTGGGAGAGCATGACGTTGAAGTTGACGTCATGGCTCAAGCCCTCCCAGAGCTTGAGCGACCACTCGTAGAACGGCGTGTTGCCGTCGATCATGTAGTTGGAGCGCACGATGGTGGTGTTGCGCCCGGTGTTGCCGCTGCCGAGGTAGCCCTTCTCGAGGACCGCGACGTTGCGGATGCCGTGCTCCTTGGCGAGGTAGTAGGCCGTCGCCAGGCCGTGCCCGCCGGCCCCGACGATGATCACGTCGTACTCGGGCTTCGGCGCCGGATCGCGCCAGACCCTCGGCCAGCCTTTGTTGCCCCCCGCCGCCTTGAGCAGAATGTCGGCGATAGAGTAGCGCCCCATGCTCCTGCCACCCCCGCTTTCGAGCTGGAAAGCCTTTGTCTTTAGACCCTTTGGCGGCCAAAGGCCCGAGCTTTTTGGGCGCTATCAGGAAATATTGCAGACGCAATTAGCGCGTCTAATTCAGGCGATTAGGACACGCGAATTCAATGGCTTGCCAGCTCGAGACCGGGCGAGGTCCGGGGTCGGGGCCGGCCGCAGGGGGGTGCCGCAGGCCACCGACCTGTGATAGATCGAATGAGCGCCGGCGGGCGGCTGGAAGGGATCCTGCCGTTGGCGGCGACGCGACGATTGACAGGTTTCGGTTTCTCGAGGGAGGCAGAGTGATGACAAGAATGATGCAGGGACTGTTGCTGGCCGGCGTCTTGGCGCTGGGCCTGTCGGCCGGCGATGCGCAAGCCGATCTCGCCGCCGCCAAGGAGCGGGGCAAGCTGATCGTCGGCGTCAAAGCCGACTACAAGCCCTACGGCTATCGCGACCCGAGCGGCGCCATCGTCGGCATCGAGCCGGACCTGGCGAAGGATGTCGCCGACAAGCTGGGCCTGGAGCTCGAGCTGGTGCCGGTCGTCTCCTCCAACCGCATGCAGTTCCTCGAGCAGGGCAAGATCGATCTGATGATCGCGACCATGACCGATCGGCCCGACCGGCGCGAGGTGGTCTGGATCGTCGAGCCCAACTACTACTCCTCGGGCACGAACGTGCTGGCTTCCAAGAAGGTCGGCTTCAAGCAGTGGGAAGATCTGCGGGACAAGCCGATCTGCGGCATTCAGGGAGCCTTCTACAACAAGAAGACCCAGACCGAGTACGGCGCCGAGATCGTCGCCTTCAAGGGCACGGCCGAGGTGCTGACGGCGCTCAAGCAGGGCCGCTGCCTGGGCTTCGTCTATGACGATTCCTTCATCGTCTCCAAGCTCGGCGATGACGAATGGGCGGACTTCGAGATGCCGCTGCCGACCATCGACGACGCGCCCTGGGGCCTGGCGGTCCAGCTCGGCGACCAGGCGTTCCACGACATCATGCACGAGATGATCGTCAACTGGCACAAGTCGGGCCGCATCATCGAGCTGGAGAAGAAGTACGGCGTGAACAACACGCCCTTCGCCCTGGCGATGCACGAGAAGCACAAGAACATGTAGGCGCCGCCGCAAGGCTGGGACCTAAGAGCTGCCGGTGCGGCCAGCGCGGCCGCACCGGCGTGAACGATCGCTACGGCCTCCGGGGGCGGGCCTATGGAACAAGTGGCGAGCTGGTTTCTCTGGCTCTACCAAGAGACCGGGATCAACCTGCCGATCGTCTATGACTCTTTCGATCGGAAGCGCTTCGCGGAAGGCTTCCTGACGACGGTCTGGCTGTCCCTGGTCTGCCTGGTCTTCTCCGTCGTCATCGGCATCGTCGGGGCCTGGCTACAGGGCTCGCGGCTGGTTTGGACCAGGCGGCTCGTCCAAGGCTATATCCAGTTCTTCCGCAACACGCCGCCGCTGGTGCAGATGTACTTCTTCTTCTTCGCGCTCGGCAACCTCTTGCCGACCGTGGAGAACGAGTTCGGCTTTCAGCAGCCGATGCTCGGCAACTTCGCCTGGGCCGCGATCTCGCTTTCCTTCTTCGCCGGCGCCTTCAACGTCGAGATCTTCCGCTCCGGCATCGAGGCGGTGCCCAAGGCGACGGTCGAGGCCGCCGAGGCCTTGGGCTACAATCGGCTTCAAGCCTACCTCCACGTCGTCCTGCCGCTGGCCTTCCGGGTCTGCCTGCCGGCGCTCAACAACAACCTGGTGAACCTGGTCAAGACGACCACGCTGGCCTACGCGATCGCGGTGCCCGAGCTGCTCTACGTCTCCAACCAGGTCTGGTCCGACAACGTCAACGTGCCCGAGATGATGACGATCCTGCTGTTCATCTACGTCGGGCTCGTCGGCATCCTGGTCTGGGCCATGAACCGTTGGGAGCGGGCCATGAAGGTGCCCGGCTACGGCGCATGAGCCGGCGCCAGGCCTCCCTGCAGCGGCCGACGACCGACCTGCCCGTGCTGATCGCGCCGTCGGCCGGCAGCACCGGCCGGACGGCCGGCCGGGACAGCGGCTGCGGCGCGCCGCCGCGCCTCGCCTATTGGCACGGCTTCCTGCTTCTGGCCGCGCTGCTCCTCTCCGCTGGCGTCGCCGAGGCCCAGTCCGAGCCGGGGCGGGCCGGGATCCTGGAAACCATGATCAAGTGGACGCCCCTGCTGTTCGAGGGCTTCCTCTTCAACATCCTGATCTCCTTCATGGCCATGGCGATCGGCACGGTCGCCGGCGGCTTCCTGGGAATCTGGCAGATCTCCCTGCTGCCGTCGGTGCGCCGCGGCTCCTGGCTCGTGACGCAGTTCTTCCGCAACGCACCCTGGCTGGTGCTGCTGTTCTTCTGCATGTTCCTGCTGCCCTTCCAGATCGAGATCTTCGGCCTGGTGGTTCCCCTGCCGGACTGGCTCAAGGCGACCTTCGGCCTGGCCCTGCCGGTCATGGCCAACGTCTCCGAGATCGTCCGCGGCGCCATTCAGTCCCTGCCCTCGGGCCAGTGGGAATCCGCCGAGTCCCTCGCCTTCACCCGCCGCCAGACGCTTTGGATGATCATCCTGCCGCAGTGCGTGAAACGCATGCTGCCGCCCTGGATGAACCTCTACGCCATCCTGACCATGGCCACCGTCCTGGCCTCGGTGGTCGGCGTCTCCGAGGTCATGACGCTGACCGGCGAAGTGCTGAGCGCGGAGGGCGGCCGCACGGACCTTCTGGTGCCCTTCTACAGCTACATACTCGTCTGGTTCTTCATCTACTGCTACCCGATCGCGCGCTGGACCGTCTATCTGGAGCGCCGCTTCGCGGTCAACGCATAGGGTCGACACGATGAACACAGCAGCCGCCTGGACTCCCGACCAGCCGATGGTCTCGATCAAGGACGTGCACAAGTCCTTCGGCGAGCTCGAGGTGCTCAAGGGCGTCTCGATGGACATCATGAAGGGCGAGTGCGTCTGCATCATCGGCCCCTCGGGCTCCGGCAAGTCGACCCTGATCCGCTGCGTCAACGCGCTGAACGACATCCAGGCCGGCTCGATCACGGTCGAGGGCCAGGAGGTCAACGACCCGAACCTCGACAAGCTGGCGCTGCGCAAGAAGGTCGGCATGGTCTTCCAGCAGTACAACCTCTTCCCGCACAAGACGGCGCTGGAGAACATCATGATGGCGCCGATCCACGTCCTGAAGCAGGACAAGACCGAGGTCGAGGCGCGCGCCCACCGGCTGATCAAGAAGGTCCGCCTGTCGGGCAAGGAGAGCAACTATCCGGGCGAGCTCTCCGGCGGCCAGCAGCAGCGCGTCGCCATCGCCCGCTCGCTGGCCATGAACCCCGACGTCATGCTGTTCGACGAGGTGACCGCGGCGCTCGACCCGGAGACGGTGAAGGAGGTGCTGGTCACCATCCGCGAGCTGGCCGAGGAAGGCATGACCTGCATCCTGGTTACCCACGAGATGGGCTTCGCCCGCGAGGTCGCCAACCACATCTACTTCACGGACCGCGGCATCATCGTCGAGCACGGCCCGCCGGCCACCTTCTTCACCGACGCCAGCGACCCGCGCACCCAGGAGTTCCTGAGCCAGATCCTCTAGGTCCGTGCGGCGGCCGCGGCCCGCCCGGGCGGCCGCGGCAGGATCAGCGCCGCGGCGGCGGTGGCGACCGCCATCACGGCCAGCAGCAGGTAGAGGCTGAGGAAGCTGCCGCTGGTGTCGTAGAGGGCGGCGATCAAGGGCACCGTGGCGACGCTGACCAGCGAGCCCAGCAGATAGGAGATCGCGTAGATGCGGGCGCGCACGGCCTTGGTCGTGTAGCGGGCGATCAGCGAGTCCTTGATCGGGATCATGCCGAAGACCAGCAGCATCATCAGCATGATCGGCGGCAGCGCGAGCCAGCCGGCGAACCAGGCGGCCATGGCCAGGAAGGGCGCCATCAGCAGCGCGACCATCACGGCGATCGGCCGCGTCGGGTAGATGTCCAGAAGGTTGCCGACCAGGATCTGGGCGAAGGCGCCGAACACGAAGATCAGCGAAGCCAGGCCGGCGGCGCCGATCACCCCGGCCCAGGCGCCGGTCAGGACCGGGCCGATCTGCTCGTCGACCAGCTTCGGCAGGGTCACGGTGGTGACGCTGAAGATCAGGCCGTAGAGCATGACGCCGAGGCCGACGTAGATCACCACACGCATCCGATCACGGGCGCTGGCTTCGACCTCGAGCTTGCCGCCGGCGGCGTCGCGCTCGGCCTGCTCGGCGCGGGTCGGCGGCGGCAGCAGGGCGAAGGCGATGCCCGTGGCCAGGGCGACGAAGCCCGGCAGGAAGAAAGCCCAGCGCCAGCCGAAGGCCGCGGTGATGGCGGCGGTGAGGATCGGCGCGGCGGCGACGCCGAGGTTGCCCCAGACGCCGTTGATGCCGAGCGCGCGGCCGACCGGGCGCGCCTCCTCGACCAGCATGGCGATGCCGACGGGGTGATAGATCGCGGCGAAGAGACCGATCAGGCCGAGGCCCAGGGCGATGCCCCAAAGCGCGCTGAAGGCGCCGGTGACGAAGCAGCCGAAGGCCAGGCCGAGGAACATCAGGATCATCATGGCCCGCCGGCTCCAGCGGTCGCCCAGCCAGCCGGCCGGATAGGCGCCGAGCGCGTAGGTCGCGAAGCCGACGGTCGAGGGCATCAGCAGGTCGCCGTAGGCCAGGCCCAGCTCCGCCTCCAGCGACAGCACCACCGTCGGATAGATCAGCATGAAGTAGTGCGTGTAGAAGTGCCCGACGTTGAGGCCGAAGATGCGCAGGCGCGCGGCCGGCAGAACGACGTCGCCGAGCGGCTCGAGTCTGGCGTCCGTGCTGGCCATGGGCTTCGTCCTTCGGGTCCGGTCTTCGAGAGCCAGAGTTAGGCTCGACCGATCTGTCTGTCTTCCGCTAAAATGCCAATAAATGTCGATAGACGGTCATACCCTCAACATCCCGGACGCCGCGCTGGCGGCCATACCCCGGCCCGTCGTCGCCCACGCCGCCGACTTCGCGGCCGGCTACCACATCACGCCCCACGACCACATCCACGCCCAGCTCATCCACGGCAGCCAAGGCGTCATGCAGGTCCGCGCCGGCGAGGGCTCCTGGGTCGTGCCGCCCGAGCGCGGGCTCTGGGTGCCGGCCGGCATCGAGCACGAGATCGTCATGCGCGGCCGGGTCGCCATGCGCACGCTCTACATCCAAGCCGACGCGCTGCCGGCCATGCCGGCGCACTGCGCCGTGGTCGCCGTCGGCCCGCTGCTGCAGGCGCTGATCGAGCGCGCCGTGGCGGCCCCGCCGGTCTACGACGAGCAGGGGCCGGACGGGCGGATCTTCGCCGTGATCCTCGACGAGCTGAAACTCCTGCCGACCATCCCGCTGCACCTGCCGACCGGGCGCGACCGGCGGCTGCGCCGGGTCACGGCGGCGCTCGAGGCGGCGCCGGGCGACGGCCGGCCGCTCGAGGCCTGGGCCCGCGAGGCCGGTGCCAGCCCGCGCACCCTGGCCCGACTGTTCCTGCGCGAGACCGGCATGACCTTCGGCGCCTGGCGCCAGCAGGCCCGGCTGCTGCACGCCCTGATCGGCCTGGCCGAGGGCCAGGCGGTGACCGCCCTGGCGCTCGACTTGGGCTACGCCAGCCCGAGCGCCTTCATCCAGGCCTTCAAGCGGGCCTTCGGCACCACGCCGAGCCGCTACTTCCGGGCGGGCTGAGCCGGCGCCTCGCGCGCCGCCTCGGCCAGCAGGAAATCGCGGAAGGCCCGGACCTTGGGCCGCTCCAAGGCACCGGGCGGGTAGACGATGTAGTAGGCGTAGTCGGACGGCAGGCTGAGGTCGAAGGGCTGCACCAGGCGACCGCTCGCCAGGTCGCGGTCCAGCAGGTGGATGTCGCCGAGCGCGACGCCCTGGCCGTCGATCGCCGCCTCGACGACGACGTTCTCGTCGTCGAACACCGGACCGCGGCGGACCTCGACGCCCTCGATCCCCATGGCATTGAGCCAGGCGCCCCAATAGTCGTGGTCGTAGTCGTGCAACAGCGTGTGGTGCCGCAGGTCCTCCGGCCGGCGCAGGGGCTTCTCGCCCTCGAGCAGGCGGGGGCTGCAGACCGGCGTCATGATCTCGAGCTTGAGGAACTCGCTCTCGACCCCGCGCCAGCCGCCGCCGCCCCAGCGCACGGCCAGGTCGGCCTCGTCGCGCTCGAAGTCGGCGACGTCGGCCGTGTGGTGCAGCCGCAGGTCGATCTCCGGGTGGGCGGCGTGAAAGCGCGACAGCCGCGGCACCAGCCACTTGCCGGCGAAGCCGGGCAGGAGGCTCACCGTCAGCGGCCGCGCGGCATCGCCGCGGCGCAGCTCCTCGACGGCGCCGCCGATGCGCCCGAAGGCCTCGCCGAGGGGCGGCAGCAGGCGGCGCCCGGCCGGCGTCAGCTCGAGCCGGCGGGTGAAGCGGCGGAACAGGGCGACGCCGAGGTCGGCCTCCAGGGCCTTCACCTGGTGGCTGATCGCCGCCTGGGTGACGTTCAGCTCCTCGGCCGCCTTGGTGAAGCTCAGGTGCCGCGCCCCGGCCTCGAAGGCGCGCAGGGCATTGAGCGAGGGAAGCCTGGCCATGGATAGGCTATAAATTATTTTTTCTCATGCATTGGCTGACCAATCCTCGTTTGTACCGCGAATTTCGTCAATCTATTTATGACTATAACGATAGGCCAAGGGCTGGCGGGCCGCTCCCGCCGCCACAATGAATGAGGGTTAATAATATGTTTAGCAACCCGGTTTGGAGCCTGATCCGGCGGGCCTTCGCGCTCTCGGTGTTCGCCGACAACGGGCGTCACGCCGACCGCTGGCAGACGCCGGTCGAGCACCGCGGCGGCGAGCCCAAGACGCCGCTGTTCGGGGACACGGGCGCCTACCGCCACCGGGACTGACCGGCGGGCATAACCTGCCTCGCCAGGCCGCCGTAACGGCGGTGACACAAAACAAACAAGGCTTCTTCTGTCGACGCGCCCGACGGCACGGTGATATGAATCAAAGCGCGTGTCGAGACGGCCCGCTATTCAACGACTCGACGATTTGAGAACACGGCCGCACCGGCGGCCGGCAGGCGCGACGGCGATTCCGAGGGCGACGCGCGGACGCCTCGAGCCAACGAACAAACGGACGAGCCCGGGCACAGGAGGGGAGCCGTGCCGCCGACGCGGCGGCGGGCAGGATTGCCATGTCCGCCCGAAAACCCTGTGTCTAGTGGAGGGACGCAATGACGGAGAAAGCCAAGACCAAGGCCGCCCCCGCGGCGAAGAGCATGCCGACCGGGATCGGCGAGGCCGGCAACGGCACGAGCGACATGGTGATGGCGGCCAATGCCAAGGCCATGGACGTCTTCGCCCGGGCCTGCCAGGCAAGCTTCCAGGGCTGGGCCTCGATGAACAGCGAGGTCGCCGACTTCATGGCCAAGCGCTTCAAGCTCGACGCCGAGTTGAGCGCGTCGCTGGCACGTTGCGAGACCTGGGAGGACGCGGTCACCCTGCAGCAGGACTGGGCTCGGCAAGCCGCCGAGAACTACGCGGATGAGGCCAACCGGCTGATGGAGCTGTCGTCCAAGCTGGCCAACGAGCAGTGGAAACCGGTCTGGCAGCAGGCCGACGACATCGTGGCCGACCTGGGCAAGGCCACGAGCTGACGGCTAGCGCGGCGCCCGACTAGGTGGCATCGCCGGCCCGCTGTCCAAGGGAAACGAACCGCCCCCTCACCCAGCTCCGGCTAAGCTCAGCCTTCGGCTTCGCTAAGCCTCCACGGCCCTCTCCCCCGTCGGGGGAGAGGGATGCGCAGGCTTGGTGAGGCGCAGCCGAACCTAGCCGGAGCTGGGTGAGGGGGCGGTTCGTTTCGATGTCGAAGGCGGCCGCGACGGGCGGCAATTGCCAGAGCGCTAGCGGACGAGCGGACCGCTGCCGGTTCCTCGCAAGTAGGGAGTCCTTTAGCGCGGCGCGGTGCCCAGCCAGCGGTCCAGGAAGGCCTCGAACCAGTCGCGCATCGGCGGGTCGTAGCGCTCGCCGTCTTGCCGCTGGCGCTCTTCGGGATGGGCGCCCGGCGAGGCCAGCATGTGCCCGGCCTCGGTAATCCAGCGCTGAAAGACCGCCGGCGAGACCTCGGGGTGAAACTGCAGCCCGTAGGCCCGATCGCCGTAGCGGAAGGCCTGGTTCTCGAAGGTCGTGCCCCTGGCCAGGTGCACGGCGCCCTCGGGGATGCCGAAGCCCTCCTGGTGCCAGTGGTAGACGTGCATCGGCGCCGGCAGGAAGTCGGCGCCCTCGGGCGTCGGCTCGATCGGGTAATAGCCGATCTCGTGCAGGCCCTCGGGATGCTTGCGCACCTCGGCGCCCAGGGCCCGCGCCAGGAGCTGCGCGCCCAGGCAGATCCCGAGCAGCGGGACGCCGTCGGCGACGCAGCGGCCCATCCAGTCCATCTCCTCGTGCAGGTAGCAGCGCTCGTGGATCTCGCTCAGGTTCTCCGCGCCGCCGTAGACCACCACCGCCGCGATCTCCGGGCCCGGCTCCGGCAGCGCCTCGCCGCGGCCGGGGTTGCGCCATTCGACGGCGAAGCCGCGCTCGGCGATCATCCGCGAGGCGCGGTCGTCGCGCTGACCGATGGGATGGTCGACCAGGATCACTTTCGCGCTCATGGGCTCACCCCTCTGATGCGGTTGTCCAGGAAGGCCGCCATGTGGAAGGCGGCCTGCGCCGGCTCGTAGACGTAGGCCGCCCCGGCCGGGCAGGCACGCCGGGCCCGGCAGGCGATGGCCATGCAGTCGGCACCCTCGGGCGCCTGCAGGTGGCCGGCACAGGCGCCGACGTCGTAGCCCGGCGCGGTGAAGGCGCCGACCGGACAGGCGCCCAGGCAAGGCCTCTGCGCGCAGGACTCGCAAGGCAGGGGCCGCGTCTCCCGCGCCGGCAGGCCGAGGCGCCGCGGCAGCAGCAGGGCCGCGCGATAGGCGTGCCAGAGGCCGTAGTCCGGGTGGATCAGCAGGCCGAGCGGCGACTCGGCGACCGGCTCGCAGCGCTTGGCCCAGGCGATGAAGGGCCAGTAGGGCGGGCCGCCGAAGGGATAGAGCGCCAGCGCGCCGAGCGCCTCGGCCAGGGCGCCCACCACGCGCGCGGTCCAGCGGTTCATCGGATCGCCCGCGCCGTCACCATGCTCCGGCGCGGCGGCGAAGTGTTGCCAAAGGGCCGGCCCGGCATTGCCGATCAGGATCAGGCTCGCCGCCGCCTGGCCGTCCGGCAAGGCCGGCAGCTCGTCCGCCGGCTCGGGATGGAAGCCGCCGCGCAGGATCAGGCCCTGCGCCGCCAGGGCCGCTTCGAGCGCGTCGCGATCGAGGCTGTCCCGGGCCACGCCGGCCGCTAGACCCACTTCATCAGGGTCTGCGGATGCGGCACGTAGTCGACCGGCTCGATCCGCAGCCAGGCGGTGGAGTTCTGGGCCCGCTGCACCTTCTCGATCAGGTGCATCAAGGTGAAGCGGCGCTGCGCGACCAGCGCGGTCAGAGTCTCCCGGCGCTCGGGCGAGGCCGTCGCCAGGAAGCGGCGCGGCACCTTGGCGTGGTTGAGCTGGTCGACCAGCTTCTCGAGGAAGAGATAGCTGGTCAGGCTGGTCGAGGCGGAGTCGATCATGATCGACCCGCACTCCGCCATGTGCGGCAGGAAGAGCGTCAGGCTGTCCAGGATGTCGTCCGGCTTGCGGGCGATGTCGAGGAACAGGAAGTCGATCGGCTGCTGCAGAAAGCCGAAGCGCTCGGGCGTGAAGTCGGCCTCCTTGGTGACGTCGATCGGCTGCTGCAGGAAGCGCACCTGCCGGCCGAGTCCCAGCAGCTCGATCGAGCCCTGCACGAAGGCCGGATAGGTCAGGTCCTCGGGATCGAAGGCGTCGAAGGGCGGCACCTCGAGCAGCGGCCCGATGGCGACCTGGAACTGCTCCCGGCTCTGCCAGTGGCTGCCGTCGTCGAGGGTCCAGACCTGGCCCTCGCCGTTCTCCTTGACCGCCTGGCCCATCCAGAAGGCCGTGGCGCCGAGGCCCGTGCCCAGCTCGACGATGTTCAGCGGCCGCTCGCGGCGCACCAGGCTATAGAACAGCAGCGCGACCTCCTCGCTGCCGTAGACATGGCCGATCCGATTGGCCAGCTCCAGGAGCGGCACCATCGCCGGCACATCGATCGCTTTGCTCCGCTCCTCCCGCAAGCGCCTCGCTCCCCGAAAAGCCCGGTTTTCCGGGGCGGAGCCTGCCAGAGCCCGGCGCGGGCGGCAAGGTCGTCGGGCGGCTCGTACGGCGGCTCGGGCTGCCGGCCCGACTCTCAAGCCGGCCAGGTGACGATGTGGTCCTCCAGCTCGGCGTCGGGGACGCGGGCCTCCGTCACCGCGCGGCCGCGCACGGAGATGCCGGCGCGATGCACGCTCTCCGGATCGCCGGAGACCAGCGGGTGCCACCAGGCCAGGTCCTTGCCCTCGGCGAGCAGCCGGTAGGCGCAGGTCGAGGGCATCCAGGAGAGATCGCCGACGGTCTCCGGCGTCAGCACGACGCAGTCCTCGACGATCTCCTTGCGCCGGGTGTAGTCGCCGCAGCGGCAGCTACCCAGGTCGAGCAGGTGACAGGAGACGTCGGTGTGGTGGATCGCGCCGCTGTCGGCGTCCTCCAGCTTGACCAGGCAGCACTTGCCGCAGCCGTCGCAGAGCGACTCCCACTCCGCGGGAGTCATCTCCGCCAGGCTCTTACGGCGCCAGAAGGGCTGATCCGACAAGTCCCCGGCCTCCCGATGCAGACGAGGTAAAGCAGCTTAACCCAAGCGGCCCCGAGAGGCCCGGTGAACGCAAATTTCAGTGTAACAAATACGACAAGTTCTTGACCGCCATGCCACCCGGCGGCAGGCTTTCCGAGGGGAGTCGACCGCGTCGGGATGCCAGCGACATGGCGCAAAAGGCCGAGAAGACAGGCCCGGAGCTCTACGGATTCTTCCTGATTCCGGGCTTCTCGATGCTCTCCTTCACCTCGGCCCTGGACCCGCTGCGGGCGGCCAACCGGCTCTCCGGACAGGAGCTCTACGACTGGAAGGTGATCTCCAGCGACGGCCAACAGGTCTGCTCCTCGGCCGGGATCGAGGTCGTCGCCCAGGCCGGAGTCGCCGAGGTCGAGCGCCTGGCCAACGTCATCATCGTCGGCGGCATCGACACCCATCTCTACGAAGACCGGGCGGTCTTCGGCTGGCTGCGGCGCCTGGCGCGGCAGGGCTGCCGGATCGGCGCGCTCTCGACGGGCAGCTACCTGCTGGCGCGCAGCGGCCTGCTCGACGGCTATCGCTGCACGGTGCATTGGGAGAACCTCGCCGGCTTCCAGGAAGCCTTCCCCGACCTGGAGGTTTCGGCCGAGCTGTTCGAGATCGACCGCACCCGCTTCACCTGCTCCGGCGGCACGGCCGCGCTCGACCTGATGCTCTCGCTGATCGTCCTGGAGCACGGCCGGGAGCTCGCTATCCAGGTGGCCGAGCAGTTCTTCCACGAGCGGATCCGCGACAGCCACGACCAGCAGCGCATGGCGCTGCGCAGCCGCCTCGGCATCAGCCATCCCAAGCTGCTCAAGGTCATCGGTATGATGGAGGAGAACCTCGAGGAGCCCTGGCCGCGCAGCGAGCTGGCCCGGCGCGCCGAGCTTTCGACGCGGCAGCTCGAGCGGCTGTTCCGCAAGTACCTCGGCCGCACGCCGACCCGCTACTATCTCGAGCTGCGGCTCTACCGGGCCCGGGCGCTGCTGAACCAGACGGCCATGTCGGTGCTCGACGTGGCCCTGGCCTGCGGCTTCGTCTCCGCCTCGCACTTCTCCAAGTGCTACCGCGAGTTCTTCCATCGGACGCCGCGCGAGGAGCGGCGCCTGCCGGCGTGACGGCCGCGACGCCCTGGCGGCTGCTCGGCACGGCGCTGCTGGCGGGCCTGGCCGCGCAGGGGCCGGCCTGGGCGGAGGGCGACCCGGCCGAGGGCGAGCGCAAGGCCATCGAGACCTGCGCGCGCTGCCACGTCATCGGCAGCCACAACCCCTACGGCGGCATCAACTCCACACCCTCGTTCTGGATCATGCAGGAGAAGCCCCGGGTCTACGACGAAAAGCTGCTGAGCGTCACCAGCCGGCGGCCGCACATCGGCATCGGCCTCGACCGGGCGGTGACCTTGCAGGACCTGGAGGACATCCTGTCCTACGTCCACACCTTGAGACGGCCTTGAGTCACCGGCTGCGGCGCGTCAGCCGGGCACTGCTGATCCCGCTCGGCCTGCTGATCGGCGCTGCCGCGGCGTCGGCGCAGGAGCCGCCGGCGCTGGACAGCGTCACGGGCATCGGACAGTGGCCGGTCAATGCCGAGCCGATCGCCTACCGCAACCGCCTCTGGTTCGCCAACGCGGTCAAGGGCCGCAACCACAACTCCGCCGACCTCTACAGCTACGATCCCTGGAGCGGCGAGCTGCGCTACGAGCGCAAGCTCTTCAGCCAGGACGCCGGCCGGCCGCTGGTCGCCGGCGGCCTGCTCTACTGGCCCCTGGAGGACTCGCGCTGGAGCCTCGGTTGGGGCGAGGCCATGGTCACCGACGGCGAGCACTGGCGCCTGCTGACCATCGCGAGCGCGCTCGGCTTCCACACCCACGCCATGGCCGAGAGCCGCGGCAACCTGATCGCCGCCACCTCGGCCTGGCGCGCCGGACTGCAGGTCAGCGTCGACCGCGGCCTGAGCTGGCAGCCGGCCTACGAGCACCCGACGCCCGAGGGCCGGGTCAGCCGCATTGTCCGCCTGGCCGCGACCGACCTGGCCCTGTTCGGCGAGCTGGTCACCCGCGACAGCCGGCTGCTCCTCCAGTTCGTGCCGCAGAGCGGCACCATGGGCTTCGCGCCGGGCATGCCGGAGGGTGCCCGGCCGCGCGGCCTGATAGCTTGGCGCGACCGCGCCGCTTTCCTGCTGCGCGACGGCGAGCGCTGGGCGCTCTGGACGCACGACGGCCTGACAGCCAAGAAACTGGCCGGCGACCTCGGGCCCTGGCAGCGGCCGGTCCTCGGCGCCGGCGCCGACGCGCTCTGGGTCGCCGAGGGCGGCGAAGAAGGCAGCGAAGCCCGGCTCTGGCGCAGCGCGGCGGGTGACGACTGGCAGGTCCTCGCCCGCTTGCCGGGCGGCCGCCCGAGCGGCGTCGCCACCCTCGCCGGCGCGGTCTTCGTCACCGGTGCCGGCGCCGACGGACGCGGCCTGCTCTGGACCCAGCAGCCGCAGGAACCGACGGCGGCGCTGACCGGCCTGCCGGACCTGCCGCGCCGAAGCCCGCAGCCCCTGCCCTTCGCCGACTGGTCCGAAGCGGGCGCACGGCTCGATGCGCTGCTCGACGCGCCGGAGAGCTACGCGCGCCACGGCCGCGTCCTGCGCGACCTGGTCTTCCGGTTGGCCCTTGCGGAGCCGCCGGCGGGCTTCTTCGCCCAGCGGCTCTCCCGGCCCTTGCCCGACCGGACGCTGTCCCTGATCGGCGGCGCCGTCGAGCAGCCGGCCGCCGACCTCGGCCGCTGGATCCTGCTCTGGGGCATGGCGCTGGCCGGCGACGGCCCCGTGCCGAGCGAACTCCTCTCGGCGCCCTGGCACCTGCCGGACAACCCGAGCCAGAAGACCTTCGGCGCGGCCCCGGCGGCCCTGGCCGCGGTGGCGCTGATCGGCCAGCGCGACCGGGCAACGCTGCAGGCGATCATGGATCGGCTAGGCCGGACGGAGGAGCCGGCCTGGCTGCGCGGCGACGCCCTCGGCGCCCTCAACGCCCTGACCGGCCAGCGGCTGGGCGTCGATGTCGCGGCCTGGCAAGCCTGGTGGCGCGAGGCCGGCGAGACTTGGCAGCCGTAAGGGGCCGCCCGCTGCGCTTTCGCCCTCCCCGCGACGGGTGCTAAAGAGCGGCGGACCTTTTCGACCCTACCCGCTTGACCCTTTGCCCGTCCGACCCTTTGCCGGTCCGACCCTTTGCCGGTCCGGCCTACGAGAGGAGCCCGCCGATGGCCGCGCCCGCCCCCGTCCAGCTCCAACCCGGCAGCCTGGACCTCGCCACCCTGCAGGCCTTCTGGCAGGGGCCCGGCGCCGTCGCCCTGGCGCCCGAGGCCTGGACGGCCATCGAGGCCGCCGCCGAGGCGGTCGCCGCCGTCCTACGCGACGACCGCACGGTCTACGGCGTCAACACCGGCTTCGGCCGCCTGGCCAAGACGCGGATCGACACGGCGCAGGTCGGCGAGCTGCAGCACCGCCTGCTGCTGTCGCACTGCGCCGGCACCGGCCCGGCGCTGCCGGCGCGGGTCGTGCGGCTGACCCTGCTGCTGAAGATCAACGCCCTGGCGCGCGGCCACTCGGGCCTGCGCCGCGTCACCCTGGAGGCCCTGATGGCCCTGCTGGCGGCCGATGCCCTGCCGGTCGTGCCGGCCCAGGGCTCGGTCGGCGCCTCCGGCGACCTGGCGCCGCTGGCGCACCTGGCCGCGCCGCTGATCGGCGCCGGCGAGGTGCTGCTGGCCGGCGCGCGGCTGCCGGCCGCCGAGGTCTTGTCGCGGATCGGCCTGGAACCGCTGCAGCTCGCCGCCAAGGAGGGCCTGGCGCTGATCAACGGCACCCAGGTCTCGACCGCCCTGCTGCTCGACGCCCTGTTCCGGGCGCAGAACCTCTTCGCCGCGGGCCTGGCCGCCGGCGCGCTGAGCGTCGACGCCGCCTTGGGCAGCGACGCGCCCTTCGATGCCCGCCTGCATGAGCTGCGCGGCCAGCCGGGGCAGGAACGCGTCGCCGCCGAGCTGCGCCGGCTGCTCGAGGGCAGCGAGATCCGCGCTTCGCACCTGGACTGCGACCGGGTGCAGGACCCCTACTCCCTGCGCTGCCAGCCGCAGGTCATGGGCGCCGCGCTCGACGTGCTGCGGACCGCCACCGCCATGGCCCTGCGCGAGGCCAACGCGGTCTCCGACAATCCCCTGGTCTTCCCGGACACGGGCGAGGTGATCTCGGGCGGCAACTTCCACGCCGAGCCGGTGGCCCTGGCCGCCGACATGTCGGCGACGGCCCTGGCCGAGATCGGCGCGATCTCCGAGCGGCGCCTGGCGCTGCTGACCGACGCGGCGCTGTCCAGCCTGCCGCCCTTCCTCGCCGAGGAGCCGGGCCTCAACTCCGGCTTCATGGTCGCCCACGTCACCGCCGCCGCCCTGGCCAGCGAAAACAAGTCCCTCGCCCACCCGGCCAGCGTCGACAGCCTGCCGACCTCGGCCAACCAGGAGGACCACGTCTCCATGGCGACCTTCGGCGCCCGCCGGCTCGGCGCCATCGCCGACAACGTCGCCGGCATCCTGGCGATCGAGCTGCTCGCCGCCACCGAGGGCCTCGACTTCCGCAAGCCCCTGGAGAGCAGCCCCGTCCTGCGCCAGGCCCGGGAGCGGATCCGCGAAGAGGTTCCGAGCCGCCCGACCGACCGGCCCTTCGACGGCGAGATCGACGCCGTACGGGCGATGATCGAGGCCGGCTGGTTCGCCGGGCTGCTCTGGCCCGAGGCGGGGGAGCAGCCGCTCCAAGCCGGGTAGACGATAATGCAGTGGGCGGCATGGCAGGCCCGCAGCTTGGAGGGAAACGAAACGCTCCCCTCACCCAGCTCCGGCTAGGCTCGGCTGTGCCTCGCCAAGCCTGCTTGTCCCTCTCCCCCGACGGGGTAGAGGGCTGTGGAGGCTTACCGAAGCCGTAGGCTGAGCTTAGCCGGTGCCGGTTGAGGGGGCGGTTCGTTAGTTATGTCCAAAGCTACCCGGCCAGCGGACCACTGCCGGGTCCGGGCAAGAGAAAGGGGCGCGGCCGAAACCGCGCCCCTGTCTTTGCCTGACGGTGATCAGCCTAGGCTTGGATCTCGAGGTCGATCGCCCCTTGCAGGTCGACCACGGAGGTGATCGTCCCGTCACCGATGCCTTGGACGACCACCGAGCCGCCGGTGCCACCGAAGGTCACCGTCACGTCCGTGCCGTTGTCGGCAACGGTGACGCCCGCCGCGTCGAGCGCCGCCGCCGTCGTGTCGCCAGCGCCGAAGTCGATAACGTGGGTGATCCGCAGGACGTCCTCGTCTCCCGTCGGGTCGAAGTCGGTGATGATGTCGGCACCGTTGTTGGCGGCATTGACGACGAAGATGTCCTCGCCACCGTCGCCGGTGAGGGTGTCGTCTCCGGCCTCACCGAAGACATCGTCTTGCGCGTCGCCGATGAGGATGTCGCTGCCGTCGCCGCCGAAGAGCAGATCATCGCCGGCCGTGGCACCCGCTTCGATGGTGGATGCCGCATCGCCGACCAGCAGATCTTCGCCCGCACCGCCCAACAGCGTGTCATCGCCGCCGGTCGAGTCGGCCTCCAAGAGCCCTGGCGCGCTGTCAGCCTCGTCGTCCAAGGCAATCCCACCGACGTCGCCGAACAGGCTGTCGTCGCCGTCGCCTCCGAACAGCGTGTCGTTGCCGCCGTCGGAGCCGCCCTGGAACGAGTTGCCCGCGTCGCCGCTGAGGAAGTCGTCGCCCTCGCCGCCCTTCAGGGTGTCGTCGCCACCCGTGGTGCGTCCAATGAGAGTATCGTCCCCTTCTTCGCCGTCCTCGAAGTTCTCCGCGAAGGCGCCCTCGAGGTTGTTGCCGGCGTCGCCGGCCAGGCTGTCGCCGCCGCTGCCGCCCTCGAGCAGGTCATTGCCGCCGGTCGCGCCCTCGTCGAGCTCGTCGCCGGCGTCGCCGATCAGGATGTCGTAGCCGGAGCCGCCGAACAGACTGTCGTTGCCGCCGCGGGCTCTGTCGGGGCCGTCGGCGATGAGCCGGTCCGCGACATCGCCGACATCTCGGTCAGCGTCGCCGATAAGGATGTCGTCGCCCTCGTCGCCGAACAGCGAGTCGTCCCCACCCTCAGCGTTGATCTCGATGTCATTCCTGGCATCGCCGATCAGACGATCGTTGCCCGTGCCACCGACTAGCGTGTCGTTGCCGCCGGCACCATCGCGCTCGGTCGAGCTGGTGTCATCGACCGGAACGAAATCCCGGATGTCCCCGGTACTGTCGCCGATGAGGATATCGTCATCCTCATCGCCTTCGAGGAGGTCGTTGCCGCCGACCTGGCCGATGAGCGACTGCACATTGTCGTCCAGGACTTCCGGCGGCATGCCGATATTGGTCGAGCCGATCGATGCCGAACCAAGGTCGCCGACCAGGACATCGTTGCCGTAACCGCCCTTCAAGTCGTCGTCGCCGAAGATCGAGCTGTCGGGCACGAGCCCCTTGACAAGCAGGAAACTGTTCCGCAGCGCATCGCCGACCATGACGTCGTTGCCGTCGCCGCCGAACAGCCAGTCGTTGCCATTGCGCGCATCGAAGGATTCGCTAGCGTCGCCCACCAGGGTGTCGTCGTCGTCGCCGCCGAAGAGCGTGTCATTGCCGCCGGTGGCATCGGCTAAGAAATCAGCAGTGTCGCCGAAGATCGTGTCCTCATCGCCACCACCGTAGAGCGTATCGTCACCGCCGCTGGTCGGCACCGGGTCGCCAACGCCCTCGTCCGTGCCGGAGATGAAGGAACCCGCGTCGCCGACGATCAAGTCGCCACCGCCCTGACCGTAGATCAGGTCGTTGCCGCCGTGACTGCCGGGGCCGATCTCCCCCTCGGCGTCGCCGAAGAGTTTGTCGGCTTCGCCGAACCTGTCTTCGAAGCGGCCCGGCAGCTCGCCGTCGCCATAGCCAACCGCCGCACCGTCGACGAAAAGGGTGTAGTTGTCGCCGAAGATGACGTCATCACCACCGATGGCACCATCAAACAGGTCGCCACTGTCGCCGACGATCGTGTCTTCTCCAGCCGACTCGAAACGCGGAGGCCTGAAGCGGACGATATCGCCGTAGCCGTCGCCGCCGTTGGCACCGGCATAGATCGCATCGCCGTAGCTGGCGACGAAGCCGATGATCGCCAGGTTATCGCCGACCAGCCAGTCATTGCCGCCCCGGCCGCCCTCGATGAAGGTGCGGGCATCGCCATAGATCAAGTCGTCGCCGGCCGCGCCACTATCGTCAGAACTCCTGACGACCGGCCTGCCGTAGCCGTCGAAGAGCTCGAGGTCGTCGCCGGCCACGATATCGTCACCGCCGATCGTCCCTTCGAACATCAAGTTGTTGGCATCGCCTGAAAGGACGTCGTCGTGAAAGTCCGCGGTGGGCGTCACCTGGCCGGACGACAGGCTGCCGCCGGAGATGATGTCGTCGCCGCCGACCGTGCCTCCACCGAAGAAGTCGTTGAGGGCATCGCCGGCGATTACATCGCCGCCGCCCTGTCCGAAGATCAGGTCATCGCCGCCGCGGGCGCCGTCGAACAGATTGCCGCCGGCATCGCCACTGATCGAGTCGGCACCGCCGCCCTGAACGGGCGTTCCGATGCTGACGCCGCGCTCGTAGAGAAGGTAGCTGTCGCCGTAGATGACATCGTCACCGCCCGCTGCATCGGGACCGACCAAGCTGTTGCCGGCATCGCCGGAGATCAGGTCGTCGCCGTCGCCCGGAATGAGATCGCCGACCGGCTGGTCGCCGTTGGCGGGGCCTTCTTCGATCTCGAGCTGGTCGCCGACGATGAAGTCGTCGCCGCCCTCGGCCCGCTCGATCGTACCGATGATGTCGCCGCCGGCATCGCCGGAGATGGTGTCGTTGTTGCCGTCGCCGGCGATCCTGTCGTTGCCGCCGCGGGCGAAGAACTCGATCTCCTCGTCGTTGGAAGGCGTGAAGAACACGTCGATCGAGCCTTCGCCGGTCTCGCCGGACTCTTCGGACTGTCCGATGTTGTGGCCGGCATCGCCGTAGATCAGGTCGATGCCCTGGCCGCCCTCAATCGAGTCGTTACCACCGACACTGGCCAGCTTCACGTCGCCATAGGCGTCGCCATAGAGGTAGTTGACGCCGTCAGAGTCGGTATCGCGGTCGCTATTGGGCCCGCCGTTGATCAGGTCGTCGCCGCCGAGCGCCATGTTGACCAGATTGGTGCCGTCGGCACCCTCGACAAGCGCCGTCTCGAGCGGGATCTCGGTATCCAGGCAACCGCCACCCAGCATGATACCGACACCAGTGTCGCCGACGATGGTGTCGGAGCCCTCGCCGCCGAACAGCTTGTCGTCGCCGCCCCTGCCGCCATTGGCCCCATTCGTGCCATCGAGATCGGCATTGGCGTCGCCGAGGATGGTGTCGTTGAACTCGTCGCCGACCAGGACGTCGTTGCCCAGGGCACCGCCGACCGGATCGCCGACCAGGGAGTCGGCATCGTCGCGACCGTTGAAGAAGTCGTCGCCGGCCGTGCCGAGGAAGAAGTCGGAGCCTCCGGTGTCGAACAGGGTCGTATTGCTCGGGTCGATCGAGAGAACGTGCTCGCAGCCTTCGAGGGTGACCTCGATCTTCTCCCATTCGATCGCCGTCAGGTCGATGGTATCCGAGTCGCCGTCCAGGTCCCTGAAATCAAAGGCCAGGTTATCATCGCCATCGTTGATGAACTGCTGGTACCTGAGGATCTCATCCCAGACCCGCTCATCGTCGAACTGCTCCGACGTCAGGATCAGGCGCAGCGTGTCCATGTCGTCGTCGCCGCTGTCCTTGGCCGTGTCGAAGCCGGCATTCTCGCCGCCGCCGTCGTAGAGGTCGGTGGTGCCGCCGTCGCCGTGGTCGGCCCCGCGCCAGATACCGAGGTCGCTGCCGCTGCCGCCGAAGACGGAGTCGGACCCGGCACCGCCGTCCATCGTGTCGTCGCCGGTCTTGCTGTAGCTGAGCGCCTCTTCTTCGTCACCGCGCGCGCCGACGCCGTTGACGTCGCCGTAGATCCGATCGTCGCCGTCGCCACCGACAATGGAATCGTCACCTAGCGACGAGCCTGACCCGGCACTATCGCGGACATCGCCAATCAGCGTGTCGTCGCCCTTGCCGCCGTCGATGAAGTCATTGCCGGCGGCCATCCCGAGGCCAATAGAGGCCGCGTCGCCGACCACAAAGTCGTTGTCGTGCCCGCCGAAGAGAGCGTCGTTGCCGCCGCCCGAGCCGATATCGCGGATCACACCCGCGGTATCGCCGTAGATGTCATCGTCGCCGTAGCCGCCGTAAATCTCATCGCTGCCGCCGACCGCGCCGTCCTCGATGCTGTCGCCCGCGTCGCCGATCAAGGTGTCGTCGCCCTTGCCGCCGTCCAGGAGGTCGCTGCCGGGCGCGCCCTCGCCGGCGCTCTTGGCGAAGGTGCCGCCGGCATCGCCGACCACGTAGTCGTCGCCGCCGCCGCCGAACAGGCTGTCCGAGCCGCCATCGCTGCCGAGCATATCGTCGCCGGCGTCGCCGAACATGGTGTCGTTGCCGCCCTGGCCGTGCAGGACGTCGTTGCCGCCCTGGCTCATGGTCATGTCGAACTGGGCGTCACCGAACATAAGGTCGTCGTCGCCGAGATGGTCAAGCAACTTGCCCAGCAGCTCGTCGAGAGACGGATAGGGGTTCTTGCCGTAGAAGGTCGGATCGACGCCGATGTCTTGGAGCAGATCCCGGATGTGATCCTTCATTTCGTATTCGAGATGCTCACCGAGATCCTCTAGCTCGATGTGGAAGTCACCGTAGAGGACGTCGTCGGCACCCTTGCCCAAGTTCATGCGGCCGAGAGCATCGCCCGACATGACGTCCTTGCCGCCGTCCGGGACGTTCCTCGTGTCGAGCAGGCGTCCGTAGCCATAGAAGTGGCCGACATCCTCGCCGAAGGCACCGGTCAGCTTGAGCACGCCATCGCCGACCAAGAAGTCCTCACCGCCTTCGGCGAAGAGGGTCGAGGCCGGGTCGGTGTTGATGTTCACGATACCGTCGAAGTTGAATGCCGCATCGCCGGCCATGGTGTCGTTGCCGGAAGCCAGGAGCGTGTCCAGGGAGCCGAGCGACAGCTCGTTGTAACCATAGCCGTCACTACCGCCGAGCGTGATGTCGACGAGGTTGTCGCCATAGAGATTGTCAGCACCGCCGGAGACCGTCCCGACGGGAGACGTGCTGTTGCCGAGGTTCGTTCCGGAATCGCCGAAGATGCGATCGTCGCCGGCCGCCGGTATCGACGGCAGGCTTGTCCAGCCATGGTCGCCGAGCGTGACCTGGATGCGGCTGTCGCCGATCAGATCGTCGTCGCCGCCGACGGACGGCCCCCCGTTGGTGCTTGGATCCTGCGCGATACCGAAGCGGGCGTCGCCATAGATGAAGTCGTTGCCGCCGACGGCGCTGACGGACCAGGGCTCGTCGTGTTCCGAATTGAGATCCCAGTCGCCGATGGCCGTGTCGTTGCCGCCAGTGGCGTCAACGATCAAACGGCCGGTGTCGCCCGCGATCGAATCGTTGCCGCCGCCGCCGACGAGCAGGTCGTCGCCGCCGATGGCACCATCGCCCAGGGCCTCCCCGCCTTGGCTCATGTCGCCCGTATCGCCGATCAGGACATCGTTGCCGCCGTCGGCGATGCCGAGCTTGAAGTCGCCATAGATCTTGTCGTCGCCGCCGCGGGCGCCACTGCCCGAGATGCCCTGGCCGGCGTCGCCGATGAGGGTGTCACCCTCTCCGCCGCCGACCAGCAGGTCGTCGCCGCCCTCGGCCCGTCCGCCCTCCATGGTAGTGATGAAACCGGTGGCATCGCCGTAGAGGAGATCGACGCCTTGTTCGCCGCCTTCAGAGGTTTCGACCTTGAAGTAGTCGCCGAACAGCTTGTCGTCGCCGCCGAAGGCGTCGCCATCCGCTGTGCCTCTGATCTCGCTGTTGCCGAAGCCGCCGGAGTCGCCGACGAGCGTGTCGCCATCGCCGCCGCCGATCAGCTTGTCGTCGCCGCCGAAGACATCCCCCAGCTCGCCGAAACCGCCGATCAGCTTCGCGGTCGTGTCGCCGAACAGCCTGTCGAGGCCATCCAAGCCGAGGATGATGTCGTCGGACAGGAACGCCGCGGGCGCGTTGTCGCCGGCCAGGCCGTCGTTGCCGTCCGTGCCGACGATCATGTTGTCGGCGCTATCGCCGACCACCGAATCGCCGAGATTGGCGAGCAGGGTCTCGGCAACGTGGTCGGGACACCAGAAGAGCGAGAACTCGACGTCCTCCCACTCGACCGCGACCAGCGGTATGGCGTCGAACTCGTACTCCTCGGCATCGCCGCCGAAGGTTCCGAGCTGTGTCTGGTACTCCAGCAGCTCGGCCAGCAGCTCACCGTTGGCGAGCTGCGCCTCGCTGAGGGCGAAGAGCAGGGTGTCGAAGTCGATCTCGGACTCGGCGGAACCGCCGGTGATCGGCTTGGTCGGATCGTCCCCGCCTGGGGTCCGGTCGACGGTGAAGGTCGTGCCGTCGAAGTTGCCGAAGTTGCCGTCGTAGTAGTCCTTCTGCCCGACCACGGCATCGACGTTGTCCAGGCCCTTGTCGGGCAGGGCGATGCCGCCAGTACTCGGCCCTTCCTCGGCGAAGGGATCGCCCCAGATGCCGAGGTCGCTGCCGACGCCGCCGAAGACGATGTCGATATCGCCGCCGCCGTCGACCGTGTCGCCGCCGCCCTCGCCGTAGACGGTGTCGTCGCCCTTGCCGCCCTGCAGGGTATCTTCGCCGCCACGGACGGTCGTCCTGGTGCCCTCGAGCAGGCCGTCGCCCTGGACTCGACCGACAGCGAAGGAGGCCGCGTCGTCGATCTCGAGGTCGGAATCGTCAAAGCTGTCGTCGACCAGGGCGTCGCCGTAGATCAGGTCGTCGCCCGCGCCGCCATCGATCGTGTCGTGGCCGGCGAAGATATCTGCAATCGTCGACTCGTCGGTGAGGACGCCGTCGCCGACGATGACGTCATTGCCGTAGCCGCCATAGATCTCGTCGTGGCCGCTGAAGACGATCTGAACACCGCCGAAGACCAGAATACCGTCGCCGATGATCTGGTCGTCGAAGTCCCCATCAAACCATTCGCTGTCCGACGTGGTCTTCTTGTCGTCGTAGTGGTCGTGATGGTCGTGCTTGCCGGGCTTCTTGGCCTGGTCGCCGAAGATCAGGTCGCTGCCGCCCCTCACCGAGAACTGCGTGAAAGACGACGCGGAGATCTCGAAATCGTCCAGGGTCGAAAACAGCGACAAGGCGCCGCCCGTGGAGGCGAACAGGGGCTCTTCTTCGTCGTCGTCCTCCAGGAGCTCTTCGAAGCCGGTGGCGAAGAGGATGCCGTCGCCGTAGATGACGTCCTCGCCGCGGCCGCCGGCCATGGTGTCGCCCCCGCCGAAGATCTCGAAAGGAGACGCGGTGTCATTGGCCGTGCCGATGCCGCCTTCGTCGCCGAGGCCCTTGCTCAGCAGGCCGCCGAGATCGATACCGACCAGCAGGTCGCCGAACATGAAGTCGTCGTAGCCGACCTCGTGGTCGTCCCAGTCGCTGCTCGCGACCATCTGCTTGTGGTCGCCGTGGTGGTCCTTGGCGTCGTCGCCCCACATGGTGTCGTCGCCGCCCTGGATGAAGGCGCCGAACTGGCCCTCTTCCAGCAGAGTCTGGATGGGCAGCGGAGAAGGCTCGACGTCCGGGACGCCGACGTTGAGGTAGACGATGGCGTCGCCGGCCAGCAGGTCGTCGCCGGAGTTGCCTTCGATGGTGTCGTCGCCGCCCTCGGAAGTGAACTTCTGGAGCGGCTCGCCCTCGTCCAGCGTCGAGGTGTCGATGCCGAGGATCTCGGCGATGGTGATCGTGCCGCCCTCGCCGGTGTCGATGGGCAGCTCGAGCAGCGGCACCAGCGAGCCGGTCAGGCCGGCGAGGCCGTCGCCGAGGATCACGTCGTCGAGGCCAAGCAGGCTGTTCCAGAAGGGCGGGTTGTCGTGGTGGCCGTGGCCGCTATCGACCGAGGATGCGGAACGCAGGTCGCGGTCGTCGAACCCGCGGTCGTCGTCGCCGCCGGAGAGGTAGTCGTTGCCGCCGTTGAGGAAGCCGCCCGTGCTGGGCAGGTTCTCGAATCCGTTCAGGATGGTCGCGATATCGGTCAGCGCGCCCAGC
Source organism: Kiloniellales bacterium (assembly GCA_028280455.1). Taxonomy (GTDB): domain Bacteria; phylum Pseudomonadota; class Alphaproteobacteria; order Kiloniellales; family JAKSDN01; genus JANQLT01. Next base: position 51,464 of record JANQLT010000214.1, read on the forward strand.
AGGTCGTCGTCGCCGTTGTCCGCCGTGGCGATGGCGTCGCCGCCGAGCCCGATGAGGCCGAAGCCGCCGAGGTCGAAGCCGTCCAGCAGACCGCCGAGATCGAAGCCCTCGAGCAAGCCGCCGAAGGTCTCCGAGATGCCGGAGACCAGACCGTCACCGGTAATGAAGTCGTGGCCGCCCTCGCCCCAGGCGGAGTCGTGCCCCGCACCGCCAAAGATGATGTCGTGGCCGCCCTTGGCGTTCTCGGCTTCCCGGAAGCTGTAGCGGGGGCCCAGCTCGCCCTCGCCGTAGGGACCGCCGGGATAGGGGAGGTCGCTCGTGGCGAACCCGTTGGGGCCGCCCTCGGCGAGCTCCCAGAGGCCGTCACCGCGAATCAGGTCGTCGCCGAAGCCGCCGAACATGACGTCGTCGCCGCCGCGCATCTTGGTCTCGTGGCCGAAGTCCCGGCGCGGCCTGTAATCGTCGTAGTGCTTGCCGGTCAGATCGCTGAACAGTAGCTCCTCGTCGAACCAGATCTCGTGGACCGTCGAGCTGTCCAGCTCACGGCCGAGGAACTTGCCCTCGTCGCTGCCGTCGAGAATCCCGTCGCCGACCATGACGTCGCCGTCCTGGCCGCCGAACATGGTGTCGTCGCCGCCCTTGAGCAGTGTCTTGCTGTCATTGAAATAGCCTTCGCCGCCAGCGACCTGCGCAGAGTTGTTTTGGACGTATTCGCCGAAGGCCGTGACGTCGAGGATGGCGTCGCCGAGCATGACGTCGCGGCTCGCGCCCATGTCCATCTCGACGGCACGCCTGAGAACCTCGACCCAGCCGCCGTCCCGGTCGCCAGGGGCCGGTGCTGCGCTGAACCAGTCCCAACCGATAAAGACCGCGTGGCCAAGGCCTTCCTCGAACAAGGCGACTGTCGAGTTCCCGGACTCGTCCTGGTAGATCGGCACCGCGTTGCCCGGCAAGCCCGTCAGTCCGCTGACCTGACCGTGGTCGGGCAAGGTCGCGGGACCGCCCTCGAATACCCTGCCGCCCCCTGTCAGGTTGCTGACAGTGTCCGTGCTGCCGGACGAATCGCCGATGAAGACCTCACCGAGACCGCCGTAGCCGAAGAGCTCCGCGAGGAGCGCGTTCGCGTCGCCGGGCTCGCCATGGACGATCATCTTGCCGCCGCCGCGGACGAACTCGCGGATCACATCGAGGGCATCCTCGGTCAGCACGTCGACGAGCGAGTCGTCCTCGGTCTCCGGGATCACGAGGACGTCCTTGCCCTCCAGCGCCTCTTCGATCTCCGCGGCGGTGACGCCGGTGAAGGTCATGACCTCGTGGCCGAGCGCCTTCAGGGTGTCCTGGAGCTCCTGCGACTCGCCGTCCGTGTCGACGTGCGTTCCGTTGTTGAAGACCACCACCGACTTGGCGCCGCTGTCGCCCTCGGCGTCGCCGTGCATGATGTCGTCGCCGCCCTTGACCAGGCCGGAGATGCCACCGCCATTGACGATGCCGTTTTCGGGACCCTCGGCCTGGAGCCCACGAATCGGCTCCCCGCTGAAGGACTCCTTGTCGTAGACGATGTTGACCAGGCCGTCGCCGGCCATGTTGTCGGCGCCGCGTCCGCCGACCATGTTGTCGCCGCCGCCGAAGATGCCGGCGGGGTCCGGCGACACGGCGATGTCGAGCACCTCGATCCAGCTCTGGTCACCCTCCTGGCCGCCCGGCTCGGGCGAGAAGTCCGACCAATCGTTGCCGATATAGGTGATCGAGCCGTGCCCCAGGGAGAAACGGACCACCGTCGAAAGGCCGTCTTCCGTCTCGTAGAGTGACGTGGCGCTGCCGTCCGTTGGCAGGTTCGAAATGGCCCGGCTATCGAGAGCCGCAAGGGAGCTCGGTCCTTTCTCGAAGGGCGTGCCAAGGGCACCGGGCGTCCGGAAGCTCTCACCGACCTCGTGACGCTCGAGACTCGACCCGAGGATGGCATTCAGGAGAGAAGCGTCGTTGTCGTTTGCGAAGGTCCCGTGCACGACCACTTTGCCGCCGCTTCGCACGAAATCCCGGATCGCCTCCAGCGCCTCATCGCTGAGCGCCTCGCCCAGGTCACCGTTCTCGAGGTCTGGTATCAGAAGGACGTCCTTGCCCTTGGTCGCTTCGGCGATGGCCTCGGCCGTGAATCCCTCGAAGGTCGTGACCTTGTGGCCTAGGTCATCGAGCGTCGCCTGGACTTCGTCTGACTCGATCCACTCCGGCCGCACGCCGGGGCCACTCGGCTCGGTGTCGACAAAGAGCTCGTTGTCGAAGACCGCGACCTTGGCGTCGAGGCGCTTGCTGCCGGGCTCGGGCTTGGCCGAAATGTTCAGGATGCCGTCGCCGATCATCGTGTCGTCGCTGCCCGGGCGCACGGCCGTATCGAGCAGCTTGGACCACTGACCGCTTTCATCGCCGCTGCCCGGCGCCGGATTGGCCGATGAGAACCAGTCCCAGCCGAAGTAGACGACCTCACCCTGACCTTCGGGAATGATGGCGACGGTCGAGTTGCCATCTTCGTCCTCATAGACGCTGATCGCGCCCGCAGGCAGGTCCGTCAGGCCCATCATGCCGCCGAAATGCGGCAGCTCATCCGGCCCCGAGCCCAAGGAGCTTGCCGCCCCGGCATCGGTGAGGTTGCTCCCGGGGAAGGTTACGTCTCCGGTCTCGGTCACGCCGTAGTCGAACAGGGCGTTCATCAGGGCGGCCGCCCCACCGGCCACGCCATCCCCTTCGCCGCCACTGTGGTCGCCCGCGAAGATCAGCTTGCCGCCGCTGCGCACGAAGGCGCGGATGACGTCCAGTGCCTCTTCGCTCAGGGCATCGACGACGTTGGAGACCTCCTGTTCGGGAATGACCAGGGCGTCCTGGCCCGCCAACGCGGCCGCGATCTCGCTCGCCGTGATACCGGTGAAGGTCGAGACGTTGTGGCCGAGCTGGTCGAGATTGGCCTGGATCTCGTCGGATTCCGCGCCCAGGGGGCCGACCTCACCCGTTTCGTCCGTGTCGACGAAATCGCCGTTGTCGAAGACCACGACGTTGGCGACCGGCTCGCTGCCGTCGTCGCCGATAATCGTGTCGTCGCCGCCTTCCAGGCGCACCTTGGTCTCGCTCAGGCCCTGGACGAAGCGGTCGAGAGGCCCGCCGCGCTCGCCCTCGTAGCCCTTGCCGCCGTGCGGATCGTCGAACCGCGACGAGGGCAGGCGGGCGATGCCGTCGCCGATCAGCTTGTCGCCGCCGTCGCCGCCGTCGATCAGGTCGTCGCCGCCCTTGGCGAGGATCTGCGGCCGGTCGTGGTGTTCGTCATAGTCGCCATAATCGCCTTCGAAGCCCTGCTCGATGAAGGGCTCCTCGCGATCGCCGGGCTCTTCATACCGGAAGTCGCGGACCGTGCTGCGACCTTCGACCAGGAACAGGGCGTCGCCGACCGCCAGGTCCTCGCCCTCGCCGCCGAGCAGCGTGTCGTCGCCGCCGGCCAGCTTGATCTTGTTCCGGTTCTGCTTCTCGATCTCGATGTCGAGGACGTTCTTGATGCCGGCCGGACCGAACATGCCGATCATGAAGCTCTGCAGCAGATCGCTCGGCATGAAGATCGAAGCCGGATCGTTCTCGGCCGCCGGGCCCTCGGTCGGCGGGCTCACCAGGTTCGGGAAGCCGATGTTCCGCTGCGCGCTGTCGAAGCCGGGCTTGGTGACCAGGCCGTCGCCGAGCAGGACGTCGTTGCCGATGCCGCCGTCGAGCGTGTCGTCATCGCCCTTGATGACGACCTTCTCGTCGTGATCCATATTGTCGTCGCCGCAGTCCAAGGAGGCGTTGTCGGCCTCCTGGCCGTCGCCGACGATGATGTCGTGGTCATTGCCGCCGGTGACGGTGTCGTCGCCGGTGCCGCCGTAGAAGGCCGTCGCCGTACCGAACAGCTCCTTCAGGTTGTTGCCGTTCGGATTCGCCTTGTCCGCCAGCTCGACCGTGTCGTTGCCGTTCATGCCATTGGTGACGTTCAGGTCGACCGGGTTGCCGGAGGAGCCGGAGGCGTCGTTGAAGCCCAGGTTGAAGGAGCCGTCCGAGTTGAAGATCGGCGCGGCAGGATTGTTGAAGAAGGCGAAGTCGTCCGGCGCGCCCGGGTTGCTCAGATCAGGCAGAATCAGCGAATCGGTGAACAGCAGGAACTCGCCCAGGGCAGCGACCAGCTCGCTGACGGCATCCGGGCCGAGCAGCAAGGGCAGCTCGTCGAAGACCGGCACGTCGAAGGGCGGAAAGCCGAACAGCGCAACGTCGCCGCCCGGGCTGGCACCGAAGACGAAGACCGGGCTCGGCGTGAAGGGCGACACCGCCAGCGAGGAGCCGCCGGCCTCCGCAGCACCACCCGGCCCGCCGGGGCCGCCGGCCGCCGGATCGAACTGCTGCTCCGGCGAGGGGATGCCCGGCTGCGGGGGACCGGCCGCGGCCTGGGTCAGCGCCTCGACGCTGGAGGCGATGGCGGTCGCGCCGTCGGCGCCGAGCAGCCCGCCGCCGCTCTGGCCCGTCGGGTCGACGAAGCCCGCCAGGGTGACCACCTGGCCGTCCGGCAGGGTCAGCGTCACGT
>JANQLT010000235.1 GCA_028280455.1 Kiloniellales bacterium
TTCTCTGGGACTACATCAAGGGCCGGGTCGAGAAGGCCGGCGTGCGCGACTGGATCCGCTTCCGTACCCCGGTGCGCATGGTGACCTACGACGCCGAGAGCGGGCTCTTCACGGTGACCGCGCAGGACATGGTCAACCACACCATGTCCAACGAGGTCTTCGACAACGTGGTGGTCGCCTCCGGGCACTTCTCGACCCCCAACGTGCCCTACTTCGAGGGCCTAGAGGGCTTCAACGGCCGGGTGCTCCACGCCCACGACTTCCGCGACGCGCTGGAGTTCAAGGGCAAGGACATCCTGATCGTCGGGCGCAGCTACTCGGCCGAGGACATCGGCTCGCAGTGCCACAAGTACGGCGCCAAGTCGATCACCATCACCTATCGCTCGGGACCGACCGGCTTCCATTGGCCCGACAACTGGGAAGAGAAGCCGCTGCTGCAGAAGATCGAGAACAAGACCTGCACCTTCAAGGACGGCAGCACGAAGGAGGTCGACGCGATCATCCTCTGCACGGGTTACCTGCATCACTTCCCCTTCCTGCCGGACGACCTGCGCCTCGAGACGGCCAACCGCATGTGGGCGCCGGGGCTCTACAAGGGCGTGGTCTGGCAGGACAATCCCAAGCTGACCTACCTGGGCATGCAGGACCAGTTCTACACCTTCAACATGTTCGACGCGCAGGCCTGGTACGTGCGCGACGTGATCATGGGCCGCATCGAGGTGCCCGACCGCGCGGCGCGGGAGGCCGACGAGAAGATCTGGCTCGACCGCGAAGCCACGCTCGAGTCCGACGAGGACCTGATCTGGTACCAGGGCGACTACGTCAAAGAGCTGATCGAGCTCACCGACTATCCTTCCTTCGACGTCGAAGGCGTCAACAAGACCTTCATGGAGTGGGAGCACCACAAGCACGACGACATCATGGGCTTCCGCAACAACGCCTACCGCTCGCTGATGACCGGCACCATGTCGCCGGTGCACCACACGCCTTGGATGGAAGCCATGGACGATTCCATGGACTCCTACCTGAACGCCGACTCCGAGTCGGAGAAGAAGTTCCGCGAAGTCGTCGGATCCTGAGATCTCCCCGGACGCCGCGGCCCGCCCGCAAGGCGCGGCCCGCGGCGGCAACCACGACCTTCCTCCCTCACGGGCCGGCGGCGACGCCGGCCCGATCTTTGTCTCCCTGGCCGACGGCGACGCCGGCCCGATCTTTATGCGACAAGCGGCCGAGGTTTCCCATCGCGGACGGAATGCGCTAAGGGGAGGGCCCCGCCCGCACCGCCACTTGCCCAGATCGGGACCGCAGCGTGACCCGCGAAGAGCTCTTCCCCGCGATCGACCCGTACGACTCCGGCCGCCTCGAGCTCGACGCGCGGCACAGCATGGCCTGGGAGACCTGCGGCAACCCGCAGGGCGCGCCGGTGGTCTTCCTGCACGGCGGGCCGGGCGCCGGCTGCGCGCCCGAGCAACGCCGCTTCTTCGACCCGGCGCACTACCGCATCGTGCTCTACGACCAGCGCGGCGCCGGCGCCTCGAGCCCGCTGGGCGAGCTGACCGACAACACCACGCCGCACCTGATCGCCGACCTGGAGCGTCTGCGCCGCCACCTCGGCATCGAGCGCTGGCTCGTGTTCGGTGGCTCCTGGGGCTCGACCCTGGCACTGGCCTACGCCCAGGCGCACCCGGCGGCGGTGCGCGGCCTGATCCTGCGCGGCATCTTCCTCTGCCGGCGCAGCGAGATCGACTGGTTCCTCTACGGCATGCGCACCTTCTTCCCGGAGGTCTGGGAGAGCTTCGCCGGCTTCCTGCCGGAGGCCGAGCGCGGCGACCTGCTGGTCAACTACCACCGCCGGCTGATCGACCCGGACCCGGCCGTGCACATGCCGGCGGCCAAGGCCTGGAGCACCTACGAGGGGGCCTGCTCGACCCTGACGCCGAGCCCCGAGACGGTCGCCGCCTTCGGCCGCGACACCATGGCGCTCGGCCTGGCGCGCATCGAGGCGCACTACTTCATGAACCGGATCTTCCTGCCGGAGGGCGCCCTGCTCGCCGGCGTCGAGCGGATCCGGCGGATCCCGGCGGTCATCGTCCAGGGCCGCTACGACGTGGTCTGCCCGATCGTCACCGCCGACCAGTTGCACGAGGCCTGGCCGGAGGCCGACTACCGGGTGATCCCCGATGCCGGCCATTCCGCCATGGAGCCGGGCATCCGCGCGGCCCTGGTCGCCGCCACGGAGCGCTTCAAGAGCCTCGCCTGAGGAGTCCGCCTGGGCCCGCAGGCCGCCGCCGCTCCCCGTTGCGCCGCAGGGCCTTTTCCGTATCATGCTGACCCGGAAAAGACTTGGGGGGCTAGGATGTTGCAGCGAGCCTGGCGCCTGCTGGCCGCGACCGGCCTGGCAAGCGCGCTGCTCTTGTCGGCCGTGGCGGCCAAGGCCGAGGATCCGGCCTTCGTCACGCTCGGCATCGGCGGCTTCGATGCGACGCAGCGGGACGACCAGGCCGTCGACTTCCGGCTGGAGTACCGCCACAAGAAGGTCTGGCTGTTCAAGCCCTGGGTCGGCCTCGAGGCGACCAGCGACGGCGCCGTCTACGGCCTCGCCGGCATCCTCGTCGACCTCTTCTTCGGCCGGCGGATCGTGGTGACGCCGAGCTTCGGCGCCGGGCTCTATCACGACGGCGGCGGCAAGGACCTCGGCGGCACGGTCGAGTTCCGCTCCCAGATCGAGGTCGCCTACCGCTTCAACGACCGCTCGCGTCTCGGCATCGCCCTCGGCCACATCTCGAACGCCGACCTGGGCGAGGACAACCCCGGCACCGAGATCATCAACCTCTACTACTCGATACCCTTCGAGAAGGTCTTCCCGCCGGAGCCCTGAGCCGGTCCGGCGCCGCCCTCCAAGCAGAGAGCGCGCGGGCGCCGCAGGCTCGCCCTTTGAGCGCTACCGGACTAGGTGGCATCGCCGGCCCGCAATCAAAGGGAAACGACCTGCCCCCTCACCCAGCTCCGGCCAAGCGCAGCCGAGCCTAGCCGGAGCTGGGTGAGGGGGCAGGTCGTTTCGGTGTCGAAGGCTGCCGCGACGAGCAGCAATCCCTAGAGCGTCGCCGGATTGGCGGACCCTTGGCGGTTCCGCGGAAGCAGGGAAAGCTCTAGAGCGTTTTCCGATCGGACGGGAGCGGGCCGGTGCCGCGATTCCGCGTCAGCGGAAAACGCCCTAGGCGCCGGTCGCGGCTTTAGGCGGCGCTGCCTCGCCGATATCCTCAGCCGTCTCTGACTCGGGCTTGGCCTCCGCGTCCGCCGCCGGCGCGGCCAGCGCGGGCTGGCTGCGATGGCTCGGATCGGCCATCTCGTCGGCCAGCGCGTTCACCCGATCGATGATCTTGCGGACGTTCTCCGGCCGGTCGCCGTCCTTCGCCTGCCTGGCGTCGTCGCGCTCCTTCAGGAGCTCGCCGATGGCCTCCAGCGTCAGCTCACCGGCGGGCGCCGCGGCCTCGGCGGCCTCGTCCTCCGACGTCTCGGACTCGGCCTCGGCCGCGATCGGCGGCGGCGCGTCGGCCGGCTCCTCCAGCGCCAGGACTTCGGTCTCCGCCTCGTCCCCGGCTTGCGGTGCTGCCGCGTCGTCGGACTCGGCGGCGATCGCGTCGCCCTCGGCCGGCGGCTCATCGGCCTCGGCGGCGATCTCCGGCGTCTCCTCGAAAGCCTCGTCGAGGGCGGCGATCACGTCCGGCGTGTCGGCCGCCGCAGTTGGCTCCGGGGGATCTTCCTTGGGCTGGGCCTCGGGCGCCGCCTGCTGCTTGTCGTGGCTCTCGATCACCGCCGCCATCTCCGGGCTGCAGGGCGCCTCGGGGATCGGCGCTTCGGCCGCCGCCGCGACAGGCTCGGCGTTCGGGGCGGCGGGGACCGATGGCACGGCGGGCGCGGCAGGCATCGCGGCCGGCGGGGCGGACGCGGCCGTGTCACCGCCGCCCTGGGCGTCGTCGTCGAACTGATCGGCGCGGCGTCGCAGCTCGTCGAGGGCGCTGAGCAGGCGGCTCTCGCCCTGCTCATCCAGCGCCGTCAGCAGCTTGTCCAGCAGATCGGCCAGGTCCGCCGCTTCGCTCTCGCGCTCGGCCGCCCCGTCCTTGAGCGCCGTCAGCTCGGCCTCCAGGCCATCGGCCTTCGCTCGGAGGTCGGCGTTCTCGCGACGCAGGCTCTCGCGCTCGGCGTCGGTCTCGCTCCGCGCGGCCTGCAGCGCGTCCAGGCTCGCCCGCTGCTCGTCGATCTTCGCCTGCTTGCGGGACAAGCCCCGCTCCATGACGTCGATCAGGGACAGCAGCTTCTGATCGAAGGCGTCGCGCGCCTCCGTCTGCTGCGCGATCCGCTGGAGCGCGTCCTCGACACGGGCCTTGAGCTGCGCAATCCCCGCCATGGCCAGCTCTCCATCGCCTCTGCAAAAACCTCAAGCGGCCCGATCCTGACGGCCAATTCTTTGCAATTGTTTAATCCTTTTTGGCGGCGGCCGAGCCCCCTGGGGAGCGCCCGAGCGGGTCGTGTTGCCACCCTCCTGGGCAGGTCGCGTTGCCGCGCCCGGCGGCTTCGCCTAAGCTCCGCCCGGCCGCCCAGCGGCGGCCCGCGCGGCCCCGTAGCTCAGTTGGATAGAGCGACAGATTCCTAATCTGTAGGTCGCAGGTTCGAATCCTGCCGGGGTCGCCATCCCCTCCAGCGCGAACGGCAGCCGCGGCGGGCCGGCAGTCGGCCCCGGCAGCGTGCCGCATGGTGTCGGGATCGGGCTTTCAAGATGCCCTCGCCCCGAAATCCATTGTTAAAGCCCTGATAGCCCATCCACCCCTATTGGTAGCAAAACACAATATTGCTACAATTATGACGGCTATTGGGGGGACAGAACGATAGACTCGTCGGAGATGGCGGCTGGGGCTGGCCGGTCTCAGCTCTACATACTGGCCCTGCCGGCCGGCATGACCGAGGCCCAGGCACTGGCAAAGCTCGGAATTGCGTGCCGTTCGGCGGACCGGGTCGTGCCGATCCCGGTTCTCGACGACAAGACCGAACCGGAGCTGATGTACGCTTGGCCGCTGAGCTAGCCGGCGGCCCGGCTGGGCGCCGATGCCGCCGCTTCCGGTGACCGCTCCCGACGCGGGCGGGCGGTACTCCGCTTCTCCGCCAGGACCAGGAACTGCTTGCCAAGAACCCGCCAGGCGGGGCGGCACCGGAGATAGGCGCGGACCAGCAGCGGGTGCGAGGGGAGCTTCTGCTTCATCGTATAGGGCAGGAATCTGCCGAACACGACCTTCGGCTGGAAGCCGGCGAGGACCAGGGCCTCGCAGAGAGACACTTCCGTCAGCGGCATATGATGGTCGAAGAAATCCCAATAGGCGCCGCCGACGTAGCGAATGTTGGGCCCAACCAGCAGGAAGCGTCCGCCCGACTTCAAGATGCGGTGGGATTGTTCGAGCACACTCGAGACATCGTCCTTGCTCGGCAGGTGCTCGAGGAAATTGGAGGTGAAACAGAGGTCGAAGGTCTCCGGCTCGAAGACTTCGTCGAGGCGCCTGACGTCGTGGCGATGAAAGGCGATCCCCGGGTTCAAGTAACCCTGGGCATCCTTGTTGAGGTCGATCCCGGCCTTCTCGTGTGCTTCGACGTTGTTGATGAACTCGCCGTAGCCCGATCCGAGATCCAGCACCGCGTCGCTGGGCCGCACGAAGCCCTCGCGCTGGAAGAAGCGACAGATCTCCCACCAAATCGCTTGACGCCTCGACGACGCAATGTCGCCGAAGCGGTTCTGGTAGAGCAACGACAGGTCTTCGGTGGTCAAGCCAGCAACCGCCTTCCGGAGCCTCTAGGGGTACCCGCCCAAATCGAAAGAGCACAGACCGGATGCCCCAGACATGGTGTGCCCAAGCCTATCGCCAAGGAGAAAGGACAGCTTTGCCAAAACCGTCACTTCTCGAGCGCCGGCACCATAAGCTCACTAGCGAGCAAAAGTGAAGTATCCGTGACCGTCACAACTGTCGAGTGGCGGAGAACAGACTGTGACCGCGTAAGGCCGCCTATCGCCGTGGCGCGCGATCACAGGGCCTCCGCCATCTCTTTGCCGACGCGCACGCTTTCGGAGATGCCGCGGTCCTCGGGATAGTAGAAGCAGGTATCGGCGATCTGCAGGCCTTCGATGGGCGTCTGGATCGGCGGGATCATGTCGGCGAAGCCCGGCGGGCAGACCGGCTGGGCGTGGCGCAAGCGACCGATACGCCAGTCCAGCAGATCCTGCTCCTGCAGCGCCGGGTTGATGCGGCAGAGATACTCCTTGGCCTCGGCGATGTAGTCCTCGTCGGGCTGCATGAAGGCTTCGTGTTCCGCCGGCATGTAGTAGGGCAGATAGACGATGTGCTCGCCGGTCGGCCGCAGGTTGGAGAACTCGACGAAGCCGGGAATCCGCATCGAGGCATCGGCGACGTTGACCCAGAAGTGCGGCGTCACCGAACGGGCCAGCTTGAGGATCAGGCAGACGACGCCGATGTTCTTGATGGCCGCGTAGCGCGCCTTCAGCGCGTCGGGCAGGCCGGGGATCATGCCCGGCACATAGGGCGTCGGCGTCGTGCAGATCACCGCGTCGAAGGCCTCGACCTGGCCGCCGATCTTGACGCCGGTCACCCGCCCCTCGGCGATCTCCACGCGCTCGACCGGCGCGGCGCAGCGCACCTCGCCGCCCCGCGACTCGATGGCCGCGACCAGCGCCGCCACCAGCGTCTCCGAACCGCCCTCGATGTAGCCGAGCTCCTCCTGGAACAGCGAGCGGCGGGAGGTGCCGATGCGCTTCAAGCGGGTCCAGATCCAGGCGGCCGATATGTTGTCGGCGTACTCGTGGAACTTCAGATCGAAGAGCGACCGCCAGAGGCGATCGTAGGTCGCCCGGCCGCACCAGGATTCGATCCAGCGCCGCGCCGTCGTTCGCTCCAGGCTGCCCGGCGCGCGGCGCTTGGTGGCGAGGAACATCATCAGGCCGTAGCGCAGCTTGGCCGCGAAGCTCAGCTCCGGGAACTTGAGCAGCGCCAGCGGGTCGCCCCAATCGTGCAGCTTGCCGCCGATGTAGTAGCCCATCGAGGTCGGCACCCAGCGCATGCTGTCGCCCAGGCCGAGCTCGTCCAGCAGCGCGAAGGTGTCGCGGTCGGACTTGCAGACGAAATGGTAGAAGCGCTCGATCGACAGCCCGCCGAAGTCGAAATGCGCGGCCATGCCGCCGGGGATCGGGCCCGCCTCGAGGACGACCACGTCGTGGCCCGCCTTGGCGGCGTGGTAGCCGGCCGCCAGGCCCATGGCCCCGGCCCCGATGATTCCGACTCGCGCCATCCGTCTAGAAGTCCAAGGCTATCTCGGCGTAGTCGGGATGGCGGAAAGTCTCCTCCAAGGCCTGGCGCAGGGGCGTCGCCTCGACGCCGAACAGGCCCGGCCAGTCGATCGTCTCGAAGACGTCCGGCGCCACCAGGGCTTCGAGCTGATCGGTGGTGAAGGGCGGGTCGCGGTCGAGCCAGCTATAGGCTTTCAGCAGCCCCCAGAACAGACCATAGGGGATCTTCAGCAAGGGCCGGCGAAGGCCCAGGGCCCGCCGCATCGCCGCGATCAGGTCGATGTAGTCGATCTTCTCCAGGCCCGAGATGTTGTGCACCTCGCCGGCGCGGCGCTGCTCGACGCAGGCGATCACGATGTCGCAGAAGTCGCCCGAGTAGAGCGGCTGCCGGAGGTATCGGCCGTGCCCGGGTATCGGAAAGACCGGCATCCGCTTCATGAAGCGGGCGAGCCAGCCGATGTGCTTGCGATCGAACCAGCCGAACATCAGCGTCGGGCGCAAGACGCAGCAGGGTATGCCGGACTCCAAGACCAGCGCCTCCTGGCGTTCCTTGGTTCGGGTGTAGTGGTCCTCGACGATGGATTCCACCACCGACGAGCTGATGTGCAGGATATAGGGAACACCATGGCGCGCCGCCACGGCAAGCAGCTGCTCGGTCGCCGTGACATTGTTGGCCAGGTAGGCCGCCGGCTCGATGCCGCCGATCTGGGCGTGCGAGAAGACCAGGACATCGGCGCCGGCCAGCGCAGCCTCCCAGGCCCCGGGCTCGGCCAGATCGGCCTCGACGACCTCCAGGTCGGGGTGCAGGCGCCGCAACAGGGCCGTGTTGCTCGGGTGCTTGTCGATGGCGAGCAGGTTCCGATAGCCGCGCGCCTTGAGTCTCAAGACCAGGTTCTGGCCGACCAGGCCGGCGGCGCCGGTGATCACGATGCGATCGGACGAGGGCAAGGGGCCGGATCTCTAGAGCTTGGTCCGGTGAAAGATCGGCGCCGGCACGAGGCGGATGACGAGCATGATCCAGCGCCAGAACCAAGGCGCGTAGACCACGGGCCGCTTGCCGTCCGCGAAACGCCTGAGCTTGGGCGCGATCTGCTCCGGCGTGACCCAGAGCGGACCGCCCTTGGCCGAGCCGGCGGTCATCGGCGTGTCGACGAAGCCGATCTTGACCGCCACGGCCCGCGCCCCGCTCGGCGCCAGGCGATGGGCCAGGCCCTGGACCAGCACGGTCAGGCCGCTCTTGGCCGCGCCGTAGAGCGGCTTCGACTGGCGGCCGCGGTCGCCGGCGACCGAGCTGGCGACCAGCAGCACGCCGCTGCCCTGCGCCTGCAAGCGGCGCGCGGCCGCCAGGCACCACTCGGCCGCACTGGAGAAGTTGACCCGGACGATGTCCCGCGCCGCCGCCAGGTCGCGCTCCGCCGCGTCCTGATCGCCGAGCAGGCCGTAGAAGAGGTAGACGTAGTCGACGCCGCCCAGGGCCTCGACCATCTCGTCGAAGGCCGCGTAGCTGTCGGCCGCCGCCGCCAGGTCGAGGCTGCGGCAGAGGCAGGACGCGGCGCCCCTCGCCTCGAGGTCGGCGGCGACCTGGCCCAGGCGGGTCTCGTCGCGGCCGGCCAAGATGAAGCGCGCGCCTTCGGCCGCGTGCAGGCGCGCGGTGGCCTCGGCGATCGCCGACAGGGCCCCGAGGACGATGACCCGCGCGCCGGTCTCGGCTCGGCTCATGCCGCGACCCGCCGCCAGAAGTCCGAGCTGAAGCCGGGGTCGACCTGCTCGGCGAAGCGCTGCCAGTCCGGATAGCCCTGCCGGAAGACCGCGGCCGGCATGCGCCCATCCTTCGCGGGATAGACCCGGCCCCCGGCCTGGCAGACGATCTCGTCGAGCGTGCCGAGCAGCTTCAAGGTCGCCGCCCCGCGATTGACGAAGTCGAGCGCCAAAGTCGTGCCCTCGCGCGGGAAGGACAGCAGGCCCGGCGAGCGCTTGTCCCCGAAGGTCTTGAGCACGGCGAGGAAGGAGCCCTCGCCCGAGGCCGCGACCCGGCGCAGCAGGGCCGCCACGGCATCGGCCGCCGTCTCCGGCGGTACCAGGCATTGGTATTGGTAGAGACCGCGACGGCCATAGAGTCGGTTCCACTGTCGGATCGCATCGAGCGGATAGAAGAAGCTCTCATAGTGGGTCCGCGCAAGGCCCTGCTTGCGCTTGCCGAGCGCATGATAGAGCGCATTGAAGGCGCCGAGGCTATAGCGGTTGAGCAGGAAGGACGGCAGCTCGAGCGGCACCGACAGGCCGCCCTTGTCCCGGTGCGCCCGCAGCGCGCCGTCGTCGCGGTGCCGGCCGCGCATGAAGATGCCGCGGCCAAGGCTACGCTCGCCGGCGGCGCAGTCGACCCAGGAGACGCAATGCTCCCAGGTCTCCGCGCTCTCCGCGGAAAGCGCGAAGAACTCCTCCAGGCCGCCGAAGGCCAGGTTCTCGGTATCCAGGTAGGCCGAGCCGATCGGCCGCAAGGAAAGCTCCAGCCATTCGATCATCCCGGTCAGGCCGAGTCCGCCGATGGTCGCGGCGAAGAGCGCCGGCGACTCCTCCGGCGACAGGCTGAGCCGGCTCCCGTCCGAGCGCAAGAGGCGGAGGCGCCGGACCGAGCAGCCGAAGCTGCCCGCCAGGTGGTGGTTCTTGCCATGCACGTCGTTGGCGACCGCGCCGCCCAAGGTGACGAAGCGGGTGCCCGGGGTGGTCGGCAGGAAGTAGCCGCGCGGCACGACCAGCGACAGCAGTGCCGACAGGCTGACCCCCGCCTCGGCGCGCAAGATGCCCGTGCCGGCATCGAAGGCGATGACCCGGTCGAGCCCGGTCATGTCGACCAGCCGGCCCTCGCTGTTGAGGCAGGAATCGCCGTAGGAGCGCGCCAGGCCGAGCGGCAGCACGCTGGTGCCGGAAAGCGCGCCGTTGGCCTCGAGCGTGGCCGGCAGCAGGTCGCGGAAGCGCGGCCGCGTGGTGACCTGGGTCCCGCGGGCGACCCGGCCCCAGGAGGTCACCCGCTGTTCGCTCCAAGGGATGCTCACAGGAGCGCGGCCCCGAAAGCCAGGGTCACCAATCCGGCCAGGAACAGGCTCGCGGGATCGCGCAGCGCGTAGAGCACGGGATCGTCGTCCAGATCGCCGTGGTTGCTGACCAGCCAGATCCTGAGGATCCAAAGCAGCAGCACCGGCGGTATCGCCCAGAGCCACACCGGCTGCGCATAGGCGGCGTGAACGAAGGCCTCGTTCACCAGGTAGATCAGCATGACCAGGACCGCCGCGGTGCCGCTGGCGGCGCCGAAGGTCAAGGTCAAGGCGCTGTCGCCCGCCACGTAGCCGCGCCCGGAAAGCCGCCGGTTGCCCTCCGCGCCGAAGCGGACGATCTCGCCGTGCCGTTTGGCCAAGGCCAGCGACAGGAAGAGGAACAGCGAGAAGGACAAGAGCCAGGCTGACGGCTCGACGCCGATCAGGGCGATGCCCGCCATCAGGCGCAAGGTGAAGAGGCAGGCGATGACGAAGACGTCGAGCATGGCAACGCGCTTGAATCGGAAGGAGTAGAGCAGCGTCAAGGCCAGGTAGAGCAGGACGAAGACGAAGAACGCGCCATCGAGAAGGGCGGCCGAGACGAGCCCGGCGAAGATGCCCAGGCCGGCGACGAGGCCGGCATCGAGCAGCCGAATCCGGCCGCTCGCCAAGGGCCTGTAGCGCTTGCTGGGGTGCTGGCGGTCGGCCGCCAGATCGGCCATGTCGTTGACCAGGTAGGTCGCCGAGGCGATCACCCCGAAGATCACGAAGCCGAACAGCGTGGCGAGGATCGCGTCCGGATCGTCGTAGGCATGGGCCAGGAACAGCGGCAGGAAGATCAGGACGTTCTTCGACCACTGATGAAGCCTGGCCGCGCGGATCCAGGTCCACAGGCCGCCGCGCTCCTGCGGAAACTCTTCCTCGATCGGCCGGCCCAGGCGCTGCGCGGCGGCCCGGGTGCCGGCATCGGCGCCGGCCAGGATGATCGAGTCGGCGCCCTGCCAGACCGGCAGGTCGGCCCGGCTGTCGCCGGCATAGGCGAAGCCCTCGGGGAAGCGATCCTTGAGGAAGGCCAGCTTGCGCTCGCCCTTCAGGTTGACGCCGTCGCGGCTGCCTTCGACGCTCTCGAAGATGCCCAGCGTCTTGGCCACGCGCTCGGCGACCGCCTGGTGCGAGGCCGTGACCAGGTGCAAGGGGCGGCCCTTGAGCCGCTCGGCTTTGAGGAACGCGAGGAAAGGCTCGTGCCAGGGCACGGACTCGACCGCCAGGGCGTCGAGCTCGGCCACGCGCTCCTTGAAGGCCGCGCGACCGTGGCGCAGCGAGAACAGCGCCATGACCGTCGCGAAGGGCCGGCGGAACAAGCTCGCCACGAAGCCCTCGACCAGGAGGTCGGTGCAGACCAGGCTGCCGTCCAGGTCGACAGCCAAAGGCCGTGTTGCGCCCGCGTCGGCCACGATCTCCAATCCCCGGCTAGTGTCCGCGACCGGCTCGCCAGGCGGCATCGCCGAGGCTCCGTGGATCTGGTCCGAGATTCGCCATCTGGGCCCTCACCGGGCAGCTATTCGGAACTACCAAGCACTGGTCCAGATTGCCATGAAAACCAGAAAGCTTTGATTGATGACTTGCCTAGATGTGAAGAATTCAATTTCTAATGGTGAAAAAGATGTGATATTCTCGTTTTACGAGTATTTCTGCTGGCGATCCGCCGCCCAAACAATGTCACGGCCTGGATCGCGGCCTTCGCGCCGTCGAGTCCGGCGGGTCCGGCGGCCGATCGCACCTCGAAACGCCGGCGCCGAGGAGGCCGTCAGATCAGCTCTCAGATCAGCTCCAGGTCGCGCAGGCTGCTGTGGCCGTCGCGCGCGACGATCAGGTGGTCGTGCAGGGCGATGCCGAGCGGCGCGGCGGCCAGCGCGACGGCCTTGGTCATCTCGATGTCGGCCCGCGAGGGGCTCGGATCGCCGGCCGGGTGGTTGTGGACCAGGATCATGCCCGTGGCGCCCAGCTCCAGGGCCCGCTTGACGATCTCGCGCGGATAGGCGGGCAGATGGTCGACCGTCCCGACCTGCTGAACCTCGTCGGCGAGCAGGCGCATCCGGGCATCGAGAAACAGCAGGCGAAGCTGCTCGACGGGCTCCCGGGCCATGGCCAGATGGCAGTAGTCCAGCACCTCCTTGGCCGACTTGAGCCGCGGGCGCGTCTCGATCTCGGCCCGTGTCAGCCGGCGGGCGATCTCCCGGACCGCCTTGAGCTGCACGAGCGTCTGGTGACTGACCTCGGCCGACGACCGCAGGCGGTCCGGCTCGGCCGCGAGCACGCCGGCGAGACTGCCGAACTCGGCCAGCAGCCGCTTGGCGTCGGGCTTCACGTCGCGGCGCGGAATCGAGAAGAACAGCAGCAGCTCCAGGAGCTGATAGTCGGGCAAGGCCTCAGGCGCGGCCATGAAGCTGTCGCGCAGCCTTTGCCGGTGGCCCCAATAGTGCGGACGCTTCTCGCCGCCCGCGAGGGCGCTTTCGGCGAGCGCCTCGAGTCGCGGCGACGGGTCCTGGTCCTTGAAGATCCAGGCACCGTGGCCGGCGTCCCAGTGCCCGCCCATCTCGCGCAGCTCGCCGCGCATCGGGTAGGTGTCGCCCTTCAAGACGTAGACGGTCTCGCCGCTGCCGAGGGCTTGCTCGGTCAATGTCAGGCCGGCGCGCTTGAGGCGGTCCATGTCCGGAGCTTGCCCGCCTAGCCGGACCAGCTCAACGAATCAGGTCGAATCATCCGACCCCTTTACTGGGAAAGACCCCCATTGCATGCGGGCCTTTCGCGATAGCATGTCTCGTAATGACAACGAAGGCCCGCGCGATGAACGGGGCCTCGGCAAGCGTTCGGGCGGCAGCCAGGCGGGGCATCACCGCAGGTTGTCGGTCGGTCTTTCACGGGCGAGGAGTTGCAAGGATATGGCGCGTGTTCTGGTGGTCGACGACGACCCCATGATCTGCGAGAGCCTCGACTTCTTCTTGAGCAACGACGGCCACGACGTGGATACGGCCACGAATGGCTCCGCCGCACTCGACAACCTGCGGGCGAGACCGGCGGATATCGCGATCGTCGACCTCTTCATGCCGGTCAAGGAAGGCTTCGAGACGATTCGCGAGCTGAAGCGTCGCTTTCCAAAGACCTGCGTGATCGCGATGTCGGGCGGCTCGAGGTACAGCGGCACCGACTGGCTCAACATGGCGGTCAAGCTGGGCGCGGACCAGGCTTTGCAGAAGCCGATGGAGAGCGAGCGGCTGCGCGAATCCATCGCCCAGTGCCTGGCACGCTGAACGGCCGTCCGAGCCGGGTCGCGCCACGCCGGCCTTGACAAGAACGCGCGCAAACCGTCCGGATCGAGTCTCTAAAGGGGGATCCGGAGTCCGGGACGGTGAACGGGGCGCAACGCTCGATCGCCACGCTGCTGGTCGGTACGGCCGTGCTGTTCCTCGGCAACGGTCTGCTGATGACCCTCTTGCCGATCCGCGCCAAGCTGGAAGCCTTCAGCACGAGCTGGGTCGGCCTGATCGGCGGCGTCTACGCCGCCGGCTTCGTGCTCGGCTGCCTGGTCGGCCCCCGCGTGGTGAAGCAGGTCGGCCATACCCGCGCCTTCGCCGGCTTCGCCGCGCTCTGCGCCATCTTCGCCATGGCCCATCCCTTCGCGGTGGACCCGCTCGGCTGGGCGGTCCTGCGCGGCCTCACCGGCCTCTGCCTGGCCGTGCTCTACATGGTCATCGAGAGCTGGCTGAACGACCGGGCGCCGAACCACGTACGCGGCCGGGTGCTGTCGCTCTACATCATCATCGGCAACCTGGTGACCATCGGCGGCCAGCTCATGGTCAACCTGGCACCGCCCCAGGGCCCGGCGCTCTTCGTCCTGGTCGGCATGCTGATCTGCCTGTCGCTGGTGCCGCTCTCGCTGACGCCGGCCGCGACGCCGACGCCGCCGCAGTCGGCGCGGCCGCAGGTCGTCGGGCTGCTGCGCCTCTCGCCGACGGGCTTCGTCGGTTGCCTGACCGTCGGCTTCATCGAGGGCGCCTTCTGGGCGCTCGGCCCGGTCTTCGCCCAGGAGCGCGGGCTGCCGGTGGCGCAGATCACCATCTTCATGGCCGCCTTCATGGTCGGCGGCACGCTCTCCCAGTGGCCGCTCGGCCGCTACTCCGACAAGGTCGACCGGCGCCTGGTGATTCTCGGCTGCAGCCTGGCGACGCTCTGCTCGGGACTGGCCCTGGCCTTCGTGCCCCTGGACTCCCTGCCCCTGGCCTTCGCCCTGGGCTGCCTGCACGGCGCGGTGATGATCCCGCTCTATCCGCTCTGCCTGGCCCACGCCAACGACTACGCGCCCAACGAGCGGCTGGTCGAGGTGAGCAGCGGCCTCCTGCTGATCTACTCCACCGGCGCCGTGCTCGGGCCCCTGGCCGTGGCCCCGGCCATGGACCGCTTCGGGCCGAGCGCCCTGTTCCTGGCCATGGCCGTGGTGCTGGCGCTGCTCTCCCTGTTCCTGCTCTATCGGCTGCTCAAGCGCTCCATCGGCGAGGCGCTCTGGCGCGGCACCTTCATTCCGGTGCCCAAGACGACACAGTCGGTCTACGAGATGGAGACCGAGGAAGCCGAGGAAGCCGAGGAGACGGACAAGCCGGCGCCTTGAGCCCCGGCGGTCCGCCGCGCCGTCACCGCGGCTCGACGGCGTCGCCGGTGATCAGCTCCGCCGGCGTCCAAAGGGCGCGCCGGCGCGCGCGCCGCGCGGGCTCGTCCTCGTCGTCGTAGCTCATCTGCTTCGCGTCGCTGCCGAAGGCCGGCGCCTGGTCCAAGCAGTTGACGTTGATGATGCCCCGATCGCCGGCGGGGTCCGACATGACCGCGCCGACGTAGACCCCGCAGCCGCGGCAGATCAGATAGTCGGCGGTCGCCAGGCCGAAACGGTAGCGCAGGAGCTTGGCGGGCTCGGCCAGGCGGAACACGACCTTGCCCTCGGCGTCGCTGGTCGCCCGCATGCCATGGCGCCGGCAGAAGCCGCAGCCACAAGCGCGCAGACCGAGCGCCACCGGCGGCTTGTCGGTCTCGAAACGGAAGTCGAGCCCGCCGCAGTGGCAGCTTCCCTTCATGGCGTATCGCATGGGTCCGGCCTTCCCTTCCCATCCCGCACGCCGACCGATGTCGGGCGCGTGGCCAGTAGAGCAGCGGTGCGATGCCTTGCCCAGCGCCGCGGGCCGTCGGACCGGCGCCACTCGGAATCCTCAAGGATTCCGGTGGATTAACAAATTATTGACTATAAATTTGCATGCAAAGGGGATGCTATCTGCCGGCCTGCCGTAGGACTTGGTGAGCGTTGCCCAGGTAGGGCGATGCTCTCCGACAGCCAGGCAGGAGAGCACATCATGAAGATCATCGGCATTCCCCTCGTCGCGGCGGCCCTGGCCACATTGGTCGGCCTCGGCCTGGCGACGCCGTCAACGGCGCAAGCCGACTCCGGTTGGTTCTACCGCGCCGATCGCAACGGCGACGGCTACCTGAGCCCGCGCGAGCGCGCCAGAGCCTTCGACCGTTGGCAGAGCAACCGCACCTACTGGAACGGACACCGCTGGGTGGCGCCGCGGTATCGCTATGCCAAGCGCCACAACGGCCGCCCCTACTACTGGAACAACGGCGGTCGCATCTACCGCTACGCCGATCGCAACAACAACGGCCGCTTGGGCCCGCGCGAGCTGCGGCGCGCCGAGCGGGTGTTCAACTGGGCCGACCGCAACAACGACGGCCGCATCGGCAAGCGCGAGCGCCAGCGCGCCCGCAACGCCTTCGAGCGGGCCGACCGCAACGACAACGGCCGGATCAGCCGGCGCGAGTGGCGCGGCAGCCGGCAGGTCTTCAACTGGGCCGACCGCAACAACAACGGCCGCATCGGCCCGCGCGAGCTCAACCGCGCCCAGGACGTGTTCCGCGGCCGCGGCCGGGCCGGCGACGACCGGATCGGCTCGCGCGACCGCAATCGCGACGGCAAGCGCGGCCGCGGCGACCGCCGACGGGACAACTAGCCTCACCCCCTTGAGGTTCAGGCCTGCCGCCCTTCCACTTCCCCTCGTCCGGCAGTCCTGTTCAGGAGCCCGGCCGCTGCCCGACGCGGCCGGGCTCTGCTTTTCGGCCTCGTTCTAGCAGGCTACTGAAGAACTGCGAGCGGCCACCCTCGCCCTTCGCCAGGCTCAGGGTGAGGGTGAGCTTTTTCAGCCGTTTCACCTCAACCTGAGCCTGACGAAGGATGACCGTGGGCAGGGGCACAGGGCTTATTCAGCAGCCTGCTAGAGGTAGGTGCCGGCCAAGGTCACCGGCTCGGCGCCGAGACCGAGCTTGAAGCGGGCCAGGCCCGGCGCGTCCGGCGTCAGGCCGCCGAGGTCGAGCCAGGCGACGCCCTGCCGCTTCAGCTCGAGCAGGCCGCGCCAGAGCGCCAGGCTTTGCGCCTCGTAGCGCCGGCCTTCGGGCCCGCTCCAAGCGAGCTCGTAGGTCGCGCTGGCGCCGTGGCGAAGGAACAGCGCGGCGGCAAGAGGCCGGCCGTCGAGCCGGGCGCGCGCCACGCAGGGCGCCGCCCCGCCGCCGTCGGCCGAAGCCATGGCCTTCACGAATTCGCGGTCGCGGGCGACCAGGCGGCGCCGGCGCCGCTGCCGCTCGTGGCGCTCCAGCAGCCAGTCGAGCGCATCGGGCTCGCCGAGCGCCACGTCCAGGCCGGCGCCTTCGGCGGCCTTCAGCGAGTTGCGCCACTTGCCGTGGAGGCCGGCCCGCAGCGCCGACTCCGAGCGGCGCAGATCGAGCCAGGCCGTGCTGTAGCCGGTCACCATCGGTCGCAGCCCCAGCCGGCGGAACAGGGCGTCGCTCGCCGGCGCCTCGGGCAGCTCCGGCGTCCAGAGCAACGGGCGTAGACGGCGCGGCCGATAGCTGTCCCGAATGGCCGCGCAGAGCGGCAGCAGCTCGTCCGGCGACGGCGCCGGGCCGAGCCACAAGGGTCCGCGGACCAGCCGCACCAGGGTCGCGGCGCCGAGGACCTTGCGCAGCGAGACCTGCAGCAGGGCCCGCTCGCCTTGCCCGTCGCGCGCCAGGAAGCGACCTGTCGTCCAGCCGCGCCCGCGCGCCACGGCCTCGCCGTAGGCCCAGGACTGCTCGAGGGGCGAGCGCCCGGCGCGGGCCATGAGCGCGTCCCAGGCCGCCGCCCCGCCCTCGAAGGGCAGCAGCTCGATCTCGCCCGGCTTGCTGGATCCGGCTATGGCGCTAGTCTCCGAACATGGCAGGCGCCGACGACAAGGCGGTGACGATCCGCGGCGTGCCGCTGAAGCCGCGCCGCTTCACGCGCTGGGCCGCGCTCTACTTCGCGCTCTTCTTCTGCCTGCCCTTTCTGACGCTCTGCCTGCTGATCGATCTGCTGCTCTATAGCATCGTCACCGGCTGGCTCGGCCACTGCTACGCGCTGCTCTGTCTGTTCGATTAGAGCGTTTTCCGCTCAGGCGGAATCCCGGCACCGGCCCGCTCCCCCTCCCGGCCACCCACGGCAGTATCCTATTGGGTGGCCGGGAGGGGGAGCGGGCCGGTACCGTCCAATCGCAAAACGCATTAGCCTCTGCCTTCAGACACAGTCGAGCAAGGGGCCGAGCTGGTCGATCCTCTTGCTGACCCGTCGGGCCTGCGCGGTGACGGCACCGGAGGGCCTTGCGGCCGAGCGGGCGCGCGGGTTGGGCAGCACGCTGGCCAGCAGCGAGGCCTCCCAGCGAGTCAGGTTCCGCGCGGGCTTGCCGAAGCTCTGCTCGGCGGCGCGCTCGATGCCGTAGACCCCCGAGGACCACTCGGCGACGTTCAGATAGACCTCCATGATCCGCCGCTTGCTCCAGAGCACTTCGATCATGGCCGCGAGGTAGGCCTCCAGGCCCTTGCGCAGGAAGCTGCGCTGCGGCCAGAGGAAGAGGTTCTTGGCGGTCTGCATCGAGATCGTGCTGGCGCCGCGCAGACGCTCGCCGGCCTGGTAGTCCTCGATTGCCGACTCGATGGCCCCGAGGTCGAAGCCGAAGTGCTCGCAGAAGCGGTTGTCCTCCGCCGCGATCACGGCGCGCGGCACCATCGGCGAGATCTCCTCGAGCGGCACCCAGCGCTTGGCCAAGCCCTCGCCTTCGAACAGCCGGATCACCATGAGCGGCGTGCCCGGCGGCGGCACCACGCTGTAGAGCAGGGTCAGCGCCAGCGGCAGGGCCACCAAGAGGATAACGAGGCTCCAGAGAACCCGCCGAAAGACGCGCCGCAAGGGCCCGCCGCGCCCCTTGGCGACGACCCGCCCCCGCTTGCCTTGACTGCCCTTGCGCCCCGCCATGCTCTCGGCGGTGTAGCGGCCTGCCGTAGGCGTGACAAGCGGCCTCGGCGCCCTATCGATCCAAGGGTTCCGTGCCTTGGATCAGAATCTCAAGGTATCGCTCGTAGGAATAGACTCTGTCGCGGCGCTTTCCTGAGACCTCCTTGGCGATCCCGAGCTTCTCGAGGTGAGCCAGGGACTTCCGTATCGTCGGCGCTGAGAGGGCCAGATCCTTTTGGGCCCGCGGCACGTTGAGGATCGCCTTGCGCTTCATGTAGTCGTGAACGCGCAGCGCAGAAGACGTCGCGCGGCCGAGGCCCTCGAGCGACATCCGGTCTTGTTCGAACAAGGCCGTGATCTCCTTCGCGGCTTTGATGGCAAGGTCGGCGGTTTCGGCCACGCCTTGAAGAAAGAAGTCCAGCCAAGCCAGCCACTCACCGTGGGTCCGGACCCGCATGAGGCGCTCGTAGTACGCAGACCTGTTCGTCTTGAAGTAGAGGCTCAGATAGAGAAGCGGGAGGCTCAACGCGCGTGCCTCGCAGAGCATCAAGGCAATCAGCAGGCGGCCCACGCGGCCATTGCCGTCGAGGAAGGGATGAATGGTCTCGAACTGAACGTGCACGAGCGCCGTTCGGACGAGAAGCGGAAGCTGAACATCCTGCTCGTGGATGAAGGATTCGAGGTCGCCCATGAGGTCTTCGACGAACTCGGGCGGCGGCGGCACAAAGGTCGCGTTGCTCGGGCTACTGCCGCCAAGCCAATTCTGCGTCCGCCTGAACTCACAGGGCGCCTTCTCCGCGCCGCGCCCACTGGCGAGCAGGATTTCGTGTGTCTCCCGGATCATGCGGCTGCAGGTGGGCAAACCGCCCTGCAGCAAGTCGAGACCGTGGTTCAGCGCCGCGACGTAGTTCGAGACCTCTTTGACATCGTCCAAGGGGGCGCTCGGAGCCTCCTCGCTCTCGAACAGAAGGAGGTCGGAAAGCGAAGACTGCGTGCCTTCGATCTGTGACGAGAGAACCGCCTCTTTCCTGATGTAGAGGTAGAGGAACAGGTCCGTGTCGGGGAGCACGTGAGCGATGCCGTCCAGACGCGCGACGGCCTGTGTCGCCTCGTCGATCAAACCGTAGAGGGGGCTCAGGTCGAGTGCCGGTGCCGGTGGTAGCGGCGCTGGCACGTAGGCCCGATAGGGACGGTCACCGACTAGGCTACGAGCGACGTAGTGGCCTGCTTTGGTTTCCAAGGGTCCCGTCACGGGATTACGAACCTTTCTCAAAGCGATATTGAAAGAAAGGATGTTAGATTATCGTTTCATAGTCTACAATCACGTGCTGCCTATACACCTTATCCTTACATAAGAAATCCAGATAGGAAACTTTATAGCATTATTCGTTCATAATGGATCAGTCTGCAGTCGAAGCACCCGACCAACGTCGGCGCCGTCAGCCGGAAGCGCGAACCCGGGGCAACGCCGGGTCGCGCGCCCGCCCCATCGCCTCCCGGCGCTGCAGCAGCTCGGCGGCGACGGCGACGGCGATCTCGGGCGGCGACTTGCCGCCGATGCCGGCGATGCCGATCGGACAGGTGAGGCGGGCGATGCAGGCCTCCTCGAGGCCCAGGTCGCGGAACCGGCGCTCGAAGCGGGCCCGCTTGCTGGCCGAGCCGATCAGGCCGAGATAGGCGAAGTCGCCGCGCTGCAGGACCCGCTCGCAGATCTCCAGGTCCCGGGCATGGCTGTGGGTCATGACCAGGTAGAAACTGCCGCCCGGGGCGGCCTCGACCAGCTCGGCGGGCGCCGTCGCCGGCACCAGGGTCAGCCCCGTCGGCGGCTCGGCCGGGAAGATGTCCTCGCGCTCGTCGATCCAGTGGCTCCGGAAGGGCAGGCCGGCGAGAACGGCGGCCAGCGCCCGGCCGACATGGCCGGCGCCGAACAGGAACAGCGCGGGCTCGGGCCGGGCCAGCGGCTCGAAGAGGTAGCGGCCACCCGTCTCGGCCCGCTCGATCCGCCGCCGGGCCAGGTCGTCGACCAACAGCGCCCGAGCCTTGGCGAGGAGCCCGTCCGGCAGGGCGGCGCCCGCCAGGCCGGCCGGCTCGACCAGGCTCTTGGCCACCGCGCCGCCGTCCAGGGCGGAGACCAGCAGGGCGGGCCGGCCTTCCGCCTCGGCCTGCCGCAGGGGCTCCAGCCAGCCGAGGGCCGAGGCCTCGACGATCTCCATCAGCAGGCTTGCCGCGCCGCCGCAGCACTGGCCGAGCGAGGGCCCGAGGGCGACCCGCTCGAGCCGCGGCGGCGCCGCGCCGCCCGCCGCCAGCAGCCGCCGGGCCTCGGCCAGGGCGGTGAACTCCAGCCGGCCGCCGCCGATGCTGCCGGCGAAGCCGTCCGGCCAGACGACCATCTTGGCGCCACTCTCCCGCGGGGCCGAGCCCTTGACCTCGGCCAGCGTGACCAGTGCGCATCGGCCTTGCGCCGCGAGCGCGCGGCTCAGCGCGGCATGGAGATCCTGCATGGCTGCCGCCAGCCTCTAGGGACTATCGAGAGCTCGCATGGTGCACGGGAGTCTGCATCAGCGCCGCTCGCGGCGGCAAGCCGCGGCAAGCCCCCGGAACCAGCCGGATTCGCTGCAAATGTCGCCTATCGATCAACTAAAGAGTTACTTGTCTCGACTAACATGGACGCTTCTGAAGAGCCTTTTTCAGCGGTGGAGGACGACAGGTGGCACCCGATGCTGGCGGCGCAGTCGCGACCCAGGACCTGACCGAGGGTCCGGCGCGCAGGTTCATCGAAGCCCTTCCCGTCGACGTTCGCGCAGGCTTGAGCGAGCGCCAGCGCGACGCCATCGCCGAAACCGCCAAGGCTTTCGCCGGCTCGCGCCACGCGACCGACATCCGCCTATCGATCCCGCTGTTCACCAAGCGCTACTACCTGGTGCTGCTCGGCGGCGAGGAGCGGCGCAGCAGCGAGCGCCGGGCCGCGGAGCGCGGCCGCTTTCCGGTGGCGACGCTCGGCAACCTGCTCTGCCTGTCGATGCTCGGCGCCTTCTCGACCCTGTTCGGCGGCTTCCTCTTCACCCTGGTCCTGGTCTGGTACCTGTCGCTCTAGGCCCGACGGCTCCCAAAGCGCTCGCCGAGGCGCGGCTCAAGACCAGCGGCTGGCGTCGATCCTGAGGCGCGCGGCGGCCCGGCCGAGCCGCTCCAGCAACACCACGAAAAGCGTCGCGGCCACGGCCAGGCGCAGCATCATGGCGCAGAGGTCGAGCAGATCGGTCGCCGTCTCGGCGCCGCTTTCGCTGCCGCCGACGTCGTACCAGATGCGAAAAGCCAGCCGCTCCGCGCTGTCCAGATCCAGCAGCCAGGACAGCAGGCAGAGCGCCGCGGTCGCGCCGGCCAGCTTGAGCCAGACCGGCGCCCGCCGAGACTCGCCGAAGAGCGGCGGCAGGAGCAGCGCGACCGCCAGCATCAGCGACCAGAAGATCATCGCGTCGACGGTCTCCGCCGCGCTTTGCCAGAGATCGAGCCGGTCGGAGAAGTCCGTGAAGCCGACCAGCGACGCCACCAGGGCCAAGCCGGCGAGGATGCCGCAGTAGGCCGCCGGGCGGCCCGCGGCGTCGCGGCGCAGGATGCTCAGGGTCGCGAGCTGCACGGCGCAGGCCAGCAGCAAGCTGGTCAGCGCCCAGTTCGCGATGTTGCCGCGGTAGTCCAGGCTGGTGATGGCGATGATGCCGAAAGCCCAATCCGCCTCGGGCAGGCCGTCGACCAGCTCCGCCGTGGCCGCGACGATGAAGAGCGCGATCAACCCCAGGACGAGGCCGAGGCGCAGGGCCGCGCCCGGCATCGAGAGCGTGAATCCGCCGCCGGCCGCGGGAGCTTCGGCCTCGGGCGCCGCGGTGCCGACAGACAAGGGAGAGCTCATGGCGATCCTCGTTCTTCGTCGCGAGCGACTCTATACCTAAAGCATTAATGTAGAACTTTACGGAACTCTTAACTGAAGATTTACTTGTGCGGATTATATTCAAATCTTCTTTTTTGATCCTGAATAGACCAGGAATGACTCGTGGCGCCCGATGCTGGCAGCATCCCAGTCTCCAAGGACATACCGCCGGGCTTTGCGCAGAGGCTCTTCGACGGTTTGCCGGCAGAGGTGCGTACGAGTTTTACGGACCGTCAGCGTGACGCGCTCGTCGCGTCGGCCGAGCGGTGCGGTTGGACACGTCACCCGGCGGATCTCCGCCTGTCCATACCGTTCCTGCACAAGCGCTTCTACATGGTGCTCTTGGCCGGCGAGGAACGACGCAGCAAGGAGCGACTGGCGATCGAGCGGAAGCGTTACCCGATCGCGACCATCGCGAACTTCGGTCTCATGATCTTCATGGGCGGCTGCGCCACCTTGGTGGGCGGCATGCTCTTCACTCCGCTTCTCGCTTGGTATCTGTCCGGGTAGTCCCATGAAAACTCTCATTCGCAAGCCCTTTGCCATCGTCGGTGCCGTGTGGCGAGATCAACGCGGCGGTATCGCCTTGCTGCTGGCCTTCGCCGTCCTGCCGATCTGCGGCGCCGTCGGGCTCGCCCTCGATGGCGCGCGCGGCTATCTCTTGAAGGCCCGCCTCTCGACGGCGCTCGACTCGGCCGGCCTGGCGGCGGCGCAGAACATCAACAGCCCGACGCTGGGCGCCGACGTGACCCGCTACTTCGCGGCCAATTTCCCGACCAACTACATGGATTCGCAGGTAACCGGGCCGACCTACCAGGTCTCCGACGACTCCAGCCAGATCACCCTCGAGGCGACCGCCTCGATCGACACGACCTTCATGCGGCTGCTCGGCTTCAAGACCCTGGACGTCAGCGCGGACGCGGTCGTCTCGCGCGGCGTCGGCGGCGTCGACCTGGTCTTCGCTTTCGATCTCTCCGGCTCGATGGGCAGCTCGGTCAGCGGCGGCGGCACCCGCATCGAAGCGGCGCGCGCCGCGGCGACCCAGCTCGTCAACCACATCTTCGGCGACCTCGAGACCAAGTCCGACGTCAACATCGGCCTGGTTCCCTGGAACTCCGTCGTCAACGTCACCGACACCTCGACGATCTTCGACTCGGCCTCGACGACCACCGTGGCATCGACCACCTTCACCAACCCGGTGAACGACGCCAGCCAGAGCGAGGTCTACGTCCCCAACAACAGCCCGGTGCCGCTGCTCTTCACGCCGCCCAGCGACTGGTCCGGCTGCGTCTTCGCGCGCTACGCCGACGATGCCAACACGACCAACGACGGCGACGTCGAGTACGACCCCGCCACCTTCGACAACAAGGACTGGGTCGGCTGGCAGCCGGATGGCGCCGACACGGGCACCGGCAGCGGCAGCGGTAGCAGCGGCAGCAAGAAGAAGAAAAAGAAGAAGAAAAAGAAGAAAAAGGCGCCCAGCGGCAGCAGCAGCACCACGCAGTGCCTGCCCCACGGCATCACCCCGCTGCAGAGCTCCAAGAGCACGATCCAGAGCGCCATCGACGCGCTGACCTCGCCCAGCGGCAACACCGTGATCCCGCAGGGTCTGGTCTGGGCCTGGCGTGTCCTGATGCCCGACGCGCCCTTCGAGGAGGCCAGCGCCACCTCGACGCCCTTCCGCGCGATCATCCTGCTGACCGACGGCTCGAACTGCGGCTCCTCCCAGGATGCCTACCAGGGCGCCTTCGGCGACTGCGACGGCTCGCGCACCGAGCTCAACAATCGGCTGCAAACCATCGCCAACAAGGTCAAGGCCGACGGCGTCAAGATCATCGCCATCCAGTTCGCCAACAGCGGCACGGACCTGCAGACCCTGATGCAGACGATCGCATCGGGCACGACCGAGCCCTACTACTTCTACGCGCCCGACAGCGCCACCCTGCTGACGACCTTCGAGGACATCGGCGATCACATCTCCTACGTCCGGCTGGTCCAGTAGAAGCGAGACAAAGAGACAAGAGGTGAGCAACGAGGCCGCGAGACAGGGATTTCGCGGCCTCGGCTCGTTCTAGAAGGGGGCGACGCATGTTCGCAAAGCTGGCAGAGAGCCTGAGCCTAATCGTTCCGGCCGGCTCCGGCATCCTCGGCGAGAACGTCAGAGCCAAGCTCGGCAAGCAGGGCTACATCGTCAGCCCGGCCTACGACTGGTTCTTCTTCATCGGCTCGCCGCTGCTGGCCCTCGGCCTCGGCCTGCTGCTGGCGGGCTCGCCGATCGATCGGGACAGCGCCCTCTTCGACTACGACAAGTCGATCCTCGACTTCCTGCTCGGCGCCTTCATCTTCGCGCACCTCGTCATCGTCATCTTCCGCAGCCACCTGAACCGGAAGATCTTCAACCTCTATCCGATGCGCTTCACGCTGATCCCGCTGGTGCTGTTGCTCTGCATGGGGCTGTCGACCCATGTCCTGGTCTTCTGCTCGGTGCTGGTCACCTTCTGGGACGTCTATCACTCCGGCATGCAGACCTTCGGCCTGTCGCGGATCTACGACGGCCGCGCGGGCAACGACTGGAAGGCCGGCCGCGGCCTCGACATCTGGCTGAACATCCTGCTCTACGCCGGGCCGATCGCCGCCGGCGCGACCCTGATGGACCACGTCGAGGACTTCTACGAGTTCGAGGAGATCGGCGCGCTCTTCTTCACCCAGATCCCGGTCTACGCGGAGTCCAACGCCAGCTACCTGAGCTGGGCGGTGATCACGGTCGGCAGTCTGTTCCTGGTCTACTACCTGCTCCGCTACTGGCAGCTCTACCGCCAGGGCTACAAGGTCTCGCCGCAGAAGGTCGTGCTGCTGCTCTCGACCGCGGCCTGCTCGATCTATGCCTGGGGCTTCAACCCCTTCGGCATGGCCTTCTTCATCATGAACTTCTTCCACGCCCTGCAGTACTTCGCCATCGTCTGGTGGGCGGAGAAGGGCAACATGACCCGCGTGATAGGCGCCGAGAACAAGTCCTGGGGCAAGCCCGCCGCCTTCGGCCTGCTGATGACCGTCGGCTTCGGCTACGGCTTCTGGGTCGAAAGCGCGGAGGTCAACGACAGCGCCTGGCTCTACGCCTTCTTCCTGCTGATCTCGCTGATGCACTTCTGGTACGACAGCTTCGTCTGGTCCGTCGCCAAGAAGCAGGTTTGAAGACCCGGGACCGTCAATCCCTAGCGGCCGCGAGGCTCACGCTGCCGACCCGCTCGCCCAGATAGGCGACCAGCGCGAAGCAGAACATGGAGGCGCCGATGATCTCCATGGTCTCCTGGATCGCGTTCATCAGGCCGTAGATCACGTTGTCGCCGCCGAAGTGGTCGTACCAGAGGCTGACCGGCAGCTCGGTGCCCATGGCGCCCGTGGCGTAGACCGCGCCTGAGGCGAAGATCAGCTTGGCGGTGCGGCGCGGCAGCCAAAACAGGAATCGCAGGTAGGTCGCGAAGAACAGCAGCAGCAGCAGGCCGACCGGCAGGACCCAGGCGAAGTAGAGCACGCCGCCGAGACCGAAGGCCTCGCGCAGCGGGCCGTTGAGCATCTCGTGGATGATCACCGCCTCGTCCAGCGAGATGTAGAGGAAGACGATGGACAGCCCGGCCCAATGGCGCCGGTAGGGCGCGCCGCGCGCCCGCTCCGCCCGGTAGATGACGAAGAGCAGCAGGGAACAGGTCAGCAGCAGCATCGAGCTGTACCAGGTCGGCAGGTTGACCTCGTAGCCGAGGTTGAACAGCTCCGGCCAGGCGGCGTCGGGGTCGATCGTCGCGTCGTAGAGCACCGTCTCCGACGCCAGGCTGAGGATCAGGATCGCGGTCGCGCCGATCCCCAGGGCCCGCCGGACCCAGGGCAGGGACAGCCGGACCTCCGGGCCGTCGCTTTGCAAGGCCAGATCGCTCGCGCTCATGGCACAGGTCTCCCTCGGCTTGCCGAGACCCGAGGCTAGCGCGTCAGGCTTAGGAGTCGGTTAGCGCCGGAGGCGGATCAGCAGCGAGACGAAGCTCTCGGGTCCCCGGTAGATCTCCAGGCCGTGCAGCAGCCAGCCCGGATAGACCAGGATCGCGCCGGTCTTGAGCCCGATGGTCTGGGAGATGCCCAGGGTCGGCCCCGAGGGATCGGCGATGCTGAGATGCGGCGCGTACATGACCGGCCCGACGCCGCGCGGGTCCTGGGCCTCGAAACGGCCGCCGTAGTCCCGCTGGGCGCCGGAGCCGCCGTCGTCGAGCACGTAGCGCGCACACACCAGGCCGCCTCGGCCAGGCTGGTCACCGCGACGCCCTGGCCCGGGCGCAGGACCTCCAGGCGCAGGTTCCGCCGCCAGCCGGCAGCCGGCGCCGCGGCCATGGCCCCGGCCAGGGCGACGGCCCGCTCGGCCAGGGTCTCCAGCGCCGCCGGCAGCAGCGGCCCGTTGAGCCGCGCCGCTTCCGGCAGGACCTGGACCGCCAGGGGCGTGCCGAACAGCGCCAAGCGGCACATCGCGCCGGCGTCCTCGAGGCGGGCGCTCATCCGGCCGCTCCCGCCGGCCCAGCCGGCCCAGCCGGCCCAGCCGCTTGGGCGGCCCCGAGCGCCAGATTGAAGGCGATGGAGATGCGCGTGCCCTCGCCCCGATAGGCCCGGACGCCGTGCGGCATTCAGCTCGGGAAGAGCACCATCATGCCGCTGCGCGGCCGGACCAGGGGGCTGTCCATCGGCGCGCCCGGCGCCGCGGCGGCCGCCTCGGCATCGCTCAGCAGCGGGCCGACGCCGCGCGGATCGAAGAACTCGAACTCGCCGCCGAGGTCGGGCGCCTCGGGGACGCCGCCGTCGTCGACGTAGAAGGTGCCCGACCAGAAGCAGCCCGGATGGGTGTGCAGCTTGTTGGCCTGGCCGCTGCGGTTGACGTTGGCCCAGCACTCGACGCGCCAGTCGACGGCGACCGGCCGGCCTTGGCGGTCGACGGTCAGGCGGTCGGCGAAGGCCCGGGCCCGGCCCAGCACGGCGTCCAGCGCCGGCCCGCCCCAGCGGGTCATGTCGCGGGCCGAGTGCCAGCCGCCGACGTTGCTGTTCGCCAGGCCGCCGCCGCCGGCCGCCTCGCGGGCCAGGATCACGCGCCGCAGCTCGGCCGCGAGGCGCTCGCCCTCGGCCAGGCGCGCCACGAAGGCCGGCGTCGGATGCATGGCCAGGAAGCGGGCCCCGGCGAGCGCCGGGTCGCTCCCCGCGCCGACATCGGCTTCGGCCATCATGCCTCCCCCAAGAAGCTTCGACAGACAGGCGTCAGACCGGAGCATGTTGAATGCGCGGCGCCCTGGCAACGCCCGTCGACCGGCGCAGGCGCGACTGCTATGACAAGGCCGAGCGATCGGACAGCAGGGAGACAGGACCGTGCCGCTGCAAACCACCGTGATCGGCGCCTATCCCAAGCCGCCCTACACGCCGGTCACCGACTGGTTCCAAAGCCCGGAAGGCGGCGACGACAGCGACCCGACGAGCCGCTACCGCGCGCAGATGGCGACGGCCGGCGATGCCGCCGAGAGCCTGTTCCGGCGGGCCGCGCGCGAGGTCATCGAGGACCAGGTGCTGGCAGGCATCGCGGTGGTCACCGACGGCGAGGTCCGGCGCGAGAACTACATCCACTACCACTGCCGCCATCTCGACGGCATCGACTTCGAGGCCCTGACCGAGAAGGCGTTGCGCAACGGCGCCTACAGCGCCCGGCTGCCGACCATCCGCGGCCCGGTCGCCGCCCGCGACATCGGCTTCCTGGTCGAGGACTGGCGCAGCGCGCAGGGCGCGACGGAGCAGCCGGTCAAGGTGACCATCCCCGGGCCGATGACCATCGGCGACACCACGGCGGACGCCCACTACGACGACCCCGCGCGCCGCGGCCGCGACCTTGCCGAGGCCATCAACCGCGAGGTGCTGGCCCTGGCCGAGGCCGGCTGCCGCTACATCCAGGTCGACGAGCCGCTCTTCGCGCGCAAGCCGCAGCAGGCGCTGGACTTCGGCATCGAGAACCTGGAGCGCTGCTTCCACGGGCTGCCCGAGGGCGTGGTCCGGGTCATGCACATGTGCTGCGGCTATCCCGACAAGCTCGACAGCGAGGACTATCCCAAGGCCGACCCGCAGGCCTACTTCCAGCTCGCCGGCGCGCTGGACCGCGTCGCCATCGACCAGGTCTCGATCGAGGACGCCCACCGGCACAACGATCTCAGCCTGCTCGAGCTGTTCACGGAAACGACAGTGATCTTCGGCACGGTGGCGATCGCCAAGAGCCGGCTCGAGACGGTCGAGGAGCTGCGGAGCCGGCTGGGCCAGGCTCTCGAGCACATCGACGCCGCGCGCCTGATCGCGGCGCCCGACTGCGGCCTCGGCTACCTCGGCCGCGATCTGGCGTTCCGCAAGCTGAGCCATCTGGCGGCGGCGGCGCGGGATCTGTGAGCCACGCGCGGCAGCGCGCAGAGACGATCCGGGAGCGCCATCGCGTGAGATCCCGAAACGACCGACCGGCGCGTTTTCCGCTGACGCGGAATCACGGCACCGGGCCGCTTCCCCTCCC
>JANQLT010000012.1 GCA_028280455.1 Kiloniellales bacterium
CGCGTTTTCCGCTCACGCGGAATCACGGCACCGGGCCGCTCACCCGGCTCCGGCTAAGCTCAGCCTTCGGCTTCGCTAAGCCTCCACAGCCCTCTCCCCGACGGGGGAGAGGGACGCGCAGGCTTGGCGAGGCGTAGCCGAGCCTAGCCGGAGCTGGGTGAGGGGGCGGTTCGTTTCGATGTCGAAGACTGCTATGAGCGGCGATTGCCGGAGCATTGCCGATTCCACGCAAGCAGGGAAGGCTCTAACGGCGGTTGGCGGCGAGGGCGGACTCGCGCTGGTCGCGCATCTGTTGGGCTTCGTCGCCGAAGAAGAAGGACAGCAGCACGAAGCGCCGGCCGGCGGTGACCGGCAGGGCCTGGTGCAGCAGCGAGCAGGAGAAGACCAAGGCGTCGCCGCGCCCCGGCGTGTAGAGCTGCGGGCCGAACTCGGCGAAGCGGAGCTGGCCGCCTTCGTAGTCGCCGGTGTTGAGGTTGAGCGACATGGCGAAGCGCCGATGCGCCAGGGACAGCGTCGTGTTGTCGCGGTGCGGCGCGAAGTGGCCGCCGTCGCTGGCCTGGTAGCAGGCGATCCGGAACTCCTCGAAGCGCGTCACCCGATAGAAGAAGGCGCGGGAGATCTCCGGCAGCACGCGCGCCTTGAGCCGCCGCGCGATCTCTTCCTGCAGGGCCGGATCGCGCACGTAGTGATCGCGGCGAATCTTGAGGTCCGGATCGAGCCGCGTGCCCTTCTCGCCGCTGCGGCTGGTGTAGGCCGTGCCGCCCGCCTCGTTGCCCTGCGTCTCGTAGACCTCCATCAGCCTTTGGCAGAAGGCCTCGTCGAAGACCCGGGGCACCTGCAGGATCGGCGCGCCGATCGGCGCTTCGTCGGACGCGCCGGGGGCCTGCGCCGCCAGCGCGTCCAGGATGCTCTCGACCGCGGCGGGCTCCGTGAAGCCCGTCTCGATCCGCAGCACGCGCCGGTTGGCGTCGGCGAGGAAGACCGTGAAGGCCTCGCTGCCGAGGAAGTCGAGCGGCGCGCCCGGCAGGTTGTGGGCGACGCCGTAGTGCTGGGCCACCGCGCCGCCGGGGTCGGCCAGGACGCGGAACGGCAGGGCATGCTGCATGACCGTGCCGGCATTGACCTCGACGCTCTGGGCGCTGATGGCGAAGACATGGGCCAGCGGCTCCAGGCGCGCCTGCGCCGCCGCGAAGGCCTTGAGCATCTGCTGGCACGCGGGCTTCTGGCTGTCCGGATAGAACAGCAGCAGGATCGCCTTGCCGAGCGTATGGGTGGTCAAGGCCACCCGCCGGCCGCGCTCGTCCTCGAGCTTGAACTCCGGCAGGAAGTCGCCGACGGCCGGCGCGGGGTTCTGTGAGGCGTTCGTCATGATCGCGAGCGTTCCTTGTTCACGCGGACTTGGCTTCAAGCCGACAGGGCGAGCACGGAGCCGACCAGGTAGAGCGAGCCGCAGATCAGCACCCGCCCGCCGTCGCGCCCGCCGTCGCCCTGGCCATCTCCCTTGCGCAGAGACTCGGCGGCGCTGGCCACGGCCGCCTCGATGCTGTCGTGCGCCTGTGCCGCGTAGCCGGCCGCTTCGGCGTGGGCCGCCGCCTCGGCGGCGCTGTAGGAGGAGACCTGCCCGGGGATCGCCACGGCATGCAGGCTGTCGGCTTGGGGCGCGGTGGCGCGCATGAAGTCCTCGGCCGCCTTGCTGCGCAGCATGCCGTAGATCAGGTGCAGGGGACGCTCGCGCCAGCCGGCCATGACGTCCGCCAGCGCCTGGCCGGCGGCGGCGTTGTGCGCGCCGTCGAGCCAAAGCTCGCAGGACTCCGGCAGCAGCGCGGCCAGCGGGCCCCGTTCGAGCCGCTGCAGACGCCCGGGCCAGTCGACCTCGAGCAGGCCCCGGCGCAGCGCCGCCTCGTCGAGCGCGAAGCCTTCCAGTTGCTCGGCGGCGGCCAGCGCCAGGGCGGCGTTCTCGATCTGGTGGTCGCCCTGCAGGCTCGGCCGCGGATAGAGAGTCTCGCCGCTCGTGCCGCGGTAGCGCAGGCCCTCCGGCTCGGCCGTGTAGTGCCACTCCGTGCCGGCGCGGAACAGGGGCACGCCGATCTCCGCCGCCCGCCGCTCGATGACGGCGAGGGCCCCGGGGCGTTGCGGGCTGATGACGGCGGCGCGGCCGGCCTTGAGGATGCCGGCCTTCTCGAAGGCGATCTGCTCGATGGTCTCGCCGAGGTACTGCACGTGGTCGATGGCCACCGGCGAGATGATGGTCTGGCGCGGCGCCGCGACCACGTTGGTCGCGTCGAGCCGGCCGCCGAGCCCGGTCTCCAGCAGCAGCACGTCGGCCGGCGTGCGGGCGTAGGCGAGCATCGCCGCGCAGGTGGTGATCTCGAAGAAGGTGATCGGCGTCTCGCCGTTGACCCTCTCGCACTCTTCCAGCAGGGCGACCAGCTTGTCCTCGTCGATCAGCCGGCCGGCGAGACGGATGCGCTCGTGGAAGCGCACCAGGTGGGGCGAGGTGTAGACGTGGACCTGCTGGCCCGCCGCTTCGAGCATCGCGCGCAGGTAGGCCAGGGTCGAGCCCTTGCCGTTGGTGCCGGCGATGTGGACCACCGGCGGCAGGGCGCGCTCGGGATTGCCGAGGCGGTCGAGCAGGCGGACCACCCGCTCGAGGGTCAGGTCGATCAGCTTGGGGTGGAGCGCCATCAGGCGCTCCAGCACCGCGTCGCTATGCGTCGCGGTCTGAAGCGCCGTCCGGTTCATGCTCATGCGGGTCCGTGCCTGAGTTGGTCTTGCCCGCGGCGCCGGCCAGGGCGGCGTCGATCGGCACGATCTCGGCCGGCGGGCTGGTCTCGCGCAGCAGCTTGAGCAGGCGGACCAGCGTCTCGCGCAGCTCGCTGCGCTGCACCACCATGTCGATCATGCCGTGCTCGAGCAGGTACTCGGCGCGCTGGAAGCCCTCGGGCAGGGTCTCGCGGATCGTCTCCTCGATGACCCGCGCGCCGGCGAAGCCGATCACCGCGCCGGGCTCGGCGATCTGGATGTCGCCGAGCATGGCGAAGGAGGCGGAGACGCCGCCGGTGGTCGGGTCGGTCAGCAGGGTGATGTAGGGCAGGCCCGCTTCCTTGACCAGGTCGACGGCGATGACGCTGCGCGGCATCTGCATCAGGGAGAGGATGCCCTCCTGCATGCGCGCGCCGCCGGAGGAGGGGATGATGATCAGCGGCGCTTCCTGCAGCACCGCCAGGCGCGCCGCGGCCAGGATGCCCTCGCCGACGCCGGCGCCCATCGAGCCGCCCATGAAGCGGAAGTTGAAGGCCGCGATGACCACCGCCATCTCGCCCATCTGGCCGTGCGCGACGACCAGCGCCTCCTTGTGGCTGGTCTTGGTGTTGGCCTCCTTCAGGCGGTCGCTGTAGCGCTTGCTGTCGCGGAAGCGCAGCGGGTCGACCGGCGCCTCGGGCAGCTCGATGGTCTGATAGACGCCGTCGTCGAACAGCGCGGCCAGGCGCTCGGTCGGGCCGATGCGCATGTGGAAGTTGCAGTGCGGACAGACGCGCTGATTCGATTCGAGCTCGCGATGGAAGATCATCGCCTGGCAACTGGGACACTTTTCCCAGAGGTTGTCCGGCACGTCGGCCTTGCGGACCAGGGCGCGGATCTTCGGCCTGACGAAATTCGAGATCCAGTTCATGGCCTTGCGTCGCTCGCCTCGCCTTCCCTCGCGGCCGCTAGTCCTTGCGGGCGGACCGCACGCCTTCGGCCAGCTCCGAGACCAAGCCGAGCAGCCCCGAGACCGTGTCGGGTCCCGCATTGCCCTCGGCGTCCAGGCTCGCCTTGACCCGGTCGACCAGGGCCGAGCCGACCACCGCGGCGTCGGCGATGGCCGCCACCTCGGCGGCCTGTTGCGCCGTCTTGATGCCGAAGCCGACGGCGATCGGCAGCTCGGTGTGCCGGCGCAGGCGGGTCACGGCCTCGTCGATGGCGCCGCTCGCGGCCGACTTGGTGCCGGTGATGCCGGCGATGGCGACATAGTAGACGAAGCCGGAGGTGTTGGAGAGCACCGTCGGCAGGCGCTTGTCGTCTGTGGTCGGCGTCGCCAGGCGGATGAAGTTGGCACCCGCGGCGAGTGCCGGCAGGCAGAGCTCGGCGTCCTCTTCCGGCGGCAGGTCGACGACGATCAGGCCGTCGGCGCCGGCGGACCTGAAGTCGGCCAGGAAGGCTTCGACGCCGTAGATGTAGATCGGGTTGTAGTAGCCCATGAGGATGATCGGCGTCTCGTCGTCGCCCTGGCGGAAGACGCGGACCATCTCGAGGATCTGCCTCAGCGTGATGCCCTTGGCCAGGGCGCGCTGGCTGGCCGCCTGGACCGAGGGGCCGTCGGCCATGGGATCGGTGAAGGGCATGCCGAGCTCGATCAGGTCGGCGCCGGCCGCCGGCAGCCCGGCGAGGATCTCGGCCGAGGTCGCGCGGTCCGGGTCGCCGGCCGTCACGAAGGCCACCAGGCCGCCGCGGCCCTCGGCTTTGAGGGCCTCGAAGCGGCGCCGGATGCGGCCGCTGTCGGCGGCGGCGGCCGCCGCGTTGCTGTTCGCTGCCATCGCGCTCAAAGCTGCACCCCCAGGGCCTCGGCGACCGTGAAGACGTCCTTGTCGCCGCGGCCGCAGAGGTTGACCACCATGATGTGGTCGCGCGGCAGCTCGGGCGCGACCTTGGCGACATGGGCCAGCGCGTGGCTCGGCTCCAGGGCCGGGATGATGCCTTCGAGGCGCGAGCAGAGCTGGAAGGCCTCCAGCGCCTCCTTGTCGGTGGCGGAGACGTACTCGACCCGGCCGCTGTCGTGCAGCCAGGCGTGCTCGGGGCCGATGCCGGGATAGTCGAGCCCGGCCGAGATCGAGGTCGCCTCGAGGATCTGGCCGTCGTCGTCCTGCAGCAGGTAGGTGCGGTTGCCGTGCAGCACGCCCGGGCTGCCGCCGGTCAGCGAGGCGGCGTGCTCGCCGGTCTCGACGCCGTGGCCGCCGGCCTCGACGCCGAAGATGCGCACCTCCTTGTCGTCGAGGAAGGGATAGAACAGGCCGATGGCGTTGGAGCCGCCGCCGATGCAGGCGACCAGGCTGTCGGGCAGGCGGCCCTCGGCCTCCAGGACCTGCGCCTTGGTCTCCTCGCCGATGACCTTCTGGAAGTCGCGGACCATCTCCGGGTAGGGATGCGGCCCGGCCACCGTGCCGATGCAGTAGAAGGTGTCCTCGACGTTGGCGACCCAATCGCGCAGCGCCTCGTTGAGCGCGTCCTTGAGCGTCTTGGAGCCGCTGGAGACCGGCCGGACCTCGGCGCCCTGCAGCTTCATGCGGAACACGTTGGGCGCCTGCCGGGCGATGTCGACCTCGCCCATGTAGACGATGCAGGGCAGGTCGAAGAGCGCGCAGACCGTGGCCGTGGCCACGCCGTGCTGGCCGGCGCCGGTCTCGGCGATGATCCGGCGCTTGCCCATGCGCCTGGCCAGCAGGATCTGGCCCATGACGTTGTTGATCTTGTGGGCGCCGGTGTGGTTCAGCTCCTCGCGCTTGAAGTAGATCTTGGCGCCGCCGAAGTGCTCGGTCAGCCGCGGCGCGAAGTAGAGCGGGCTCGGCCGGCCGACGTAGTACTTGGCGTAGTAGTCGATCTCGCGCTTGAAGTCGGGATCGACTTTCGCCGCCTCGTAGGCCTTCTCGAGGTCGAGGATCAGCGGCATCAGGGTCTCGGCCACGTAGCGGCCGCCGAACATGCCGAAATGGCCCGCCTCGTCCGGGCCGCCCTTGAAGGTATTGAGACTGCTGGTGACCACCCGCGTCCTCCCCAGACCGCGAGATTCCGATCTATGTCAATGTGTTAGAGCGGAGCAACGCGGTGAGTTCCTTGGCGCCGCCCGGGCGCCCGCTAATCGCTGCGCCGGCGGCGATGAGCGCGGAGATTGCCCCATTCCCGGGGGCCTAGCAATGCTGGAAGGGGCCGCATCCGGCCCTGCCACAAGGCCTAGAGACAGCGCGTCGCCTCGAGGAAGGCGCTGATCTTCTCGGGCGCCTTCTGGCCGGGCTTGGCCTCGACGCCGGAGGAGACGTCGACCGCGTGGGCGCTGGTGATCTCGATGGCCTGGCGGACGTTCTCGGCGTCGAGACCGCCGGACAGCATCCAGGGCTTGCTCCAGGTCTGGCCGGCCAGGATCCGCCAGTCGAAGGCGATGGCATTGCCGCCGGGCAGGGCGTCCTTCTTGCTCTTCGGGGCCTTGGCGTCGAACAGGATGCGGTCGGCGCTGCTCAGGTAGGGCTCGACCCCGTCCAGGTCCTCGGGCGTGGCGAGCATGATCGCCTTCATCACCGGCCGGCCGAAGCGGGCGCGGACCTCGGCGACCCGGCGCGGCGTCTCCTTGCCGTGGAGCTGGATGACGTCGAGCGGCACCTGGCGGAGGGTTTCCTCGAGCTGGTCGTCGCCGGGGTCGACGAAGACCCCGACCGTGCCGAGAGCCGGCGGCGCGCCCTCGGCGAGGGCCAGGGCTTCGAGCGGTGTCAGGGAGCGCGGCGAGGGCGGGTAGAAGTTGAAGCCGACCCAGCGGGCGCCGCCGCGGGCCGCCGCGATGGCCGCCTCTCGGCTCTTGATGCCGCAGATCTTCGCCTCGATCGGCATGCCTTGCCGTCCCTCGGCCCCCCGATAGCCGGTAAAGGCCACGGCGGGCCGCCGGGGTCAAGTATGAAGGTGAGATGACAAAGGTCAGTCCGGCGTCGCCGTCGGCGGCTGCCAGCCGCTGCAGGTCTTGAAGGCCTGGGACAGCACGGTGACGCCGAGAGCGGTGGCCAGGTAGGAGGCGAGGAAGCCGAGGATCAGCACCGGCAGGATGCCGACCAGCAGGATGCCGGCCTCCAGCTCGCGGCCGCTGCCCATCTGGCTGATCACCGACATGACGCCCGTGCTGGTGCCGATCAGCACGACGATGATCACCGAGGGGATGGCGATCACGAGCTGGACGACCAGCAGCACGACCAGCAGGCGCAGGCCCTGGCCGCGGGTCTGGCGCCAGGAGTCGCTGAGCTTGTAGGCCTCGTCGAGCGCCCGGGCGGGCAGCACGAAGCTGAGCCGCAGGGTGAACCAGCCGACCAGCAGCAGCACCGCGATCAGGGCCGTGAGGCCGAGCAGCTCCTGGCCGGCGCTGGGCGTCGCCTCGGGCGAGAGGCCCGGCAGCAGGAAGCTCAAAGCGAGGCCCAAGAACAGCAGGAACAGGCCCGCGAAGAGGCCGAGCAGCAGCAGGTAGCCGAGGAAGTGGAAGTGCCGTTTGCGCCAGCTCGGCTGGTAGGCGGGCAGGCCCTGGCTCGGCCCGAGCAGCACCAGGCGGTGCCAGGCGACCGCGAAGACCACGTAAGGCACGGTGCCGGCCAGCGACAGCAGGAAGTCGGCCAGGGAGGCCGTCGCTGGGGGTTCGCCCTCGGTCGCCAGGGGCGTCCCAAAGCGCACCTGCAGCAGGAGCAGCAGCAGCGACAACAGCATTGGTGCCAGCACGGCGCGCGGAAAGTAGCCCAGGTTCTCGATCAGCACGGTGCGGAACACCGCCGCCACCGACGACCAGATCGGCAGCGTCGCAACGGGACCGGGCGGGACGGTGGAGGTCATGAGTGGTCGAGGGCCTAAGGGAAGTCGCGAATCGATGTTCGTGAGACTAGCCGATTTTGCGGGTCGTCCCTAAGGTCATGCCGGATCCGCGGCCAAGCCGATGCGACAGACCTCTTGCCAGGGCGCATGGACAGCGCTGATCGGCGTGGCGCCGCTGCGCTCGAGGAAGCGCTTGGCGACGAGGTGGCCCATGGCGTTGGCGGCGCGAAGGTTCTCGACCGGCAGGTCGCAAGCTCCGTCGAACCAGCTGACCTCGGCATAGGGCGCGGCGATGTCGGGTGCGATCCGATCGAGCAGCGGCTGGAGCAGCGCGTCGTCGATCTCGAGGGCGGGGTAGCTGGGAAAGCCCAGGAACAGCTCGCAGTGGCTGGCCAGGCCTTCCAGGGCCAGGACCTCGCCCGTGGTCCAGTCGTCGAAGGACCGGATCGCCATCGACCGCCAGCGCAGGACATGGTGCAGCTCGTGCACGCAGAGCTGGGAGAGGCGCTGCCGGGGCCACTTCTTCAGAACGCTGTCAGCGGGATTGACGTAGAGCGTGCAGCTCTCCGGCCCGTAGGCGCGGCCGTAAACGGCGCCCTCCCAGGGCTGAACCGTGACGTCGATCTTCTCGACGGGAAGATGGGCAGACAGCAAGGCCGCGGCGTCTTCGATGCCGAGGCGGATCTCCGTTTCCGCTTCAGCGCGAAGGCGCCCCGCCGCGTTGAGGAAATGAATGCCGACAGTCATCGCATGGCCTACCGGACATCCTAGCTCTAAGCGCGTTGCACCGCGAGCTGGGCGCCGGCCAGGTCTTCGAGCGCCGTGCCGACCGATTTGAAGAGCGTGATCTGGTGGTAGTAGCGCCGGCCGGCGCGCTCGCCGCGGGTCAGCTCGAAGAGGTCGCCGGCGATGTCGCTGGGGTCGAGCTTGCCGCTCTCGATCGGCTGGACGATGTCGCCGGCCTCCGCGCAGGTGCCGTCGCGGGTGTCGACGAAGATCCGTGCCTTCTCGATGGCGACGTCGTCGGTCTCGCGCATCCGCGGCGTGAAGCCGCCGACCAGGTCGAGATGGGTGCCGGGCTGCAGCCACGCGCCCTTGACCAGGGGCTCGGCGCTCAAGGTGGCGCAGGAGATGATGTCGGCGCCGCGCGCCGCCTCGGCCAGATCCTCGGTGTGGGCGACGCGGATGTCCCGCTTCCTCAGGTTCTTGGCCAGGCGCTCGGCCTTCTCGGGGTTGCGTCCCCAGATCAGCACGGTGCCGATCGGCCGGACCGCCGCGTGGGCCATGATCAGGTGCGGCGCCAGGGCGCCGGTGCCGACCATCAGCAGGCGCTCGCTGTCCTGCCGCGCCAGGTAGGAGGCGGCGAGGGCCGAGGCCGCCGCCGTGCGCTTGAGGGTCAGCATGGG
Organism: Kiloniellales bacterium; assembly: GCA_028280455.1. Lineage (GTDB taxonomy): Bacteria > Pseudomonadota > Alphaproteobacteria > Kiloniellales > JAKSDN01 > JANQLT01. Next base: position 9,000 of record JANQLT010000012.1, read on the forward strand.
GCCGTCGATCAGCGCCTGGGGCGCGCCGGTCTTGCCGTCGAGCAGCAGGTAGGCGCCCATCACCGCCGGCAGGCTGCGCTCGGCGTTGCTCGGGAAGACGGTGGCGATCTTGACGCCGATGTGCCGGCCGCTCTCCCAGGCCGGCATCAGCAGCAGGGTCGCGTCGGCGCCGCCGGTCGGCGCCTCGATGTTGTGGTGGTGGCGCACCGGCACCTCGATGCCGCGCCGGAAGGCTTGGCGCAGGCGCTCGATCAAGGCGTCCCAGTCGAGCGCGGCTTCGACCTCGGAGGCGGCGATGATGCGCATAGGCTCGAGCGGCGGCGGCGCGTCAGAGCGGCCGCGCCGCGACCCGCAGGATCACGGGGCGGGCACCCCGGGCTGCTCGACCCGGCTCGGCAGCTGGGTGCCGGTCGGCGTCTGGCCGTTGCCGCTCCGCGGGATCTGGCCCTCGGCCTGCTTGCGGCGCAGCCAGGCGACCTCGCGCTCCAGGTCGGAGGCCCGGTAGTGGGCACGCCGGGCCCGGTCGCGGGCGCGCCCGCTGACCAGCCAGAGCACGACGATGCCCAGCAGGAAGCCGAGCAGCAGGGTCAGCAGGACCAGCAGGTAGAGCGGCGGCTCGGCGACCAGATCGAAGGGCCAGAGGTCGATGGCGACCGGCTGTCGGTTGGCCAGCGTGAAGACCACGACGACCAGGGTGATCGGGATGGTGAGGACCCAGGAGAGCTTTCTCAAGGCAGCCTCGGCGCTCTGCGCTTGCCCGGCCGCCATGACGGCGGCCCGCCTGCTCTTTCATCGCATTCCAGGCGCCGCCGGGCAATGACGGAGTGAGGCCTGGGCCCGCAATGGGGCCCCTGAACCGATCGAGAGGCGCGGCGCCGGCCTGCGGCCGTGGCGCGCTCAGGAATCGGTGTTGAGCCGCTCGCGCAGTTGCTTGCCGGTCTTGAAGAAAGGGATGTACTTCTCGGAGACCTCGACCGACTCGCCGGTGCGCGGGTTGCGGCCGACGCGGGCGTCGCGCCGCTTGACCGAGAAGGCTCCGAAGCCCCGCAACTCCACGCGATCACCCCTGGCCAAGGCTTCGGCAACCTCGTCGAAAATCGTCGTGACGATGCGCTCGACGTCGCGGTGAAAGAGATGCGGATTCTGCTCCGAGATGTGCTGAATCAGCTCCGACTTCGTCATTGTCCTCGAGACCCCCCTGCCGTGCGTCGGTCGTTACCGCCGCACTTAACGCCGAAGGGTGCCAGAGCGAGCCGCTGGCGTCAAGGAAATGCCTTACAGATCAACAACTTTGGCCGGGACCCTCGGCACCGCCCCTGGGCTGTGCCGGAGCGCCTTGATTCCCGCCGCCGGGACCGCGCGTGAGGCGCGGTCCCGATGCCGTTCCGGCGGGCTACTTGTCCTTGTCGGCCGCCTCGGACTCCCCTGACTCGGCGGGGGACTCGGCCGCTTCGGCGCTGGCTTCGTCGGCGCTGGCGTCGTCAGTGCTCGCTTCGTCGGCGCTCGCCTCGTCCGCGCCGGCGTCGTCGGCACTCGCTTCGGCCGGCGCTTCCTCCGCGCTGGCCTCGGCCGCCGCCTCGTCCGAGCCGCTCTCGGGCGCCGCCTCGGCCTCGTCGCCGCCCGTCGATTCCTCGGCGGCCTTGCGCTCCTGCGCCGCCTTGGAGATGGCGGCACCCAGGATGTCGCCGAGGCTGGCGCCGGAATCGGTCGAGCCATACTCGGCCATGGCCTCCTTCTCCTCGGCGATCTCGCGCTGCTTGATCGAGAGGGTCAGCTTGCGGGACTTCTTGTCGATGGCGGTGACCCGGGCGTCGACCTTCTCGCCGACCGCGAAGCGGTCCGGGCGCTGGTCGCCCCGGTCGCGCGACAGCTCGGCCTTGCGGATGAAGCCCTGGGCGCCGTCGGCGACGGTGACCTCGATGCCGTTGTCGCGCACCTCGGCGACGGTGCAGGTGACCACGTCGCCCTTCTTGATGGCGTCGACGGCGCCGGCGAAGGGGTCGTCCGCGAGCTGCTTGATGCCGAGGCTGATGCGCTCCTTCTCGACGTCGACGTCGAGCACCTTGACCTTGACCAGGTCGCCCTTCTTGTAGTCCTTGATCGCCTCCTCGCCGGCCTTGGCCCAGTCGAGGTCGGAGAGATGGACCATGCCGTCGATCTCGCCGGGCAGGCCGACGAACAGGCCGAACTCGGTGATGTTGCGGATCTCGCCTTCCAGCTCGTTGCCGACCGGATGCTGGTCGCGGAAGTCCTCCCAGGGATTGGAGAGGCACTGCTTGAGGCCGAGGCTGATCCGGCGCTTCTGCTCGTCGACGTCGAGCACCATGACCTCGACCTCTTGGCTGGTCGAGACGATCTTGCCGGGATGCACGTTCTTCTTGGTCCAGCTCATCTCGGAGACGTGGACCAGGCCCTCGATGCCGGGCTCCAGCTCGACGAAGGCGCCGTACTCGGTGATGTTGGTGACCGTGCCCTTGAACTTGGTGCCGATCGGGTACTTGGCGCCGACGCCCTCCCAGGGATCGGCCTCGAGCTGCTTCATGCCGAGGCTGATGCGCTGGGTCTCCGGGTTGAAGCGGATCACCTGGACGTTGACCTGCTGGCCGATGGACAGCGCCTCGGTCGGGTGGTTGACCCGCTTCCAGGAGATGTCGGTGACGTGCAGCAGGCCGTCGACGCCGCCGAGATCGACGAAGGCGCCGTAGTCGGTGATGTTCTTCACCACACCCTGGAGG
>JANQLT010000037.1 GCA_028280455.1 Kiloniellales bacterium
GTCGCGCGCAAGCTCGGCGCCAACAAGGGCATGCAGGGCTTCCCCGGCGTCGTCGTCGACGCCCACAACAACTTCGGCCCCGGCGCCGCCGAATGAGCGGCCGAAGGAGCTGACGACGCGCGCTGTCCTCGAGAACGGGCGGCGCGCGAGGCCTGCCTGACAGTCTAGGCGGCGCCTTTTGGCGCCGCTGCGGCAAATCGACTATAATGAAGAGCCGAATAACAATGATTGCCAGGACGGCAGAATGGTCCGGCAGGGACTATCACCGGAAGTAAAGTTAAGACGTCTGCCCGCCTGCGTCTTCGTGGCGGTTCTCGCCCTGGCGGCCGGGGCCCTTCCGGCCTCGGCGCTGGAGCACGGCGAGCGGCGGGCGGGCGGTCTCCAGGCCTTCGAGGCGGCCAAGCGCTTCGGCATGGGGAATGTCTGGATCGCGCCGGGCCGCAGCCTGCAGGCCTGCCTGACGGGATTCCGCAATCGGGACACACTCGCGCCTCGCGCCGTGAAGCCGCGACGCCCCAAGGCCGAGCGATCCCTGCCGCACCATGCCTACCTCGGCATAGAGGCAAAGCTGCTGACCTGCGGGCCCTTCAGTCTGGGCTGGGACGAATAGAGGCGGCGCGAGAGAGGGGGGCTGACGAAGCCTGCCGATCCTCACCCATAGAAGTCGTAGTCGTAGAAATCCGGTAGCGCGACGTTCGAAGCCTCGACTTCCTCGTCCATGTGGATGTAGAGCGCCAGCTTGCCGTCGTTGATGGAGAGCGAGCGCGAGGCCTGCTGCGGGATCGGGATGCCATGATCCAGGCAGTACTTCACGAGGGCCGAGCCGACCTCGTCGATGGCTATCTCGATCGTGCGTCCGCCGGCGGACTCCTCGCCGGCCGTCAGCTTGAGCGCCGCCGTGCCGCCGGCACCTTGAACGAAGCTCAGTGCGGCGGCTGCGGTTTCGGTCGCGCTCAGTTCGGAGGCTGTGCCCAGTGCTTCGGCGAGCTCGCCGGTCTTGAAGGTTATGCGGCGCACTTCTGTCGGCATGTCTCAATCCCGCAAAAGGGACCTGTAAGCCCAACAGTTGCGGATTCGGCTCCCCTTGTCCAGGCCGCCACCTCCATTTCGCGGCTATTTGGCCTCGTCATGGTCGCAACGAACCGGGTCGGCTCTCTCCATGCGCGACGGCCGCCGTGGCGGAGTCGCGCGTGGGCCGAGGTTCGAGTGTTCCGGCGGCGGCAACTCGGCGCTGCAAAGGTCTCGTTAACGCTTGTCCGAGAGGGGCGTTCGGCCGCGCGGAATCGGCTGACTGCCGCGCATTTCAGGGAAATTTAACCAGTCCTCCCTAGATTTTCGCCGAGCTTAGGCAAATCCAGGGATGAGGTCACTTTGTTGCACGCGGGAAGCGCGGCCTTTTCTCCGCCAGCGGCAACGCCTGTCGTGCCGCGCCGTACCGGCCGATCCAAGGAACTCCAGGAACAAGTCAGCCGCCTGCTCGAGCGGATGCGCATTGCCGTCGTCTACGGCGGTGACAAGTCGGCCGAAGGCGCCGTCATCAATCAGACCATCAACACCCGCACCTGGAAGAGCTACCAGGCCGTCGCCGAAGACATCTCCGAATCCCTGAAACGCCTTGGCGGACAACAGGTTCACCTGCTGGCCGAGGACATGAGCCTGGCCCGCAAGCTGAGCGACCTGGGGATCGATCTGGTCTGGCTCAACACCGGCGGCGTGCAAGGCTACAACCCCATGAGCCACGCCTCGGCCATGCTCGAGATGGTCGGCATCCCCTACGTCGGCCACGACCCGCTGACCGCCAGCACGCTCGACAACAAGCACAGCTTCAAGCGCGACCTGCTGGCTCTCGGCCTGCCGACGCCGCTGTTCATGAGCTGGCACCCGGGCCGATCGGACGCCGCGGCGCACGAGACGCGGCGCTTCAAGTCGATCTTCGGCGACTACGGCGGCCCCTTCGTCGTCAAGCCGGTCTCCGGCCGTGCCTCGCAGCACGTCCACGTCGTCGACGAGCCGGAAGACCTCAAGGCCACGATCGACGAGGTCTACGACGTCACGCACAACCATGTGCTGATCGAGAAGTTCATGAGCGGCCGGGAGTTCTGCATCGCGGTCTGCGGCCACGTGATCGCCAAGCAGGGCCAGCTCGAGCGCTGCGACAGCCCCTTCGTCTTCGGCGCCGTGGAGCGGGTCCTCGAGCCCGACGAGATGATCTTCACCTCGATGGACGTCCGGCCGATCACGGTCGACCGCATCCGCGCCCTCGATCCGGTCGAGGACGCGGTGGTCGCGCGGCAGCTCGAGGATCTGGCGACCGAGGTCTTTGCCGAGCTGGGGCTGGAGACCCTCGTCCGCCTCGACGTCCGCTCCGATGAAGACGGCAAGATGTACGTCCTGGAGGCCAATCCGAAGCCCGATCTCAAGGCCCCGAAAGGAGAGAAAACCAGCTTGGTCTGCGCGAGCCTGGCGAACTACGGGATGAGCTACGACGACCTCATCCTGTCCCTGCTCGCGGATCGCATCGACCTCCTGTTCAGTCAGCGACGCGGCGCGGTCGCGCACCTCGCCTCACTCCTGAAATAGGAAAGACTGGCCTCCGTCACCGGAGGCCGAACGCACAAATGGCGACCCAGAAGAAGAAACTTCACCGGATATCCGATGCCTTCACGATGTTCATCGTGTCTGGGCTGTCTCTTCTTTTGCTCATGTACGTCGCCTTCGGCGAGGGCCAGCGGACCTACCAGCAGTTCCACCTCGAGAAGCTGGTGGCGCAGGGCAGGGTGATCCAGAGCGCCATCAACAACTTCCTGCGGCCCGGTCTGCCCCTGCGACAGTACGTCGGCTTCACGACGCGGGCCGGCACGATCCTCTCCTCGGATCCCTCGATCGCGTCCATCGTGGTCTACGACGCGGCCGGCGCGGAGGTCTTCGCCGTCGGCGAATCGGCGATACCGCTCCTGCCGGAATCGGACTCCATATCCTCCCAGGCGAGCGGCACCGCCGACACGCGCATGTCGGACCAGTTCGTCCAGGCGGTCCTGCCGCTGAGGAACCGCTACGAGATCGTCGGCCAGCTCGCCGTGACCATGCCGCGCGCGCTCGTCGCGGACCGCGTGCAGAAGAACTTCGAGCCTCTGCTGGTCGTCGCCGGCGTCCTATCGGCCGCCTTCGGCATTGCCGTGGCGGCCTTCAGGCCGGCGCTGCGGGGCCGGCGAATGCCCTGGCTGCAGGTCGGCTACGGGCTGACCTTCCTGTTGATGGCCTGCTTCGTCATCCTGACCCTGATCAACCTCTATTCCGAGGGCGCGCAGGCCAAGACCAAGGCCCTGGCCGACTCGCTGGGACAGCGATTGACGGACATCGTCGGATTCAACCTCAACATCGAGGAGATCCGCGGGCTCGACAAGATCTTCGGCGACTATCGCAAGCTGAACCCGGATATCAGCGCGGCCGGGCTGACGGTCAACGGCGTGGTCTCCATCCACACCGACCGCAGCAAGGTGGGCCGGCCCTGGGTCAACGACAAGCGCGACTACCAGTACACGGTCGACATCACGCCGTCGGACAGCATCCGGCGGATCGAGGTGGCCGTCGCGCTACCGGTGAACATCGTCCTGCGGCAGATCGTCAGGAGTGTGAAGAACTTCGCCGCCCTCTTCGTGGCCTCCGCCTTCATCGCGGGACTCTTCCTGCAGATGGCCGGCTCGGTCCAGCGCTATCATGAAGGCATGGACTTCGACGACGAAGAGGAGGACGTCGAACGCTACAAGGGCGAGGCCGCCCTCAGCTTCGTGAAACCGCTGTTCTTCGTGGCGGTCTTCGTCGAGCACCTGATGTACTCCTTCCTGCCGCAGTTCGTGCACGACGTGGTGGGGCAGTGGGGCTTGTCGTCGGGCTACGTCTCGGCGCCCTTCATGGCCTACTACCTGTTCTTCGCGCTCGCCTTGGTGCCGGCCGGGCACTACGCCCAGCAATTCAGCCCACGACCGTTGATCTACGGCGGCCTGATCCTGGCCGCCGCCGGCATCGCCTTGCTGCTCATGCCGGTGGACTTCTTCGTGCTGGTCCTGGCGCGCTCCTTGGCGGGAATCGGCCAGGGCATGCTGTTCATCGGCGTGCAGTCCTACATCCTGATGACGGCCTCGCCGGACCGGAAGACGCAAGGGGCTTCGATCATCGTGTTCGGCTTCCAGGGCGGCATGATCTCCGGCATGGCGATCGGCTCGCTTCTGGTCACCTACCTCGGGTCCGACGGCGTCTTCACCCTGGCTGCCGGCGTCGCCTTCGGGCTGGCGCTCTATACCCTGGTGCTGGTGCCGGCGATCCAGTCGAAGGACAGCAGCAACCTACGCCTCGGCATCCCGCTCAAACAGCTCGGGCTCAGTATGCTGCAGGTGATCCGCAATCTGGATTTCGTCAAGACCATGCTGTTGATCGGCATCCCGGCCAAGGCGGTGCTGACCGGCGTGGTGATCTTCGCCCTGCCGCTGCTGCTCGCCAAGAAGTCCTTCCCGCAGGAAGACATTGGCCAGATCATCATGGTCTACGCGGCCGGCGTCATCCTCGCCAGCGGCTACGTCTCGCGTCTCGTCGACCGGGTCGGGCAGACCCACAGCGTGCTCTTCTGGGGCGCCGCCATCAGCGGCATCGGCCTGATGCTGGTCGGCATGATCGACTGGACGCCGATCGCGATGGCCCCGAACAGCTCGACCCTGGTCACCATCGTCCTGATCACCGGCATCGCCATCGTCGGCATCGCGCACGGCTTCATCAACGCGCCCGTCGTCACCCATATCGCCGAGTCCGAGCTGGCCGGCCGCATTGGCGAGAGCGCGGCAACCGCGACCTACCGCTTCCTGGAGCGGGTCGGCCACATCGCAGGTCCCATCGTGGTCGGCCAACTCTTCCTTTGGTACGGGCAGGAGGCGGAGATCCTGGGATGGATCGGCGCATACATCTTCGTCGCCGGTCTGATCTTCATCATGCTTTACACGCGCCCACGGGCGCAAACCACTCGGGAGACCCCATCATGACGAGAGCGCGACGGACACCCCAGGGCTGGGCGGGTGCGACGGCCATTGCCGGCTTGACGGCGGCCATGCTCCTGGCCACGCCCGCTGTCGGAGCCGAAGTACAGAGCTACTCGGACTGGTTCCGCTATAGCGACGAAGCAGGCGCGGCCTGGAACTTCGAAGCCGTGCCGGACGACCCGATGCAGGTCGTCATCAGCAAGAAGGAGCCGATTCCCGGCGCCGAGGAGCGCAACATCTTCGTGCTCTACCCGAAGCCCTCGTCGGCCTACGACGTGGCGATCAGCCGGATCCTGCAGGTCCTGGCCTCCAAGAGCATCAACGCCAAGCTGAACGTGGTCAACTTCGCCCGCGATGACGCCGCGGGCCGCAAGGCGTTGGCGACGATCAACAGCAGCGACTTCGAGCTGGTCTTCTCCATGGGCTCCGCCTCGACGGCCTGGCTCTGGGAGAACTTCCGGGGCGGCAAGGTGCCGGTCGTCTCGGTCTGCTCCAAGGACCCGGTCCTGCTCGGCCAGGCGAACGACTACGAGAGCGGCTCGGGCACGAACTTCGCCTTCACCTCCCTGAACATGCCCATCGAAGTCCAGATGGCCTACGTTCTGGAGCTGAACCCGAACCTGAAGAACTTCGGCGTGCTGGTCGATAGCCAGAACATCTCCGCCGTGCAGACCCAGGCGAAGCCGATCGCGGCGGACGCCCGGCGCCGCGGCATTCAGGTTCTGGACCTGGAGGTGCAGAACCCGGAGAACGCCCAGGAGGAGCTCGCCGAGCTCGTCGAGGGCGCCGTCGCCACGATGCGCAAGAACGACCCGACCCTGGACCAGAGCGTCTTCTGGATCACGGGCAGCACCTCGGTCTTCCGAGAGATCAGCACGATCAACGCGCACTCCGACCGTGTCCCGGTGCTCAGCGTCGTGCCGGAAGTGGTTCGCGGCGGTGCCGACAGCGCCGTGCTGTCGATCGGCATCAGCTTCGAGAGTAACGCTCATCTGGCCGCTCTCTACGGCGTCGACGTCCTGGCCGGACGCGCCAAGGTCGGCGAGCTGCCGGTCGGCATCGTCTCGCCGCCCGACATCGCCATCAACTTCAAGAAGGCCCGGGAGATCGGTCTCGAGATTCCCTTCGCCTTCTTCGAGAGCGCCAGCTTCGTCTACGACTATGAGGGCCGGCTCGTTCGGCAGGACGGCCGTCCCGTCGAGGACGTGAACTAAGGGCTCTTGCAGCCCGGACGATGGGGTCCCGAAGACGCTCCTGCTCGGTGGTGGCCGGGCAGGGGCGTTTTTTCTGCCGCAACTCTGCGGATCAGCATTTCGAGAGCTCCGATGAATCGCTCTCAAGTTGCGGAAACTAAGGGAATTTTAAAGGCCCACAACTAAGACTCGTGAAGTTCCCTGCAACCGACAAGGCAGCAGGTGCGCGCTACTCGAAACCCAGGGATGAAGGCGGAATGACGGCCACTTCAAGTGCCATGATCAGCGGTGCGAACGTCGCAAGTGAGACCGCACTCGAGCCCCAAGAGGCGGGCCAGGCGGCGCCGGAACGGGAGCCGATCACGCCGGCAGAGACCCAGGATCAGAAATCGACGCTCGCCGACCTTCTGATCGTCCAGCAGAACGTGCTGGAAAAGATCGTCGGCGGCGCGAGCTTCCATGAGACGCTGGACTCCGTCGTCCGGGCGACCGAGGAACTGATCGGCGGCACGAGCTGCGCGATCTTCGCGATCAACGAGCGCCTCACCGACATCGAGCACATCGCCGCTCCGAGCTTGCCCGCGGCGTTGGCCGATAGCCTGAAGCAGGTCAAGTGCGCCGGCCAGACGGCGCGCCCCGCGAACGGCGCCGACGTCGACGAATGCGGCTTCGACGGCACGCCGCTCTGCGACTCGATCCGCAACAGCGTCGTCACGCAGGGCTTCGTCCCGCTCCGCATCGTGCCGGTGCGTAGCCAGGACGACGAGCTGCTCGGCATGCTGATGATCTGCTCGGCCGGCGAGTTGGACCTCGAGGGCGGCGCGGACCGGCCCATCGGCTCCATGACGCAGCTCGTCCGCTTCGCCATCGAGTTCGAGCGGCGCCAGGCGGCGCTGCGCTCCGCCAACCAGCGTTTCGCTTCACTCGCCGCCTCGATCCCCGGCGTGGTTTATCAGCGGATCGTCGATACCGACGGCAGCATGAAGTACAGCTACATCTCCGAAGCGGCACGCGACCTGTTCGGCGTGCCGCCGGAGGAGATCGTCGAAAACCCGCAGGCGCTGTTCGATACGCACGGCGCGGAGTACGCCGCGACCTTCCGCGACCGCCTGCTCAAGGCCTCCCGCAATCTCGAGATGTGGGATGTCGAAGCGACCATCAACACGCGGGACGGTCAGCGCAAGTACACCCACGCGATCGCACGGCCGACGCGGCGGGCGGACGGCTCGGTGCAGTGGGACGGCGTCATCCTAGACGCCACCCGGATCAAGGAAGCCGAGCTGGCCACCGTGGCCGCCGAGGCGCGCGTGCGCGACACCATCGTCGAGAGCATGCCGAACGGCTTCGTCCTGTTCGATGCCGACGACAACCTGGTTACCTGCAATAGCATGCTGAGGGACATGTATCCCGTCTTGGAGGGCGCCCTGAAGCCGGGCGCCTCCTACGAAGAGGTGATGAAGGCCGAGATCGAGAACGGCGTCGACGTCGAGGCGCACATCCCCGACACCGAGAGCGGCGAGATCCCGGACGAGGCGGTCCGCCTGCGCGCCCGTCTGGAGCGGCGCAGCCGCTCGACCTCGAAGGGCATCGAGCGGCGCTTGGCCGACGGCCGCTGGATCCTGATCGACGAGTATGAGACGGCGGACGGCGGGACGGTCGCCCTGCACACCGACGTCACGGAGCTGAAGGATCGCGAAGCGGCCCTGAAGCGAAGCAACCGCGAGCTGCAGGACTTCGCGTCGGTCGCTTCTCACGACCTGCAGGAGCCGTTGCGCAAGATCGAGGCCTTCGGCGACCGGCTGGTCGCCCGCTTCGGCGACAAGCTCGGCGACGACGGTCAGATGTACATCGACCGCATGCAGAATGCCGCCGGTCGGATGCGCAGCCTGATCAACGACCTGCTCGCCTACTCGCGGGTCACGACCAAGGCCAAGCCCTTCGCCTCGGTCGATCTGCAGAAGGTCGTCTCGGACGTGCTTTCCGACCTGCAGGTCGCCATGGAGAGCAGCGAGGCCAGCGTCGACCTCCAGCCGCTGCCGACGATCGACGCCGAGAAGACGCAGATGCGGATGCTGTTCCAGAACCTGATCGCCAATGGGATCAAGTTCCAGGCGGAAGGGGTGTCCCCGAAGATCGAGGTTTCGGCCCACGTCCACAGCCAGGTTCCGCAAGAGCTGGCGCTCGACACCCAGGCCAAGGAGGTCTGTGAGATCCGGGTCAAGGACAACGGCATCGGCTTCGAGATGCGGCATCTCGACCGGATCTTCGGGATCTTCCAGAGACTGCACGGACGCAACGAGTACGAAGGGACGGGCGTCGGCCTGGCCACCTGCCGAAAGATCGCCGAGCTGCACGGCGGGGTCATCACGGCCGAGAGCGCGCCCGGCAAAGGCACCACTTTCATTGTTGTCCTGCCTGTCAGGCAGGATCCCTCGGGAGAGCAGGCATGAAGCGTCAAGCTGGGCCAATCACCATCCTCATCGCGGACGACGATGCCGACGACAGGATGCTGATCAAGGACGCCTTCGAGAGCGGCAAGCTCAACAACAAGCTCGAGTTCGTCGAGGACGGCGAGGAGCTGTTGCGCTACCTCCGCCGGGAGGAGGAGTACGCCGACCTGCACGACAGCGCCTATCCGGGCCTGATCCTTCTCGACCTCAACATGCCGAAGATGGACGGCCGGGAGGCCTTGAAAGAGCTGAAGGCCGATCGCCGCTTGCAGCGGATTCCCGTGGTCGTCCTGACCACCTCCGAGGCCGAGGAAGACATCGTCCGGACCTATGGCCTGGGTGTGAACTCCTTCATCACCAAGCCCGTCACCTTCGCCGAGCTGGTCGAGGTGGTGAAGGTCCTGACCAACTATTGGGTCGAGATCGTTGCCCTGCCGCCGGAGTGCGACAGCGTCGACGCGGCCGCTTGAAGAATCGCACGTGAGGCGCGCCCTGATCGGGTGCTTGGCTTGACCCGAATGGACATGGCTACCTGAAAAGACACGCGCTATGCTCCATGTGATTCTCATAGACGACGATCCCGACGATTGCGTGCTGGTGCGGGATCTCCTGTCGGACAGCCGGGGCAAGGAGTTCGAGCTCGACTGCTACGAGACTCTCTACGCCGGAATCGAGGCGATCCGCGAGAAGCCATACGACGTCTGCCTGCTCGACTACCGGCTCGGGCTCGACGACAGCTTGCCGACGATCCCGGAGATCCGCTCCATCAGGGAGACCTTGCCGATCGTCGTTCTGACGGGGCTCGGCGACCGGGACGTCGACCTCGAGGCCATGCGGGCCGGCGCCTCCGACTACGTCTCCAAGGACCATCTCAACCCGAACCATCTCGACCGGAAGATCCGCTACGCGATCGCCAGGGAACAGTCGCGTGCGCGCCGCCGTGAGACGGCCGGCGACGCCTGCCCGCGCATCCTCCTGGTCGAGGACGACAAGGACGACTACATCATCGTCCACGAGATGCTCTCCGACATCCACGGCGAGGCCTTGCGACTCCATTGGGTGCCGAGCTGGGAAGAGGCGACCCACGAGATCTCCGGCAACCGCTACGACGTCTGTCTGCTCGACAACAATCTGGGCGAGCACAGCGGCATGGAGCTGGTGCAGGAGGCCATCGCCCACGGCGTCGAGATTCCCTTGATCCTGCTCACCGGCTGTGGCGACCGGGACACGGACCTCGAGGCCATGCGCTCCGGCGCCTCGGACTTTCTGGACAAGAACGAGCTGCGCCCCGCTCTCCTGGACCGCTCGATCCGCTACGCCATCGAGCGCAGCAAGGCGGAGCGCCGGGCGGCGGAGCGCTCTCTCGCCGAGGGGCCGCGGATCTGCTTCATCGAGGACGACGAGGACGATTTCCTGCTCACCCAGGATCTGCTCATCGAGATCTACGGCACGACTTTCCAGCTCGAGTGGATCAAGACCTGGTCGCGCGCCTTGGAGGTGGTCCACGAGCACAGCCACGACGTCTATCTGGTCGACTATCGCCTGGGTGAGGGCAACGGCCTCGACCTGATTCGCGAGGCGGTGCAGCAGGGCTGCAACGCGCCGATCATTTTGCTGACCGGCGAGAACAGCCGGGAAGTGGACATCGAGGCCATGAAGGCCGGTGCCTCGGACTACCTGGTCAAGGGCGAGATCACGGCGCGCCTGCTCGACCGTGCCATTCGCTATTCGATCGAGCAGCACCGCTCGGAGACCCGCCTGACCGAGCTCGCCCAGTACGATCAGCTCACCGGCCTCGCCAATCGCAACCTCTTCAAGGACTTCCTGACCGGCAGCCTGGCCCGGGCCAGCCGGCGCGACGAGATGGTCGCGGTCATGCTGATCGACCTCGATCGCTTCAAGATGATCAACGACACCTACGGTCACGACACAGGCGATCAGCTCCTCAAGGTCGTCGCGCAGCGCCTCAAGGACAGCGTCCGCGCCAGCGATCTGGTCGCCCGTCTCGGCGGCGACGAGTTCACCGTCGTGCTCGAGGGCATCCACGACCCGACCATCGTCTCCCACTTCGGCGACCGCATACTCGAGATCGTCAAGCAGCCGGTCACGATCTCCGGCAACGAGGTCTACACGACGGTCAGCGTCGGCATCGCGATCTATCCGACCGACGTCCGCAACTTCGACGACCTCATCAAGAGCGCCGACGCCGCCATGTACCGGGCCAAGGAGAGCGGCGGCGACAGCTACCAGTTCTACACCGTCGATCTGCACATCAAGGCGACGCGGCGCCAGGAGATCGAGAAGGGCCTGCGCAAGGCCGTCGATCGCGACGAGTTCGTCCTCGAGTATCAGCCGCAGTTCGGCCTGCCGGACGGCGGCGTCATCGGCTTCGAGGCCTTGCTGCGCTGGCAGCATCCGGCTTGGGGCCGGGTCAGCCCGGAGCAGTTCATTCACATCGCGGAGGAGACGGGCCTGATCGTCTCCATGGGCGAGTTCGTCATGCGCCAGGCCTTCGCGCAGGCGCGCCGGTTCCACGATATGGGCATCGAGGGCTTCCGCATGGCGGTGAACCTCTCGGCCCGCCAGTTCCAGGAGCTCGACCTCAGCGAGTCGGTCCGGCTGATCCTCGAGGAGTGCCAGGTGTCGCCCGATCTGATCGAGATCGAGATCACCGAGAGCAGCATCCTGAAGGACTCCGAGCGGGTCAGCGCGGTGCTGCAGGAGTTCCACGACTTGGGTCTGCTGGTCGCGTTGGACGACTTCGGCACGGGCTTCTCGTCGCTCAATCACTTGAAGAACTTCCCCGGCGCCACGATCAAGATCGATCAGTCTTTCGTGCAGAACGTCCTGCAGAGCCCGAGCGACGCGGCCATCGTCAAGGCCGTCATCGAGATGGCGCACAATCTGGGCCTGAGGGTGATCGCCGAGGGCATCGAGACCGAGGGCCAGCTGGACTTCCTGCTCGCCGAGGGCTGCGATGCCGTTCAGGGCTTCTATCTCTTCCGGCCGGCACCGCCCAACGCCTTCACCGTCGACCGTCTCCGCGAGGCCTCGGAACGGATCCGACAGCACGCCGGCCGCTGCCTTTCGGGCGGCCAGGGCGACTCGCGCGCCGACCCGCTCGGCCGCCCGGTGGCGCGGCGGGTCAGCTAGCGCGAAGGACTGCGCGCGCCGCATCTGCGCCGGTCCGATTGTCCGGTAACAGTCTGGCGATCGGCGCGCGTCGCGGCAGCTCTCGACATCGAAACGAACCGCCCCCTCACCCAGCTCCGGCTAGGCTCGGCTGCGCCTCACCAAGCCTACGCATCCCTCTCCCCCGACGGGGGAGAGGGTTGTGGAGGCTTAGCGAGGCCGAAGGCTGAGCTTAGCCGGAGCTGGGTGAGGGGGCGGTTCGTTTCCCTTTGGCAACCAACCGGCGATGCTGCCCAATCCGGGAACGCTTTAGCGGAAGACTCCCTGATCCTGCTCCCGGACCACGATCATGGAAGATCTCAGCAGATCGGCGGCGCCGGCGTCAGCGGCGAGGTCCGCAGAATGCGGAAGTGGCCGAGCTCGTCCGACAGCGGGCGGATGCCGTCGACGGTCGGCGTGGCGAGATCGACGCCGGCACCGAAGCCGCCGCGCTCCGCCCGGACCTCGGCCGCCAGGTTGCTGTCGGCGGCGAAGCCCTGGGTCGTCGTGCTCGCCGCCGCTTGCAGGTTGTGCAGCGCCGGCAGCATCTCGACGCAGAGCACGCTCAGAGGCGAATCCAGGGGCAGGCCCAGGGAGCGCAGCATGTCCTCGATCTCCGGCTGCTTCCAGCGGGTCGCGCCCTTGGCCGGCGCGTCGCGGTTCTGGAAGGCGAGCAGGAGATTGCCCTGGTCGTCCTCGAAGCGGCCACGGATGCGCGGCAGGACCCTCAGCTTGCGGTCGTCGAGCAGGATGTTGCGATGGTCCTTGCCGTCGGCCTGGTGCACCTGGGCGTAGAGCAGGGCCCAGAGCTCGCTGCGCGGCGGGTCGGCGGTGATGTTCTTG
Source organism: Kiloniellales bacterium (assembly GCA_028280455.1). GTDB lineage: Bacteria > Pseudomonadota > Alphaproteobacteria > Kiloniellales > JAKSDN01 > JANQLT01. Next base: position 12,685 of record JANQLT010000037.1, read on the forward strand.
CCGTTCAGCACCGCGCGGGCGTAGGGCGCCTCGACCAGCAGCTCCTCCGGGTTGCGGTTGGTGGTGCAGAACAGCGTCGGGGCCGGGTGCTGGACGCCGGTGCTGCGGAGCGCGCGCCCGTAGCGGCCCTGGGCCGTCGACCAGATGCTCGCATGGCCGACCCGCAGCTCGTAGGTGAAGAAGCCGAAGAGCTCGGGGCTGTCGGCGTTCATGCCCGGCGGCAGGGGCACCAGGTAGTGCCGGTCGCTGTTGCTGGCCCGCTCCATCTGCAGCATGGCATCGAAACCGGCCAGGTCGTCGCTTTGGTCGGGCGTGATCACGCGGATCAGCTCCGGGTCGATGTTCAGCTCCGGCTCGTCCGGCGGCACGAAGGTCTCCAGCCGGTTGTCCGACAGCAGCGGGTCGGGCCCGTAGGCCAGGAGCCGGATGAAGTAGGAGTCGTTCGGGTCGGCGACAGGCTCCTCGAGCTCCAGCCAGAGAAAGCGCCGGCGCGGCTCGCTCGAGGCATAGACCTCGTCGCGCCGGTATTTCGAAAGGGCGATGCCGGCCGAGGCGATCCGCGGCACCTGGGTCGGGTTCGAGGTGACGGGCAGGGTCAGCTCGAAGGTCGAAGGCTCGTCGCTGGCCTCCGGCGCCTCGCGGAAGCGCGGCTCGACCCGATAGTTGAGCTCGATCACGTCGGGGAAGCGGGTCTCCGAGGGGTCGTTTTGCTGCGGCCGTTCCGACTTCGGCTCGACGGCGTCGAGGAACACCAGGCGCGTGCGGCTGCGGTCGGCGTTCTCCAGGGCCTGGATGGCGATGGTCTGATCGATCTCCCAGTCGCCGACCGGCTCGCCGTCGTTGTCGTCGACCTCGCTGTCCGCCTGGAAGCGCTGCTCCCGGAAGATCTCGAAGGCGACCTTGCGCAGGTTGTCCCAGGTCCAGTCGCGGTCGAGCTGCAGGGTCAGGGCGACCACCCAGTGGTTCAGCAGGTCGTCCTTGGTCGCCAGGGTCAGCGACGACTGGTCCGGCGCCAGGGTATGGCGAATCCGCCGCGAGCAGCCGAAGACGATGCGCTCGCCCTTCTTGGCGAGCAGGGTCAGGCCCTTGTGGTCGAGGCGCAGCTCGCGGGCCAGGCGCTGGATCATGGCCGGGCTGTCGCCGGTGTGGCGCCTGAAGAGGAGGCTGTCCAGCCGGCCGTCGAAGACCGGCGGCGGGTCGGGCTGCAGGTAGATGCCGCGGATGCTGCGGGCGGCGGCCAGGTTCGCCAGCAGGTCCGTCTCGTCGGCCGACTCGCGCCGCAGCTTGATCTGGAGCGGCTTGCCGATGTTGGCGCCGGGCGCGTAGTAGGCGGCGTTCTCGTCGTCGACGGCGCGCAAGGTCAGGCGGATCTCGCGGGCCGTCGGCAGCAGGACCTCCTCCAGCGCGTCGATCTCGGCGACGGTGGCGCCGAGGTCGCCCAGGTCGTTCGGATCGCCGAAGTTGAGGACGGCCGCGTCGCGGAACTCCAGGGGCACGGTCAGCGGCTGGTCGAAGGCCGCCGGGAAGTCCCGATGCGTCGTGTAGAGCAGGGCGAAGGGCTCGCGCCCGGAGAGCGACAGCTTGTTGTCCAGCTTCAGGGCGCGCACCTCGACGTCGATGCGCAGGCGCTGCACGTCGGGATCGGGAATGCCGAAGCTCTCCTGACCGACCATGGCGTTCGAGGCCGCCTGCAGCAGGGGGATCGGGTCGGCGTACTTGTCGGTGAAGACCACGCTCGGGTAGCCCAGCAGGGGGCGGGCGATCTCCAGGCTGTCGTCGGGGAAGTACTCGTCGAGGGGCGCGTCCGGGAACAGGGTGAGGCCGCTGACCCGCACCGGCTCCGGCACGACATGGCGGCGGAACGGGATGGTGGCGATCGGCGCCTGCGAGTCCTGAACCGGCTCGTCGTCGACCAGCGGCCCGCCGCCCGTCGGGTCCATGTAGCGGACCCTGAAGTCGTAGGTCCGGCCGTAGCGCAGCGGGATCGCGTCGAGGCCGAGGGGCTCGTACATGCGGCCCAGCGCCGCCGCCTGGCCGACCGCCTGCTCGGTCTGATAGAGCGCCGCCGCGTCCTCGTCGGGCAGCACCAGGGACTGGCCGTTCCAATGGGCCAGGTAGACCGGCAGCCAGAAGCGGCCGGTGGCCTGGTTGCCGTCGAGCTGCATGGGATGGTACTCGACGCCGAGCTCGCCCTCGAAGCGGCCGAGGTTGACCTGCCCGAGCACCAGGGGCGCGCGGCTGCGCACCCGGACCAGGGAGTTCCAGGCCGCGTCGCCGGCCTCCCGCGCGTCGATCCGGAAGCCGAAGACGCCCGACGGCGCATCGAGGCGCTGCGGTGTGCCAGGCACCGGCGGCACGCTCGGGTCCTCGATCAGCGCCCGGTTCTGCCGCTCCAGCGTTTCCTGGTCGTCGCAGCAGACGCTGCAGCCCAGGTCGTTGGTCGGCGGGAACTCGTCGGGCTCCTCGGCCAGCAGGTTCTGGCTGACCGGCTGGCGGCCATGGACGATCTTGGCGAAGCCGTCGTCGAAGGCGGCCGCGTCGGCGAAGACCTTGTCGTAGTTGCCGGGCACCGGAGGCGGCCCGACCACGCCCGGGTCGTCGAACAGCACCGGGAACAGCGAGGCGGCGAAGAGCGTGCGGCCCGTGCCGCCCTCCAACGGCGGAATGCGGGCCGCGTAGCGCGCCAGGAAGCTGTAGTCGGCCTCGACCTGCGCCAGGTAGTCGCTGCCCTCGGCCAGGCCGACGTAGAGGAAGCCGCCGTCCTCGAAGAGCCCGGCCGGCACCGTGAAGGCGGCGTCGCGGATCAAGCCGAGGCGCCGCGCCAGTTGCGGCTGCCGCAGGGAATAGGCGTAGATTTGGCCCCAGCTCACGCTGTCCGGCGTCACCTGGAAGCCGGGGTTCGGCGCCTTGTCCTCCTTGACGGCGCAGGCGTAGCTGTCGTCGACCTTGGCCTCGGGCGTGCGCGGGCCGGTGAAGAGGTGGGACTCGCGGTAGCTCTTCGGCAGGTGCTTGTTGATCCGGATGTTCGGGTCGACCGGCTCGGCCAGCTTTGGCGGGTCGTTGCTCAGCACGAAGCGCCCCGGCTGCGGCGCCACCAGCTCCTCGAAGAGCTGGCGGGCGTCGGCCAGGGGGCCGCTGGCGCCGGGCAGCGGCGCGGTGGCGTCGACGGGCTCGCTCGCCGGGAAGCTGTCCAGGCCGGCGATGATCCGCGCCTCCAACTGGATGTCGGAATCCGCGAAGGCCGGCGTGCTGTCGCCGACGTTCGGGAAGTCGGCGATCACCGGCAGCAGGGGATCGCCGTTCCAGGCCGCGCTGAGCCGCGGCACCAGCAGGACCGAGAGCGTCAGGTCGGCGCCGTCGAAGCGCTGCGGGAAGGTCAGAAGACTGAAGCGTGCGTCCATGGCGGTCGGGATCCCGGTTCAGGCGATCTGGCGGGCTTCCTGCCAGCTCTCGGAGAAGCTGATGTTGATCACCAGGAAGATGCTGATATCGAGGCCGAAGGTGACCTGGGCGATCATGTTGGTGCGATCCTGCGCCGGCAGGCGCTCGATGATGCCCTTGGCCTCGATGGTGATGGTGACGGTGACGATGCCGCCGAGGATCTCGGCGCGGCCCCGGAACAGCAGGAAGCCGGCGACCACCATGCGGTCGGTCTCGAGGATGATCTCGACGCCGACCATGTAGAGGATCGAGACGGTGCCGACGACCGGCAGCCCGACCACGATCTCGGCGCCGAAGCCGAACTTCATGAGCAGCGAGGGACCGGTCTTGATGTCCGCCGCCGTGCGCAGGTCGACCGAGCCGGTGGCGTAGACGGTCGCCGCGGCCACGCTGACGCACATCACCGAGAGCCGGCCGCCGAACTCGATGAAGGCACCGGCCGAGGGGATCAGGTCCTTGGGGTCGTCGGTGAAGTCCAGGACCTCGTTGAAGTAGACGCCGAGCGCCAGCTTGCATTCCAGCTTCAGCGGGTTGGTCGGGTTGTCGAAGGCCGGCCCCGGCGGGAACTTGACCAGCGGGATCTCCTTCTTGGCCGAGAAGGCGTAGGTCCAGGAGTCCGCCGAGTTGCTCATGGCGATCTCGAGGCCCTTGGCGAAGGCCTGCTCGTAGTCGCCGCCCTGCAGCATCAGCAGGATCTGCAGGATGTCGATGACCGGCTGCAGAGCGTCGCTGAACTCGAGCTGCGGCTCGATGAAGGCCGGCGAGGCGCCCTTCTCGGTGTCGAACTTGCCCTTGACCATCATCAGCCGCTCGAGCGGCCCGAGATCGACCACCATGCCGATGTCGTTGACCTTGCTCAGCCACTTCTGCGACTGGTCGGCGGCGAGGGCGTCGAAGCCGTAGCGGAGGCTGCCGTCCTGCGTCTTGTTGCCGTCCTTGTCCTTCTTGGCGTACTCGACGTAGATCTTGAGGAACTCCTCGTTGATCAGGTAGAGCGGCCCGTCGGGCAGAATCTGCTCGAAGACCTCGGTCGGGTCCGCCTGATTGAGGAGCTGGTAGCCCTGCTCGAGGATGCGGGTCTCGAAGTTGCCGAGGGCCATGGGCAGGGTGTCGGCGATAGTCGGGAAGAGCTCGGCGTTGAGCAGGCGGTAGGCGTCGGCGAAGTCCGGCGCGGCACTCAGGAGCTGGTTCGAGCCGGTCTCGAAGCTCGGCAGGCGGAACAGCGCCTTCTGCGTCCCCGTGGACTGCAGCAATCCGAAGTTGCGCGTGGCGTTGTCGGCGGCGCGCACCAGCTCGCGCGGGTTGGCGAGCCGGGTCAGGTCGGCCTGGCCGGCATCGGTGGTCTGCTGGTCCGGGTTCAGCAGGCGGCCGCGGCGGATCGCCGGCACCGAGTCCGTGTCGGCCAGGGGCGTCACTTCGCCGGTGCCCTGGTTGTGCTGCACGACGCTCCAGGCGCCTTCCTTGGGCAGCACCACCGAGCCGCGGCCGGCGCTGACGAAGATCGGCTGGCCGCCGGCGTCGCTGGAGGCGCTGACGTCGACGCGGGTCAGGCGCATCTGCTGGCCGCTCTGTGCCAGGTCGACCACGCAGTCCACCGGCCCGCCGAGCGAGCCGAACTGCAAATTCAGGAGCTGCGCGAAGAGCGAGGGCGGCAGCGGCTCGCCGCGCGGCGCGAGCTGCACGTAGCCGAGCATGCGCTTCGAGGGCACACGGCCGCCCTTGGCACCGCTGACCACGCTGTCGATCTCGACGTCGGCATCGAAGTAGAGCGGCTGCAGCCTGGCCGCCGGGTTGCGCTCGTCGGCCGGGGTGGCCGCGTTGACCGTCCGCAGGACGCCGTTGTCGTCGATGTAGGGGTCGCCGTTCTGCTTGCTCCAAGTCGCCTCGAAGACCGGCACGTCGTTGGTCTCGACGATGTTGCGGATGCGGAACAGGCCCCTGACCAGGCCCGGGTGGAACTCGTAGGGGCTCGGGATGTCGACGGGATTGAAGGCATTGTCGTAGGCGCGGTAGCGGAAGTCGTAGAGGCCGTCGGACTCAGCCTGCCAGCCGCTGTCGAAGCGATAGACGTAGCTGCTGCTGACCCGGAAGATCGTGATCGTCCGCACGACCTTGATGCCCCAGGGATAGACCAGGCTGCGGACCTGGATCACCTCGTGCGAGCAGCGGCCGACGAAGATGTCGAAGCGCGCCTGGCTGGTGGCGGCGATCGCGGCGTTGGGGTTCAGCCAGTGGCTGAAGGTGCTGGCGCCGTAGCCGGAGAAGTCGATCCGCTCGAGCGGCACGCCGCGGTCCTTGTAGCCGGTGTTGCCGTCGTAGAAGAACTCTTCGTTGAAGATGAAGCCGACGCTGTTGCCGAGCGTGCCGGCACCGGTCGGAAGCCCCGCAGCGGTGACCACGTTGTTGAGCTGCAAGGTCGAGCCCCGGAAGATCGAGCCTTCCTGCGGGTGCTCAGGCGCGTCGGCGCGGAGCTGCAGGCCGCCTTCGACCTCGGTCAGGTCGTATTCCGGCCGGTTGAAGCGGAGCCGGGCGCCCGGCAGGTTGTTCGGCTGGAACTGATTGTCGCGGCTGAATTCCGCGAAGGCCTTGAGACCGAAGGGCAGGGTGAAGAGCGCGCCGGTGAAGCCCTCCGCCCGATTGTCGAAATCCTCGACCAGGAACTCGGTGACCGGGATCGGCGCCACCGGCACCAGCTCGACGGCATCGTTGAACAGGCGGGTCGGCCCGCCGTCGTTCGGGTAGAAGTTGAAGAAGGGCGGCGGGTCACCGGCGATGGCCGGCGGCGTCAGGTTGAACAGCGGCTCCCAGCTCACCTGCGGCAGCGCGAAGCCGCGCACGAAGCGGCTCTGGGCCGAGAGGTCGAGGTCCTCGATCTGGAAGGGGAAGGTCCCGGCGTCCGGGTTCTCCTGCGAGCTCGGCAGGTAGACCTGGTAGAAGATGTAGTCCTCGTCCTCCAGGGATGTCGGGCTGAACCAGGCGAAGCTGACGCCCATCTGGTCGGCGTTGCTCGAGACGTCGAGCAGGGCGAACTGCTCCTCGTAGAAGCGCTCGAACTGCCGGTCCCAGTCGGGCTCGTTGGGCTTCTGCCCGGGGGCGGCCGCGGCTGCGGCGGTGGGCGCCGCGGCGGCAATCGAGAGATTCTCGCTGCCCTGGAAATCGCCGCCGCCGCCGAAGGGCGTGCCGCGCTGCCCGGCCTGCTCGCCGGCGTCCGACCAGATCTCGAAGGCCTCCTCCTGGTCGCCCAGGGGCGCGAAGGCGAAGGTCACGTCGACGGAGTCCGGATCCTCGTCGCTCGCCGCCTTCTGCCAGGAGACGCCGGACAGCAGCAGGATGCCCGGTCGCCCCAGCCGCTGGCCGTCGCGGATCTGGTTGCGCAGCCAGCGGGTGTTGGCGGCGTAGGGGTCGGGCAGGGTCGGCAGCACGCCATAGAGGCCGAACGCGAGCAGCAGCGTGCCGGTCTCGACCATCTCCTCGTCGCGCAGGCGGGCGAAGAGGAACAGGCCGTTGACCGGCGTGATGGTGAAGAGCGCGTTGCGGATCGCCAGCGATATGGCCTCGCCCGGCGCGACCGGCCAGGTCTGCTGCGGGTCCAGGGCGTCGACCAGGATGTCGTCGTCGAACAGCGCGACGAAGCTCGCCGTGTCGGAGAACCAGAGCAGCAGCAGGGAGCCCAGCGTGTTGACCGGGAAGGGCGAGCCGGCCACGTCGACCGGCCGGTCGAAGCGGCCCTCGGCGTTGGTCTCGGCCAGGATCAGCTCGTTGCCGGCGGCGCTGGCGACGAACAGCAGCGGGAAGGAGTCCGTGTAGCGCAGCAGGACCTCGGAGCGGAAGGCGGAGTCCTCGTCCTGCCAGAGCCGGAAGGTCTGGCGGGCGTAGCGGTTCGAGGCCGCCAGGTCGCTGACGATGAGGATGCCGGGGAACAGCAGAATGCCCGGCGAGGGCAGGCAGATCGGGCCGTCGCGCAGGCCGGGCCAGGTGATCTCCAGGTCGGAGTTGCCTTGGATCGTCAGGCCGCCGGCGCCGGCCGCCTCGGTCGGGTTGTCGATGTCGATCGCCGCCACGGGCAGGACCCAGCCGGCCCCTGTGATCTTCGCTGAGCCGGAGAGCGCGGCCGCTTTGGATCGGCTACGCCCCACCTTGAAGGTGTCGCTGGAGGTCTCCATGGGCACGACCAGCGCCTGCAGGGCCTCGCGGTACTCTGCCTTGGTCTTCTCGGCGGCCTTGAAGCCCAGCTTCTGGCCGTAGAGCGACCAGGCCGCCCGATCCACCTTCATCGGTGCTAGGCTGCCCGCCTTCAGCAGCAGCTCGATGCTATCGGGCAGATCGAGCTGGGCCGCCGCTGCGTCGCCGCCGGTCCTGCTGCGTCCCTCGTCGGGCGGATCGGCCGGATCGAGCTTCAGGCCCGCCGCGACGGCGGCGTCCTTCGGCAGGGTGAGCTTGCCCTTGTTGTCCTGGGGGCGGTCGTCGAGCAGCAGGCGGCCGCCCTTGATCTTCAGGCCGACGTAGCCGTCGCCCGGCGCGCCCTTGGCCAGGAGGTCGGCGCGGATCCAGAGGCTGCCGGCGTTCAGGCGCAGTTGCTGCTTGTTGCTGCCTCTGCCGACGGGGGTCAGGGGCAGCCGGTTGCGAGTCCGTCGCTGGGCCTGCCGGACGTGGAACAGCAGGGCCGGGCGTGTCTGTCCCGCGAAGTAGAGGGCCTCGAGCTCGGCGTGGCGGTAGAAGTCGAACCAGTAGGTCCGGCCGTCCTGGTTCACGAAGGGCCCGTGGGTCTTGTCGATGGCCGCGCCCCGGCCCCAGGCCGGCGCGGAGAGGTCGAAGGCGCCGGTGGCGACCGGCGACTCGCGGCGGAACACCCGGTGGCTTGCCGGCTTGTCGACCTCGGTGCGCTCGACCAGGCGCTTGACCCTGAGTCGGCGCTCGCGCGGCAGCCGCCGCGGGTCGAGGCGGTCGGAGCGGTCGAGCGACCATTCGCGGCGCAGCGGCCCTTTCGGTGTCGCAACGATGGCGCTGCGCACCAGCTCTTTCTCCAGCTCGGCCAGCGCCTCCTTGTCTTGCTTGGTCTCGGCGACGATGTCGGCTGTCAGTCCGTGCAGCCGCGCTTCGAGTTCGGTCCGTTCCTGCATCGGCGTCTCCGCACAAGCGAGCGTGCCCGGAACACGGGCGGTCTGCTGATCTTCGCGTAACTGACAATCCCCGCCGGAGAGCGCTGTCGCCGCTCTCTCGTTGTAACGCGTCCTCACGGCGACCCGTCGCGTTCTCGGGCCGCGCGTCCCTCGTCGGTGGGATGAGCCTATGGGCGCCGCGTGACGGCTAGGTGTGAGATCTCTGTGGCGGGCACATTCCTGTCACAGCAGGCGTCATGCGCGCTTGCTGTGACTCGGGAAGGACCTGAATTGGAACGGTATGCGTCCCTCTTGCCGGTCCTTCGAGGGCGGCAAGCCGAAGCGCTTCTTGTAGGCACGGGCGAAGTACTCTTGAGACGAAAAGCCGCAGGCGACGGCGATCTCCAGGATCGGCAGCTCGGTCTGCGTCACCATGCCGCGCGCCCGGTCGAGGCGGACCTCGAGATAGTATTGCACCGGTGTGACACCGGTATGGCTTTTGAAAAGGCGCTCGAGCTGTCGTTGCGACAGCGCGATGTCGTCGGCGATGGCGGCGAGGGGCAGCGGCGCTTCGAGGTCCCGTTCCATCAGGACGATGGCCCGGCGCAGCTTGCGCGGCGCGCTGTAGCCGACCGGCTCTTGCCCCAGCGGGACCTGGCCTTCCGTGGCGCCGCGCAGCCGGTCGTGAAAGATGTAGCGCGCCGCGGCATTGGCGACGTCGAGCCCGAGATCGAGGCGGATCAGCTCGAGGGCCAGGTCGCTCGCCGCCGCGCCGCCGCAGCAGGTCACGCGCTGCCGGTCGATCGTATAGAGCCGATCGGAGACGCCGATCTCGGGGAACAGCTCCTTGAAGGCGGCGATGTGCTCGTAGTGCACCGTGACGCTTCGGCCCTCCAGCAGGCCGGCATAGGCGAGGAGGAAGGCGCCGGTGTCGATGCCGCCGAGCACGGCGCCGTCGCGCGCGCGGTGCCGCAGCCAGGCGAGCAGGCGGCGGTCCTGATAGGCTTCCGGGGTCCAGCTCGAGCAGACGAAGACCAGGTCGTAGACCTCTGCGCTCGTCGCCAGGGCCTGGCTCTCGGCGATGCCGATGCCGTTGCTGGCCGGGACGAGACCGCCCTGGATGGAGACGATGTCCCAGCGATAGTGCGGCGTGCCCGTCAGGTAGTTGGCCGCCCGGAAGGGATCCAACAGGGCCATGGTCGCCATGGCGTTGAAGGAGGGCAGCAGGAGGACCGCGATGCTCGTCTGGCCGTGCATGGCTTTCGGGCCGTCATCTGGCGGAATCTGGCCGAAATATGCAGGTCAATGTCGGAAAAGTACAGATTTAGCGCGAGGAGAGAGACAGACTGACCTCTACTCTACCCGACCATTGAAGAGGACGAGGAATGAGCGAGATCTTGAGCCGCGCCGAGCTCGAGAGGGTCGGCAAGGGCTTCGATCCGGTCGCGGCGCGCTCCTGGTCGATCAACAGCGACTGCTACCGCGAGCCGAAGTTCCTGGAGATCGAGCGCGAGCAGATCTTCCGCAGGACCTGGCAGTTCCTCTGCCACGAGGAGAAGCTGCGCGAGCCCGGCCAATACGTCGCCACCGATATTCAAGGGCAGAGCCTCTTCGCCATTCGGGATTCGAGCGGCGAGCTGCGCGCCTTCTACAACGTCTGCAAGCACCGCGGGCACCAGCTCTTGAAGGGCGAGGGGACGGTGAAGCTGATCACCTGCCCCTACCATGCCTGGGCCTATCTGCCGAACGGCGCCCTGAAGCACGCGCCGCGCTGCGACCTGGTCGAGGACTTCGACGTCTCCAAGGTCCAGCTGACGCCGGTCCGGGTCGAGGTCTTCTGCCATCTGGTCTTCGTCAATCTCGATCCGGAGGCTGTGCCGCTCGCCGAGCAGGCCGGCGACCTGGCGCGGGAGATCATGGCCTACGCGCCGGACCTCGGCAGCCTGACCATGGCCCACCGCCTGACCTATCGGATCGAGGCCAACTGGAAGGCGGTCACCGATAACTTCCTCGAGTGCTACCACTGCCAGGTGGCGCACAAGGACTTCGTCACCCTGGTGGAGATGGACACCTACAAGGTGGCGACCCACGGCATCTACTCTAGCCACATGGCCAAGGCCGGCCGGCAGCAGAACAAGGCCTACAGCATCGACGCCGCGAGCGTCACCGACCATGCCGTCTGGTATCTCTGGCCGAACATGACCCTGATGCGCTATCCGGGGCGCGGCAACTTCATGGTCTGGCGCTTCATCCCGGTCGGGCCCGAGGAGACCTACGAGGTCTTCGACTTCTTCTTCGAGACCGCCGAGCCGACGGAGGCCGAGATGGAGGCCATCCGCTTCATCGACGACGTGCTGCAGCCGGAGGACATCGGCCTGGTCGAGAGCGTCCAGCGCGGCATGCGCACGCCGGCCTTCAAGCAGGGCCGCTACATGGTCGATCCCGCCGGCTCCGGCATGAGCGAGCACGCCGTTCATCACTTCCACAGCCTGATCCTGCAGGCCTACGAGCGGGCCTGCGGCGCATGACCACGGCCGGCCGCAGCCTCGAAGGCCGGGTCGCGATCGTCACCGGCGGCTGCGGCGGCATCGGCGCCGCGATCTGCGGGCGCTTTGCCCGCGAGGGCGCGCGGGTCGTCGCCGCCGACATCGCCGAGGCCGAGATGCCGGCGGGCGTGACAGTCCGCCGGCACGACGTGACGCAAGAAGAGAGCGCCGTGGCCCTCATGGCCGAGGTCGAGCAGGCGCACGGCCGGCTCGACGTCCTGGTCAACGCGGCGGGGATCGAGATTGAGAAGACCGCCGAGCAGACCAGCCTGGACGACTGGAACCGGATCTTTGCCATCAACGTCACCGGCACCTTCCTCACCGCCAAGCACGCCCTGCCATTGATGCGCAAGGCGGGCGGCGGCTCGATCGTCAACTTCGGCTCCTACGACGGCTTCATCGCCGACCCCGGCTTGGCCGCCTACTGCGCGACCAAGGGCGCGGTCCATGCCCTGACCCGGGCCATGGCCTGCGATCACGGGCCGGAGAACATCCGGGTCAACGCCATCTGCCCCGGCTACATCGATACGCCCATGTTGCAGAGCTTCTTCGGCGAGGCGGCGGACGGCGAGCGCCTGCGCGAGGCAGCGCGGCAAGTGCACCCGACGCGGCGCATCGGCACGCCGGAGGACGTGGCGGGGCTGGTGACCTGGCTGGCCGGCGACGAGGCGCGCTATGCCTCGGGCCAGCTCTGGGTGCTCGACGGCGGCCTGACCGCCCAGGCCCAGCAGATGCGCCTATGAGCGGCACTCTTGAGGGTAAGGTCGCGATCGTCACCGGCGGCGGCCGCGGCATCGGGCGCGGCATCGTCGAGGCCTTCGTCGCCGAGGGCGCGCGTGTCCTGACCTGCGGCCGCAGCAGCCCGCGCGATCCGCTGCCGGACGGCGTGGCCTGGCTCGAGGCCGACGTCAGCACGGCCGACGGTGCCGACCGGCTGGTCGAGACGGCCGTCGAGGTTTTGGGCGTTGTCGATGTGCTGGTGAACAACGCGGGCGTGCAGATCGAGAAGACGCTGGTCGACAGCAGCGACGAAGACTGGGAGCTGCTGATGGGGGTCAACGCCAAGGCGGTCTTCCTGACCTGTCGGCGCCTGATCCCGGTGATGGCGCGAGGCGGCGGCGGCTCGATCGTCAACATCGGCTCGATCAGCGGCCATCAAGCCGATCCGGCGATGGCGCTCTACAACGCCTCCAAGGCCTTCGTGCACGGCCTGACCCGCTCGGTCGCCGTCGATCACGGCAAGCAGGGCATCCGCTGCAATGCCATCTGCCCGGGCTGGATCGAGACCGGCATGGCCGACGCGGCCTTCGATCAGGCGAAGGACCCCGCGGCGGCGCAGGCTGACGCCTTGGCCCGGCACGCCGTTGGGCGCCTGGGCCGGCCGTCCGACATCGCCGGGGCCGCGGTCTGGCTGGCGTCGGACGCGGCCGGCTTCGTGACCGGCCAGAGCTTCGTCGTCGACGGCGGCTTGACCGCCGCCTCGCCGCTGCAGCCCGGCTTGTTCTGACCCGGGTTATTCTGACCCGGCTTGTTCTGAGAGGAGAGGGCCATGAGGGGCACAGCGGACTCGGTTTCGGTCGTGGGGGTCGTCGGCGCCGGTGTGATCGGCGCGAGCTGGTCGGCGCTTTTCCTCGCGGCGGGCAAGGCGGTCGACATCTACGATCCGGCACCCGACGCCGAGGCCAAGACGCGGGCCTACGTGGCGCAGGCCTGGCCCAGCCTCGAGGCGCTGGACTTGGTCCGCCCCGGCGCGTCGCCCGACCGCCTCCGCTTCGTGCCGGATGCCGCCGCGGCCGTGGCCCGCGCCGGCTTCGTTCAGGAAAGTGTGCCCGAGCGCCTGCCGCTGAAGCTGGAGACCTACCGCGCCATCGAGCCGGCCTTGCCTGCCGACACCTTGGTCGCGACCAGCTCCTCCGGCCTGCTGCTGCGCGACCTGCAAGAGGGCTGGCAGGACCCCGGGCGGCTGATCCTCGGCCATCCCTTCAATCCGCCTCATCTGATCCCGTTGGTCGAGCTGCTCGGCAACGAGCGGACCGAGGCGGGCGCCTTGGATTGGGCCGCCGCCTTCTACGAGGCCTGCGGCAAGGTGACGATCCGGGTCCGCAAGGAGGTGCCGGCCCATGTCGCCAACCGTCTGCAGGCCGCCCTCTGGCGCGAGGCCGTCCACCTGGTCGCCGAGGGCGTCGCCAGTGTCGAGGATGTCGACAAGGCGATCACCGCCGGCCCGGGCCTGCGCTGGGCGGTCATGGGCCCGCACATGCTGTTCAGCCTGGGCAGCGGCGGCCTCGGCATCGACGGCTTCTGCCAGCGCTACCGCGACAGCTTCCATGGCTGGTGGCAGACCATGGGCACGCCGCTGCTGACCGAGCAGGTCGCACAAAGCTTGGCCGCGGGGATCGCCGAAGAGGAGGCCGGCCGCAGCTTCGAGGCGCTGGCCGCCGAGCGTGACCGCAAGCTGATCGCCACCCAGAAAGCGCTACGCGACGCCGGCTCGCTCTGAACGCAGCGCCAGCATCTCCAGTGCGCTCTCTTTCGCTGCCTTGAGGTCTGCCGGTGCGCCGCCGCCTTTCGCCAGCACGCGCAAGCCGAAGTAGACGGACAGCAGATGCTGTGCCGTCTTCTCCGGCTGCGCCACGGGCAGGGCGGCGACCAGGTTGGCCAGCGCCTTCTCCAGCCGGGCGAGGCTCGCCTTGACCACCTGCTTGGCGGTCCGGTCCGTCGGGGCGCGGTCGACGGCGGCATTGCAGAGGAAGCAGCCTCTGGCGCCCTTCCGGCCGGCCGCGCCCTCGATCGCCGACTGCAGAAAGCGCTCGAGCCGCGCCATGGGCGGCTTGTCCTCGGACAGGCAGCGCACGAGCCCGCTGACCCACTTCCGGTCGTAGTGCGCCAGCGCGGCGAGGTACATGGCCTGCTTGTCGCCGAAGGCGGCATAGAGGCTGCCCTTCTTCAGGCCGGTCGCCGCGACCAGGTCGCTCATCGAGGTGCCCTCGAAGCCCTTGGCCCAGAACACCTCGGTGATCCTTCCCAGGGCCTCGCTCTCGTCGAACTCCCGGGGCCGGCCCATGGCCGCGGCTTCACGCTTCGGTGATCCCATAGTTCTTGACCGATCGGTCATGAATTCCCATATCACTCGTCAAGGCGGCAAGGGCCGCCCTCTTCTTTGCCTATATAGTGACCGATCGGTCAAGAAGTAAGGCCGGAGGTCGGAAAGGAGCGAGATCCCATGACCGAGATCCTGGTCTACACCAAGGACTACTGCGGCTATTCGGCCCGGGCCAAGCGCCTGCTCGAGGCCAAGGGCGTGGCCTTCACGGAGGTGGACGTCACCCACGACGAGCTCGGCGAGGCGGAGATGAACGAGCGCTCCGGCCGCACCACCGTGCCGCAAGTCTTCATCGGCGAGCGCCATATCGGCGGCTTCGACGATCTGGCGGCGCTCGATGCGGCCGGCGGCCTCGATCCGCTGATCGAGGATGTCGAGCGGGCCCCGTTGCCGATTGCCGTCTGAAGACCTCTGGACGATCAGGCCAAGGCGGCGGCGATCAAGGAGGCGACCACCGTCAAGGTCAGCGGCAGGCGGAGCTTCGGGTACCAACCCGGCGCCTCCGCCTGCCGCGCGGCCGTCCTATCGATGAACAGCATGGCGAGGAAGCTGACGGCGAGGAGGTAGAGCGCTGGCTTGCCCGCGACCAGGAGGGCGGCCCAGGCGACCAGGGACGGGATCACGCTGACGATCAGGCGGCGTGTCGGCGGGCTCTTGCCCCAGCCGGGGCCGGCGATCGCGATGGCCATGCCCCAATGCACGCCGCCGAGGAACGACAGGATGACCGCGCCGTAGGCGAGCAGGGCGAGCGTGGCTTGGCCGGCCAGGAACTCGGGTGCCGCGAAGGACGCGACGGCGCAGGCAACGAAGGGGAGAGCGCCGGACGCCCCCAGCCAAAGCGCGGGCTTCGGCACCGACATTTCGCCGGTCGGTTTCGCCGATCCGGATCGCCCGATGGTGGCTTGCTGGAGGCTCAAGCCCTGACTCCTACGGTGTTTCTATCTTACGCGGTCCAGGCCGAAGCGGATCAGCGCCGATGATCCGCTGGCAGGCTTCCGGCGTATCACCGTCACGCGTCCGCCCAACCGCCAGCTTGGCGCCCTGTCCCATGCCCTTGGATCAGCCCCGAACCCTGTCTTCGATGCCCGTCGATCTGGCGTCCTTTGGCGACGACATCCAAGCCGTCGTCGTCGGGGCGACGGGCGGCCTCGGCCGGGCCTTCGTCGAGCTGCTCGCGGCGCATCCTCGGGTCGCCGCGGTGCATGCCTGCGCCCGCTCGCCGCTGCGGGCAAGGCCGGACAAGGTGACGGGCCACTTCCTCGACTTGGAAGACGAAAGCTCCATAGCCAAGGCCGCGGCAACGCTAGCCGGCACCGCCGGCGAGCTCCGCCTGGTGATCCTGGCCACGGGCCTGCTTCATGACGGCGAGAACGTCCGGCCCGAGAAGACCTGGCGGTCCTTGAGCGCGCCGGCGATGGCGGCTGCCTTCCGCGTCAACAGCATCGGCCCGGCGCTGGTCGCCAAGCACTTCCTGCCCCTACTCTCCGGGACAGGGAAGGCGGCCTTCGCCGCCGTATCGGCGCGGGTCGGCAGCATCGAAGACAACGAGCTGGGCGGCTGGCACGCCTATCGCGCCTCCAAGGCGGCGCTCAACATGGTGGTCAAGACCCTCTCCATCGAGCTCGCGCGCCGCAAGCCGGAGGCGCTTTGTGTGGCGCTGCATCCGGGCACCGTCGATACGCCGCTCTCGAAGCCCTTCCAGGCCGGCGTGCCGGCCGAACGCCTCTTCGCGCCCGAGCAGTCGGCCGGCCGGCTGCTCGCCGTGCTCGACAGCCTCGTGCCGGAGCAGACCGGCCAGTTCTTCGCCTGGGACGGCCAAAGGATCGCCTTCTAGAACGCCTCAATGATAGGGAACGCCTCGTGAAAGCAACGCTTGCCATGGATAGACCCGATCTTCCCGACAGCCTCAGGCCGTGCCCCGTTGCGCGGCAGCGCCCCGGCCAGGCCGAGGCCGAAGCGGCGGTGCGCACGCTGATCCGCTGGGCCGGCGACGATCCGGACCGCGAAGGTCTGCTCGGCACGCCGGAGCGCGTCGCGCGCGCCTATCGCGAGCACTTCCGGGGCTACGACGAGGATCCCGTCGAGGTGCTCAGCCGCACCTTCGAGGAGACCGACGGCTACGACGAGATGGTGCTGCTACGCGACATCGGCTTCGAAAGCCACTGCGAGCACCACATGCTGCCGATCATCGGCAAGGCCGACATCGCCTATTTCCCGCGGCACCGCGTGGTCGGTATCAGCAAGCTCGCGCGGGTGCTCGAGATCTACGCCCGTCGCCTACAGATCCAGGAAGCCATGACCTCGCAGATCGCCAACACGATCCAATCCGTGCTCGAGCCGCGCGGCGTCGCCGTGGTGGTCACCGCCCAGCATCAGTGCATGACCACGCGCGGCGTCCACAAGCCCGGCGTCTCCATGGTCACGAGCAAGATGCTCGGCTGCTTTCGCGACGACCCGGCGACCCGCCAGGAGCTGATGGGCATCCTCGGGCAGGCGCCGGGCCGTCCCTGAGGCGCGGGTCGCCCGATCGCCGGGCGTCTTCAGGCGTTGATCTGGCCCTCGATGGCTTCGGTCAGCGCCAGGGCCAGCGGTGCGGGGCTCGCCTCCGTGACCGAGATCTCCGTGACGCCCCACTTCCAGGTGGCGCCGCGGGTCTGCGCGAAGGTCACAACGTTCTCCCCGTCGGCCTGCTGTGCCGCCTCTACAACGCGACTGTCTATCGTCTTCACCCGAAGCCACTCGTCGCCTCGTGCATGCGGAGCCGGCTCTCCGGCTTGTCGCTCTATGCCGTGCGCTTCGCGGTGCCGAGCGGGCTCGTCGAGGAGGGCCACCTGCGGGCTGATGGCGACCAGGCCTCCGGCTTTGAGCGCACGGCGTGATGATATCGGCGTAGAATGACCCCAGATAGGAGCGAGAGACGTGGCGTCTCGCCGCCGGTTCTTGAAGGAGGCCCTTTGCCATGGTGCAGGAAGAAAGAAAACAGGAGCTCTTGCGCCGCCATTTCCTCCTGCGCCACCTGCGGGACTGGGACCTGAAGCGGCTGGCCATGGTCGCCCGGATCGAGCAGGTCGCGGCGGGCGAGCTGATCTTCCATAAGGGCGATGCCGGCAGCGCCATGATGGTCGTCATCGAGGGCCTGGTGCTGATCTACTCGACCTCCACGGACGGCAAGGAGATCGTCTTCAACATCATCGGCCCGGAGGAGGTCTTCGGCGAGATCGCCGTGCTCGACGGCCAGGGCCGCCTGGCCGACGCCAAGGCCTTGGAGCCGACGCGCTACCTGGTGCTGGAGCGGCGCCATCTGGTGCCCTTCCTGGAGGCGACGCCCAAGGTCTGCGTCGATCTCCTGGGCTTGCTCTGCGAGCGCCTGCGCAAGACCAACGAGCAGCTCGAGGAGGCGGTCTTTCTCGATCTCGCGCCGCGCCTGGCGCGCAAGCTCCTGGCCTTCTCGGAGCACTACGGCGAGACGGGGGAGGACGGCGCGCTGCGGATCGCCTTGCCGCTCAGCCAGGGCGACTTCGCCGGCATGCTCGGGGCCCGGCGCGAGACCGTGAACCGGCAACTGCGGAGCTGGGTCAAGGACGGCCTGGTCTCGCTGGAGCAGGGCCGGATCACCTTGCTCGACGACGCGGCCCTGTCCGACATTGCAGACGCTTAGCCCCTCGGTCGTCAGGCAGGGACCGAGTTAGCCGGTCAAAGCGAAACGGCGCAGCGCCGCGAAGTCGGCTTGCGGCTCGTCCTGCTTGACGAGCGAGATCGCGTCGATCTTTAACGGCGTCTCGATCAAGGGCTGGACCAGGCCGGCGAGGACCGGCTCGACGGCTTGCCGCTCTTCCTGGGTCAGCCGGTCGGTGAGAGTCATGTGAAAGCGGAAGTCCTCGGCGACATAGGGGTAGCCCCAGCGCAAGAGGTTGGCCTCTTGGCGTTCGGTCAGCCCGCCCGCGCGCCGGCGCGCCAGCTCCTCGTCGCTCGGCGCTGCGCGAAAGGGCTCGAAGGCCTCGACGCAGGCTTGCGCCAATGCAGCGACATCCGCAGCCGCGCCGGCCGGCACCAAAGCCAGGAAGCCGCTGATGTCGCGCAGCGCGAGATCAAAGGGGCGGGGCGACGGGCGGGCGTCGGCGAAGCTGACGAGGGCCTCGATCAGCGCTTCCTCTGTCTGCCGTCCGGCGAGCCTAAAGGGGGCCTTCAAGGTCGCGTGGTAGCCGTAGCCCCTGGGCTTGGCGGTGATGCGGCGGTGCAGCGAGGGATCGAGACCCGCGAGGTCCCCATCGCCCGCCAGCCACCGCGCGCCGAAGCTGCCGAGCGGCGTCTCGCGCCGCGGCACGAAGTAGACCGCGTAGCGCGCCGGCACCTTAGGCCGCCGAGGGGCGCAGGACCGCTTCGACGTGGCGCCGGAAGTGCGCGAGCGGCGGCGTCTCGGCATCGACCACCTTGGCGCGCTCGTCCCAGCGCCGCACCGACAAGGCGTCCTCGGCCCCGGGCTGCCGCAGGAACTCGGCCGCCTCCTGGGAGTCGAAGGGACCGCCTTGCAGCTCCAGGGTCCGCCGCGAGCCGTCGGAGAGCGCCTTGTAGTAGTCCGGCTCCCAGGCCGTGAGGTAGCGCTTGGCCGCGACATGCAGGCGGACCGGCCGGAGCACCTCGTCGCCGAACCACCGAGCGAGGAAATCGGCGCCGCGCTCCTCGTGGCGGGCGTCCTTGCCGCGCAGGGCGGCCGGCACCAGGTCCGGGCTCAGCAGGTGGCCGATGTCGTGCAGCAGGGCCGCCGTGACCAGGGCCGAGGGCGCGCCTTCCCGCTCGGCGATGGTGGCGCACTGCAGGGCGTGCTCGAGCTGCGAGACCTTTTCGATGCCGTAGCGCTTGTCGTCGCCGCGCTCGAGAATCTGCGTGATCCGGTCGAAGGCGTTGCTCATGGTCGGTTCCGTTCCTTCTTCTCAGGCGATCCGCTGGCCTTCTCGCCAGACGCTGCGGACCAGGGGCGTCCCGTTGTGCAGTTGCACGCGGATCAGATCGGCGCGCATGTCGGGCGCGATCTCGCCCCGGTCGTCGAGGCCGACCATGCGCGCCGGGTTGCGCGACACGACGGCCATGGCGTCGGGCAGCGGCTCCCCCAGGTCCCGGTGCAGAATGAAGGCGGCGTGCAGCAGGCTGGTCGGCACGTAGTCCGAGGAGAGGGCGTCGAGGACACCCTCGGCCGCCAGGTCGGCCGCCGCGATGTTGCCGGAGTGGGAGCCGCCGCGCACCACGTTGGGCGCGCCGGCGATCGTCGTGAGACCGTGGTCGTGGGCCGCGCCGGCGGCCTCCATCGTCGTCGGGAACTCCGAAATGGCGAAGCCGAGGGATGCCGCCTCCTCGACATGGGCGGCGGTGGCGTCGTCGTGGCTCGCCAGGCGGATGTTCTTGTCGCGGCAGATCTCGGCCAGGCGCTGGCGGTTGCCCGCGGCGTTGCGGTTGTGGTTCTCGACCTGGACCGCGATGGCCGCGTCGGCCTCCGCGTCGTCCATCCGGTAGCGCTCCTTGAAGTAGGCCCTGAAGGCCGCCATGTTGACGAACTGCCGCTGCCCGGGCGTGTGGTCCATCAGCGAGACCAGGCGCAGCAACGGCTGGTCGGCCACGCCCTCGAAGTGCTCCTGCACGTCGGCGACCGCCACCTCGCAGCGCAGGTGGAGCAGGTGGTCGGCGCGGAGCTGGCCGTCGGCGCGGGCCCGGGTGATGGTGTCCGCCATGTCGTGCAGCGCCTCGGGCCGATAGTTGTCGTTCATCAGCCGGCCGATTCGCAGGGCGTCGAGCACCGTGGTGATGCCGGCGGCGGTGATCTGCGCGTCGTGGGCGATCACCGCGGGCAGGGTGGGCCAGGTCACGCTGGGACGGGGATGGAGATGGCCTTCCAGGCTGTCGGTGTGCAGCTCGACCAGGCCGGGCAGGATGTAGTCGCCTTCCATGTCCTGGGCCTTGGGCAGGCTGCTGCGGCCTTCCTCGACGCGGCTGATCTTGCCCTGCGACAGCACCACGGTGCCGTCGATCTCGCGGTCGGGCAGGACCACCCTGGCGTTGGTCAGGGCGACTTCGTGCTTCATGCCGCTTGCTCCTGCGGCGCCAAGGGAAACTCGCGGGTACAGACCGCCTGGCGCGCTGCGCGGTCGTGAAAGATCCCGATGATCGCCGCACCCCGCTCGCGGGCCTCGCCGATCAGCTCCAAGACGATCTGTCGGTTGTCCGTGTCCAGCGAGGCGGTCGGCTCGTCGACCAGGAGGATGGGGAAGCCCACCGCCATGGTCCGGGCGATGTTGACCCGCTGCTGCTCGCCGCCCGAGAAGGTCGCCGGCGGCAGCGGCCAGAGATTGACCGGCACCCGCAGGCGGCGGAGCAGGGTCTCGGCCCGGTCGCGCGCCTCCTCGGCCTCGACGCCCAGCGACAGCAGCGGCTCCATGACCAGGTCGAGAGTGCCGATCCGGGGGATCACACGCAGGAACTGGCTGACGTAGCCGAGAGTCGCGCGGCGCACCTCCAGGATCACATGGGGCGGGGCGCCGAAGAGGTCGATGGTCCGCTCCCGATGTCGCACCAACACCTGGCCGGACTGCGGCAGGTAGTTGCCATAGAGGCAGCGCAGGAGAGTCGACTTGCCGATGCCCGAAGGCCCGGTCAGGCCGACGCACTCGCCCGGCGCGACGGCCAGCGACAGGTCGGAGAAGACCGGCAGGCTGATGCCGCCTTGGGTATGCAACGTGAAGCTCTTGTTGAGCGCGCGGGCTTCGAGTGCGGCGTCGGACATGCTGATCCCCCCGCTAGACCGGCAGGATGGAGGCGACCAGCATCTGCGAATAGGGATGCTGGGGGTCGTCGAGCACCTGGTCGGTAAGGCCGGCCTCGACGACCTCGCCTTGGCGCATGACCATCATGCGATGGGACAGCAGGCGGGCGACGGCCAGGTCGTGGGTCACCACGACGGCCGACAGGCCCAGGCCGTTGACCAGGCTGCGCAGCAGGTCCAGCAGCCGGGCCTGCACCGAGACGTCGAGCCCGCCGGTCGGCTCGTCCATGAACACCAGCCGGGGCTGGGTGACCAGATTGCGGGCGATCTGCAGCCGTTGCTGCATGCCGCCGGAGAACGTCGACGGCATGTCGTCGATCCGTCCCAGGTCCATCTCGACCCGCTCGAGCCAGCCGGCGGCCTCGGTCCGGATGTCGCCGTAGTGGCGGGCGCCGACGGCCATCAGGCGCTCGCCGGCGTTGGCGCCGGCGCTGACGCGCATGCGAAGACCTTGGCGAG
>JANQLT010000060.1 GCA_028280455.1 Kiloniellales bacterium
CACCTTGCGTTACAAACCGAAGGAAACCGCCGTGGTACGTAGAACGTATGCCCGGTGGTGTGGGAGGCGGGAACCGCAAGGAACCCGCCTACCCGATTGCGCTATGCGAAGCGGGACTGACTCTCGCTTATACCGGCCTGCGATGAGGTGGACTCATCGCAGGCCGTAGGCGTTCAAGCGCCACGCAGGCTTTCCTCGCTTCGCTGCGGGCGCGCCGTCGCGCTTGCCAAGCTGCGATGAGGGAACCTCATCGCAGCTTGGTACTACTGAGCCATCTCCTGCATGTCGAGCTCGTCGTAGACCTCGTCGACCATCCAGTCCCGGATCAGCTCGGGCACGTCGTTCTCGTCGAAGCTCTTCTGCGCCTCGGCGTCGTGCAGGAAGCGGGCGATGTCGGCCAGCTCCGAGCCGGTGAACTCGATCTGGTAGCCGAGCTCCATCTCCTGCAGCACGGTCATCAGCGGCGCGCCGCGCCACATGCGCGCGGCGAACTCGAAGACGTCGAGCTCCGCCTGTTCCGGATCGGCGTCGAGCGCCGGCCCGGCCTTGCCGCCGACGCCGTTGATCGCGTGGCAGACCACGCAGCCCTTGCCGGTGAAGAGCGCCCGGCCCCGATTGACGTCGCCGAAGGGCACGACGTAGCGGCCGGCGTTCGCGGCCGCCGCAGGCTCGTCGGCTGACATCGCCGGATCCGACCAGGGGAGTGCCGAGCCCGCCAAGGCAAGCAGTGTGACCGCGCAGGCTGTGGCCATCCTGAGCCGAGTGATCCGCCGAACGAGCCTCATCGCCATTCCTTTCCTAGTTCGCGTTGTTTCTAGAGCGTTTTCCGATCGGACGGCACCGGCCCGCTCCCCCTCCCGGCCACCCAATAGGATACTGTCGTGGCTGGCCGGGAGGGGGAGCGGGCCGGTGCCGTGATTCCGCGTGAGCGGAAAACGCTCTTGTTCGCGCCTTGCCGAGCGCCCGCCGGCTCATCCGGCGACCGCGACGCCACGCGGCGCCGTGGCGCCTTTGCCGACGATGACCAGCGCCAGATAGGGCACGAGGTTGAAGACCAGCCAGAAGATCTTGAACAGGCCGAGAAAGACGTAGGTGGCGACGCTCAGCGTCTCCGGCGGCACGTGGAACCAGCGGCTTTGCAGGACCATGCTCGGCTCCGAGGCGGCGATGGTGCCGAGGATGGCCAACGCCAGCAGCGCGCCGTTGATGATCGTGCACCAGAAGAAGAACGGCTTCAGCTTCTGAACATCCATCACGAAGCTCCTTATCTCCTATGGGATCCTCAAGGAGTCGCGGCAGCTTGCGTGGCACGGCCCGCTGCCGTGCGACTCGCGGTTGCCTGGAAAGCTGAGGCTCACTCTGCCGGCCGAGCGCCGTCTAGAGCATTGATTCAGCTCAAGTCGGGACCGGAGGGGCAGCGGTCACGGCCCGTTGTAGCGGATCGCGCCGCAGCCGGCGATGTCGTAGCCGCCGAGCTCCTCGGCCCGGCGCGCGAAGGCTGCCTCGCGGCTGAAGGCGAGCAGCTTCTGCAGCGGCGGCTCGAAGTAGTCGCGGCGCCAGACCGCCAGGTCGTAGCGCTCGCGGAACAGCGGCACGAAGCCGAGCCGGTGCTGTCGGGCAACGGTCTCGACGCCGAGCCCGGCGTCGGCCTTGCCCTCGGCGACGGCCAGGGCCAGGTCCGCCTCGCTGCGCGCCGGCGGCGAGGCCAGCCGCAGGGCCTCCAGGTCGAGCCCCTCGCGGGCCATCAGGTGGTGCAGCAGCACCTGGCTGCCGGACTTCTCCTGACGCGGCATCAGGGTCAGCCCGGCCAGGTCGGCCAGGCCGGCGACGCCCTTGGGGTTGTCGGCCGGCACCACCAGGCCCTGGCGGCGCCAGGCCCACTCGACCAGCACGACCGGCAGGCCGGCCAGGCTCTGGGCGATGTGGCCGCGGTTCCAGTCGCCGCCCTCGGCCGCCTCCGGCTCGTAGAGGTGCAGCCCGGCGGCCAGCGCCTGGCCCTCGGCGAGGCGCGCCAGGCCGTCGAGGCTGCCGTCGAACAGGCTGGCGAGGCCGCTGCCGGACTCGCGCAGGGCCCAATCGAGCAGCGGATCGTGGCTGCCGGCGATCACCGGCGGCCGCGCCGCCAGCCCCTCCAGGCCCTCGCGGTAGTCCGCCTGGCGCAGCACCCAGGCCTCGATCATGGCCCGCGGGAACAGCAGCTTGCCCGTCGCCCGGCTGACCGGGATCGCGTTCCGGCTGACCAGCTCGTAGACCTTGCGCTCCTTGATGCGCAGCAAGGCCGCCACTTCCTTGGTGGTCAGGAACTCGGACATGGGCCGCATTCTGCGCTGGCGGCGGAGCGGTGGGAAGCCTAGGGCGCGGCCCCGGGAAGAGGCAGGTTTCGCCCCGTCATCGCAGGCAGCATTTCTTGAACTTCTTGCCGGAGCCGCAGGGGCAAGGGTCGTTGCGGCCGACCTTTCGATAGGGGTTGGTCACCGTGTGAACCGGCTCGATCGGCAGCGGCGGCGGAAGGGGCTGCTGCGCCTCCCTCTTCCTCCGCAGGTATTCCTCGGAAAAGCCGTACCAGTCGGAGAGGGTCCCAACGGTATCCGAGAAGGGCGCAAGCCCTTCCTCCTCCTCCAGGAAAGCCAGGGAATCATCCGCTTGCAAAGCCGCCTCGAGAATGCGCTCGAAATCGCGGAACGAGATGTCGCCGGGCGAGATGAGTCCGCGCTTGAAGGCTTCGCGCACCTTGTCCGTGAGGCCGACGAAGCCCAGCCTGGCGATGGCCTCCAGCCAGGCGGCCCAAACGAAATCCGCCTCCCGCGGCTGGAGCGCCTCGAGCCCTGAGGACAGGTAGCGCTCCGCTTCCTCACGCCCGATGCGTCCGGCCGCGACAAGGTAGGTCCAGGCGTCGAAGGCGGCGGAACGAACGAAGCAATCCGCGCTCGGATCATTCATGAGCCGGTAGAGGCACGCCTTGTCGCCGTCGAACAGGCTGATCAGGACTCCCGCCAGGGTCTCGGTGATCGCATCGCCGAGAGCCGCCTCGACCCGCTCCGGATCGCCCGCCAGAAACGCCATCACGGGGGAGAAAGCCCGGCGATCGCCGATCTCGCCCAGGATGTGGATCACCAAGAACAGGAGCTTCTCACGCTGGAGAGCGGCATAGCGGCGATTGCGATCGTCACCGAGGATGCCCAGGAAGATGGGCAGCATCTCCTCCCCGCGCGCGACACAGGCGCGGATGGCCTCCCGAGGCAGCGCCTCGGCCAGGTCGAGGTCGTCGACGAGGGCCATCGCTCTTTTCAACAGGGGCCTGTCGGCCGCGCTCTCGGAGCGGAGGGCCTCGAACAGGGCGGCGATCTTCGTCTCGACGACCCGATCGATCTCCGCGACCCGGCCAAGCGGGTCCGCGGTGACCTCGGCCGCGCCGGCCGCCCCGCCCTCGGCACTGGCCAGGCGGAGGTCCTGGTAGTCCCTTGCCGCCTCCTCTATGGCTGTCAGCAGGGCGGCCTGGCCCTCCGACAAGGGAAGCGCGTCATCCTCGCCCCAAATCCCCTCCAGGAATCCGAACAGCAGCGAGTCGGCGCGGCCTTCCAGCGCCGCCCTGAGCCCCTCGAGCGAATCGACGGGGCCGATCGGCGGCAGCGCGAAGGGCGCCTGGCGGCTTGCCTCCTCGACCTCTTGGAACAAGCCCATGAAGGTCTGCAGGAAGGCGACCAGCTCCGGCCCTTGTAGGGCGGGCATCTCCAGATCGAAGAGATCCTCGACAAGCAGATAGACGTCAGCCTTCCGCCCGGGGCTCACCGCCGCCCCGAGGAAGCGCATGCGAATCACGTCGAGACCGATCGGACAGCCATGCCGATCGAGAAAGGCGCGGAAGGCGTCGTCCCCGATGTACGGCAGTCCCTGCATCAGGTCGGCCAGGAGCTCGCCGGCAGTCTGCTCGTCGTCGATTTCTTCCAGCTCGTCTGCGAGCTCTGCGAGCTCTGCGAGAAATTCAGGGTCCAGGTCGCTCATGTCAGCGAGCGACGCGGCCTCCGCGACGAAAGCCTTCGCCATCTCCACGCTCTCGAAAGGAAGCTCACCGACCAGGGTCTCGCCGGTCTCGATGACAGCGACAACCCAGCCGGGCGGCTCGCTCCTCTCGTCCAGGTGAATCCCGAACGGGCCGGAGATCAGGCCCCTGACCAGGCGTTTGCCGGCATCCGAGCAAACCTCGAACTCGCCTTCCGACCACTCGTCCATGGCGGCTCCTCCCGGCCGCGCCGAGCGCGGGGCTCAGCGCCATTGCCAGGCCCGGAAATCGGCGCGGCGCCGCCGCCTCAGTGCCTGGCGATCTGTAGGAAGAGAGTTGCGGACGGACCTGGAGTCAACGGGCAGCCCTGTGGATAAAGTCGGTCAGCTCCGCTCGACGGCCGTCCCCGACCCGAGCCAATGGGCATCGGGCCAACCGTCGCGCGCCAACACGCGGTGCGATCCAGTCTGCCGTTTGACCGTCCAACCGATCCGCTGCAGCGCGGCCAAGACCCGTCGCGCGCGGCTCGACGGCCAGTGGCTCATGCAGCGACGAAAAGCTCGTTCAGCTCTGGGACGGTTTCGCCATGCTCGAGTCGATCTGCAAGAGTCCGGAGTGCCAGCACCTCGACCTTGGCCCTGGCCTCGCGCTGACTTGCGCCATAGGCCATTACCCCCCGGCAGAGCGGGGATCTCGGCGATCCAGCGACCGTCATCCTCTTGCTCAAGCTCGATTCGAAGCAAAACCGCTGCTCCCGGCGACAGTTCCGACCGTCAAGCCAGACCATTGGAGCGCAAAGCGCGGCCGACTGACCATAGAATTCAGTCGACTGCCGCTCGACCGAGAGGGTCAAGCCGCCTCCCGGCTCTCCCGATCGACGATCTCGACGATGTCCGCGAGGATCGCCGTCAGGTCGTAGTCCTTGGGGGTATAGACCGCGGCGATGCCGGCTTCCTTGAGGGACTGCTGGTCCTCGGGCGGGACGATGCCGCCGAGCACCACGGGGAGGCCGCCGAGGCCTTGCTCGGTCAGGCCCTTGAGGACGTCCTTGGCGAGCAGGACGTGGGAGCCGGACAGCACCGAGAGGCCGATGACGTGGACGCCCTCCTCGAGGGCGGCGTTGACGATCTCGGCCGGGGTCAGGCGGATGCCCTGGTAGACCACCTCGAGACCGGCGTCGCGGGCGCGCACGGCGATCTGCTCGGCGCCGTTGGAGTGGCCGTCGAGGCCGGGCTTGCCGACCAGCATCTTGATGCGCCGGCCGAGGCGCGCGGAGACCTCGTCGACCCGCCGGCGCAGGGCCATCAGGCCATCGGCGTCGCCCGGCTGGCCGGCGGCCGCGCCGCCGAGGCCGGTCGGCGCGCGGAACTCGCCGAAGGCCTTGCGCAGCGCGCCGGCCCACTCGCCGGTCGTTACGCCGGCCATCGCGCAGGCGATCGAGGGCTCCATGATGTTGCCGCCCCCGGCTGCCGCCCGTTCCAGCACCGCCAGGGCATCCCGCACCGCCGCGTCGTCGCGCGCCGCGCGCCAGGCCTCGAGCCGCTCGACCTGGCCGGCCTCGACGCTCTCGTCGACGGTCTGGATCTCCAGCGCCCCCTCGCTTGCCAGGGGCGAGGGCTCGCCGTCGGTGAACTTGTTGACGCCGACGACGGTCTTGTCGCCGGACTCGATGGCCGCGACGCGCCGCGCGTTGCTCTCGACCAGCCGCTGCTTCATGTAGGCGCTCTCGACCGCCGCGACGGCGCCGCCCAGCGCCTCGATGCGGGCCATCTCGGCGCGGGCCTCCTCGACCAGCGCGGCGACCTTGGCGTCGATCACCTCGGAGCCGTTGAAGATGTCGTCGTGCTCCAGCAGGTCGGTCTCGTAGGCGACGATCTGCTGCAGGCGCAGCGACCACTGCTGGTCCCAGGGCCGCGGCAGGCCGAGCGCCTCGTTCCAGGCCGGGAGCTGCACGGCGCGGGCGCGGGCGTCCTTGGAGAGCACCACCGCCAGCATCTCCAGCAGGATGCGGTAGACGTTGTTCTCCGGTTGCTGCTCCGTCAGACCGAGAGAGTTGACCTGAACCCCGTAGCGGAAACGGCGGTAGCGTTCCTCCTCCACGCCATAGCGCTCTCGGCAGATCTCGTCCCACAGGCGGGTAAAGGCGCGCATCTTGCAGATTTCGCCGATGAAGCGGATGCCGGCGTTGACGAAGAAGGAGATGCGTCCGACGGCACGTGGGAAGTCGGACGGGTCGACCCTCTCGCGCAGCGCGTCCAGGATCGCGATGGCGGTCGAGAGCGCGAAGGCCAGTTCCTGCACCTCCGTCGCGCC
>JANQLT010000064.1 GCA_028280455.1 Kiloniellales bacterium
CCTTCGCCAAGGCTCCGGAGGACACTCCTACGCCTAGATCGCCTTCGTGCGGCAGTCCACCAAGGTGGCCTGCCACCCGAAGCCGAAGGCGTAGGGTGGCGGAGGGGGTGGGATTCGAACCCACGAGGCAGTTTCCCGCCCACACGCGTTCCAGGCGTGCGCCTTAAGCCACTCGGCCACCCCTCCGGAAAGCGCGCCGAACCTATCGAAGCGGTGCCGTCCTTGCAACGGCGCCGGTCCTCGGCGGAACCTCGGCAATCGGCGCGGCGCTAGCCTAAGTCGCGGAATCTCAATAGATCCTTGAGAGACTGAGGCGCGGTCCGGAAGCGGGCCGCGTGCCGGAGGCGAGAGGGGTCGATCCGTGATCGGGATCGTCGCGGCCATCGCTCTGATCTATCTGCTCGGCCTGGCGGCCTTCTGCCCGGGCCTGGCGCTGCTGTGGCTGGCGCGCCGGGCCGGCTGGCCGCTCTTGCCGAGCCTCGTGGCGCTGCTGTTGCTGATCGCCCCTCTCGCCGTCCTCGCGGCGGCACCGGGATCGGTCGGCGCCGGGATCGGCGAGAGCGTCAACGAGCTGAGCTACCTGCTTTGGTTCTTCCCGGGCCTGCTGGTCCTGATCGACAGCGTCGCTGTTCGCGGTGAGCGGCTCGGCCCGAAGCTCGGCCTGCTGGCCTTGGCGCCCTACCTGCTGTTTCTCGTCGCTTCGGCGCTTCTCGGTACCGGCGCCGTCGGCGGGCCTCTGGCTTCCTGCGCCGCGGCTGTGCTGGTCCTCTTGCTGTTGCGCGCGCCGGACTACCGCTTGCCGGCGCGGCTCATCGCCGTCGGGCTCCTGCTGCTGCCGATCGCTCTGCCGCTGAGCTTGCGCCTGCCGGATCACCTGGCCATGGCGGATGCCTGCGAGACCAAGGCCGGGGCCCGGCTGGCGGCGGCCGCGGCGCCGCTGCGCGAGATCGCCTTGGAGCTGGGCGAGCGCGGCTGCGGCGGGATCTGCACGGCCTTCCTGGCCGGCGGCGACATCGAGGCGGTGGAGAGCCCCGGCGACCCGCTGGGCGTCGACGGGGCGCGGCGTGGCCTGCAGCGCTACCGCCTGGCGCCGGCCGACGCGGCCGAGCCGGCGGAGACCTGCGTGCGAAAGATCCGCTTGCAGAGCGGTGAGCTCTGTCTCATGGCGCGGCCGATCGAGGCTTACGGCGTCGACTATCTCTTGCGCTTTCGCGGCGAGCCGCCGAGCGCCGCGGCCGTCACCCAACGCGCCTACGAGATCTTCGACATGACCCGGGGCGACGTGGTGGTCTGGACCTCGGCCTACTTCATGCCGCACAGCGAGCACCGCGCCTTCTTCGATGTGCCCCTGCGCCTGCTGCTGACGCCGCGAACGCGCTGCGAGACCAACGGCCCGCCGCTCGAAGCCTTGATCGAGCGTTTTCTCGATACGTCCTAGGTTTCGGGCCCGCCGGTCGGTGGCGTGCCTTGCGGCTCCCTCAGGCCGAGCTTTTCGATCAGCCGCTCGCGCTTCATTAGCCACCAGCCGAACTCCGGCGGCCAGTTGCCGAAGGTCTCGTCGGCGCCGAGCGCGGCGGCGGCGTGGTGCGGCCAGTTCGGGTCGGCCAGGAGCTCGCGGGCCAGGGCGATCATGTCGGCACGGCCCTCGGCGACCACCGCGTCGCAGTGGCGCGGGTCCCACAGGAAGCCGATCGCCATGGTCGGCAGGCCGGCCTCGCGGCGGATCCGCTCGGCGAACGGCACTTGGAAACCCTGGGCGAGAGTCATCCGCCGCGGCCGCTCGCGTCCGCCGATGCCGCCCGAGGAACAGGCGACCATGTCGACGCCTTCCGCCGCCAGGGCCTTGGCCGTCTCGATCGTGTCCTCCAGCTCGAGGCCGCCCTCGAGCCAATCGGTCGCGGAGAGCCGGAACAGCAAGGGCAGGTCGTCCGGCAGGCGCGCGCGGATGGCGCGGGCGACCGCCAGGGCGAAACGCCGGCGGCCGGCGTCGTCGCCGCCCCAGCGGTCGGCGCGCCGGTTGGCGATGGGTGACAGGAACTGGTGGATCAGGAAGCCGTGTGCGGCATAGACCTCGACGGCCCGGAAGCCGGCTTCGACCGCGCGGGCGGCCGCCGTGCCGAAGGCCTCGATGACGGCGCCGATGTCGGCCTCGGTCATCTCGGCCGGGGCCGGCCAGCCCTCGGCATAGGGCAAGGCCGAAGGGGCGATCGCGGTCCAGGGCGCTTCGCCGCGTTGGTCTTCGTCTTCGCCGTCCACGGGCGTCTCGCCGTGCCAGGGCCGGCGCTCGGAGGCCTTGCGGCCGGCATGCCCGAGCTGGATGCCCGGGACCGCGCCCTCGGCCGTCAGGAAGCGGCAGATCGGCGCCAGAGGCGCGATCTGATCGTCCGACCAGAGGCCGAGATCGCCGTGGGTGCGGCGGCCGCGCGCTTCGACGGCCGTCGCCTCGGCGAAGACCAGGCCGGCGCCGCCGAGCGCGAAGCGTCCGAGATGGACCAGGTGCCAGTCGTTGGCGAGACCGTCGCGCGCCCGGTACTGGCTCATCGGCGAAACGGCGATGCGGTTCTTGAGCGTGACACCGCGCAAGGTGAGGGGCGCGAAAAGCGCTGTCATGGATCGGTCCAAGCGAATCGGGGCGCGAAGCCGACGGCTCAGCGCCCCCCTGTGCGAAGGAAGGATGTTGGCAGACAGGGATATAGCGAGGCCCCGTCCCTTGCCAAGGGCGTCGCCTTCGGGGAGCGCACGCCCCCCGAAGGCCGCCACGCTTGTCAGAGCTCTTGCGCGGCGACGTGCTCGATCTCCGGCCAGTTGCCGTCGGCCTTCTCGATGTTGCCGTCGACGTCCTCCAGGAAGGTGTCGTAGATCGCCTGGTTGAGGTTCAGGTAGAGCTTGCCGTCCTCGATCTTCCAGAAGGTCGGGTCGCCGTCGAACTTCTTGCCGACCGCCACGCCGTAGGCGCAGAAGCCGCCGTACTGCGGGGCGTATTGGGCCGGATCGGCCTTGAAAGCCGCCAGGTTCTGCTCGCTGCTGAAGCGGTAGGCGGCACCCTCGTGGACATGGACGAAGTCGTCGCTGCCGCGGGTCGGCTTGCCGGCCTTGAAGTAGGCGACGGGGTCGTAGCCGTGCAGGGCGAGGGGCGCGCCGGCGATCGACAGCCCGGGCACGGCGTTGACTTCGTCGGCGGCCTGGGCGGGTGCCAGGGCGCCCATCAGACCGCCGGCCAGGGCGGCGGCCATCACGATACGCGAGATCTTCATCACTGCTCTCCTTTGGGTTCGAGGTCATGCCGGCGGCTCTCGGCCGGCTGTCCCCGATGTGGGAGAGCAGGGGTTTCAGACAAGAAGACCGGTTCTATCTGGCATCCACTGCATCATTCTCGGGACGATCTGCAAAGAAAACGATCAAGCGACGGCGCGCCGGATGTCGCTGGGGCTGCGGCCGTAGCGGCCGGTGAAGGCGCGGCTGAAGGCGGCCGGCGAGCGGTAGCCGACCTGTCCGGCGATGCGCTGGATGGGATCCAATGAGCCGGTCAGCAGGTTCATCGCCTTCTGCAGCCGCAGGTCCGAGAGGTAGGTCATGGGCGCGCAGCCGATCAGCGCCTGGAAGCGCTCGGCGAAGCGGCTGCGCGACATGCCGGCTTCGCGGGCGATGCCTTCGAGGGTCCAGTCCCGTTCCAGCGAGCGGTGCATAAGCGCCAGCGCCCGGCCGATGCGCGGGTCGCCGAGCGCCTCGAGCAGGCCGCGCAGGGTCTCGTCGTCCTCGGCGCAGGTCCGCACCAGCTCGATGAAGAGCGCTTCGCTCAGCCGGATGACGGAGGCCTTCATGCCCGGCGTCTCGGCGAACATCTGCCGGGTGATCAGGCGCATCAGCTCGTCGAGCCAGGGCGCCCGGGCGCGCCGCTCGGCGCTGACCAGCAGGTAGGGCGGCAGGGCGCGCAGCAGCGGATGCTCGGCGCCCGGCGCGAAATCCAGGTGGCCGCAGATCAGCTTGGTCTGGCCTTCGTCGTCGACCGCCGCCTCGCCGGCCTCGCCGCCGTAGCTGAGCACGTTCTCGCCGCAATAGCCGGCGCGCTCCAGCACGGTCTCGAGCGCCGCCGCCCGGCGGCCGGGCCGGTCGCTAAGCACATGGGCGGCGCCGTTGGGGATCAGGATCAGGTCACCCGGATCGAGCCGGACCTCGTGCTTGTCCTCGACCAGGACATGGCAGCGGCCCTGCACGGCCAGGTGGAAGCGGGCGGCCCGGCCGAGCGGCGGCACCGCCACCGCGAAAGGCGGCGTGAAGGCCGTGCGGAAATAGAGGCTGCCGCGGAGCTGCAGCAGGTCGAGGATATCGCTCAAGACGTCCATGATGCAGATCTTCCGATAGCGTTGGACGATCAGATAAGCTGCCACGGGACGACTGTCGAGGGCGGGGCGCCAGGGGGCCGCCGCCGCCCGGCCGCCAAGGCCCGTGAGCCAAACGCTTTTCGAGGGTCTGCCAGTCGGGAATTTCGTGCCTCGGCGGCGACCGGAAGGGCCATATTCCGCTGCAGCCCCCAGTCAGCCATGGAGGATGGTCGAGATGATCAAGAAGCTCGTGCAGCTCGTCCTGGGTCCCGCTGTCGTCCATGTCCGGGACCGCTTCGTTTGCGACGAGTTGCGTTCGGCGACCGAGATCACGGGCCAGGACGCGCTGCTGCGCATCGACCAGTAGCCCGCTCGCGCCGGCGGCGCCCCTAGCGCTCGCTCAGAAGACCCCCAGATCCAGGCCCGCGGCCAGGGCCGCGCCCAGCTCCTCGCACTGGCCGACGAAGGCCTCCTGGAAGTCGCCGCGGCAGACCAGCGGCTCCTGCACGGCGCGCCAGCGCAGGCCGGTGGCGATCGATTCGACGGCGCGGCGGGTGCCGGTGCCGTCGTGGCCGGCGCGGATCACCAGGGCATAGGGCAGGCCCTGGGTTCGCTCCAGGCAGGGGTAGTAGCTGCGGTCGAAGAAGTCCTTCAGGGCGCCGCTCATGGTGCCCAGGTTCTCGGTGGTGAAGAGCAGCACCGCCTGGGCGGCCAGCAGGGCCTCCGGGCCGGACTCGAGCGGCGCGGCCAGCTCCAGGGCGACGCTCTCCGCCTCGGCCGAGCGAACGCCGGCGACCAGGGCGTCGCGCAGCCGCCGGGTGTTGGGCGAGGGCGCGTGGGCGACGATCAGCAGTCTTTTGGCGGTCATCGGCGCTCGCTTCGGGGCGGGATCGCGTGGCTGCAGCCTAGAGCGTTTTCCGCTAGCGCGGAATCGCGGCACCGGCCCGCTCCCCCTCTCGGCCACCCACGGCAGTATCTTATTGGGTGGCCGGGAGGGGGAGCGGCCCGGTGCCGTCCGATCGGAAAACGCTCTAGAGGCCAAATCTGGACAGGCAAGCGAAGTCGTCACTTGCAAGACTGGCGGAAAATGGGCCATTCTTACGGAAAACGACCAGTCGCCGACCAGCGGCGGCGCGGGGCCATCCGGAGATTTCCATGACCAAGATCGGCGCCTACGAGGCCAAGACCCACCTTGCCAGCCTGCTCGACCGGGTGGCGCGCGGCGAGCGCATCACCATCACCAAGCACGGCGTGGCGGTGGCCGAGCTGGTGCCGCCGACCGGCGCCCGGCGCCATCCCCTGATCGAGACCATCGCCGCCCTACGGGCCTTCCGGCTCGGCAAGCAGCTCGGCCCGCCGGTGCTGTCCGACAACCTGATGGGTGCCGGCCGGTCATGAGCGGCCTGGTCCTGGATGCCGACATCGCGCTCGGCTGGTGCTTCGAGGACCGCGGCGATGCCTACAGCGATTCGGTGCTCGAAGCCCTGCGCGACGAGCGCGGCTACGTGCCGGGCCACTGGATGCTCGAGCTGACCAATGTCCTGATAGGGGCCCAGAAGCGCCAGATCCTCAGCGAGGCGGAGGTCGGCCACTTCCTCGAGCTGGTCCGCGAGCTGCCGGTCGAGGTCGACGGCGAGACCGCCCTGCGGGCCGGCGACCAGACTCGCCTGCTGGCCAGGAGCCATGGCCTTTCGACCTACGAGGCGGCCTACCTGGAGCTCGCCGTCCGCCGCTCGGCGACTTTGGCAACCCGCAACGCCGGCCTGCGGGCCGCCGCGCGGCGTTGCGGCGTCTCCTTGATGGAGGTCTGAGCGGCCGCTTTTCCGGGCGCCAAACACCCGGGTTTCGGGCCCGCAGGTAGATCGGCTCGGGCGCGGCGCGCGTAGAAGTAGGGGGCCGAGGCGCCGTGGGCGAGCGGGGCTTGCCCGGGGCAGCCGGGGCGTTCACATTGGGTCGTATCTCGCAGGCATTGCGCCCTTGCGCCGGGAATTAGTGAGGATTCCGTCGTGACGACTGGACAGCAGACTACGGAGATGCGCAGCGCCAAATACGGCCTCGGCGAGATCGTCCGGCATCGCTACTACCCCTTTCGCGGGGCGATCTTCGACGTCGACCCGGTCTTCGCCAACACCGAGGAGTGGTGGCTGTCGATCCCGGAAGAGGTCCGTCCGAAGAAGGACCAGCCCTTCTATCACCTGCTGGCCGAGAACGAGGAGACGACCTACATCGCTTACGTCTCGGAGCAGAACCTGGTGCCGGACGAGTCCGGCGAGCCGGTGCGTCATCCGCAGATCGACGAGTTCTTCACCGGCATCGAGGACGGCTGCTACGTCGTCCGGCCGCGGCCCTCGAACTGAGGGCGGCAAGGCTTCGCCGCCATAGAGCCCATGCAACAAGACAGTGTCAGCGCCGATGTAACGCGTGACGAACTGGCCGATCAAATCGTCGGCGAGATCGCCTTCGACGCGGCCGGCCTGGTGCCGGCGATCGCCCAGCGGCACGCCGACGGCGAAGTCCTGATGCTGGCCTGGATGAACGCCGAGGCCCTGCGCGAGACCCTGACCTCGGGCCGCGTCTGCTACTGGTCGCGCTCGCGGCGGTCGCTGTGGCGCAAGGGCGAGACCTCCGGCCACCGTCAGCATCTGGTCGAGCTGCGCTACGACTGCGACAAGGACGCGATCCTGCTGCTGGTCGAGCAGGAAGGGCCGGCCTGCCACACGCTGCGGCGAAACTGCTTCTATCACGCGGTGCGCGACGGCGCGGTGCAGGTGCTGCTCGAGCCCGAGGAGCCCAAGGAGCCGGCCTCGTGACCGCCGCGCTGCAAGAGCTGGCCGAGACCTTCGAGTTCCTCGACGACTGGGAAGAGCGCTACCGCTACATCATCGACCTGGGCCGCAAGCTCGAGCCGCTGCCCGACGAATACAAGATCGACGACTACCGGGTGCAGGGCTGTGTCAGCCGCGTCTGGCTGGTGCCGCGGGCCGATCCGACCGACGAGTCGCGCATCCAGTTCGTCGCCGACAGCGACGCCCACATCGTCAAGGGCCTGATCGCCATCGCCCTGCTGCTGTTCGACGACAAGACGCCGGAAGAGATCCTCGAGATCGACACCCGCGAGGTGCTGCGCCGGCTCGACCTCGCCGAGCACCTCTCGCCGTCGCGCAGCAACGGCTTCTACGCGATGATCCGGCGCATCCGAGAGACCGCCGAGCGCCGGCTGCACGGCACGCCGATCGAGGCTTGCGTGGTGATTCAGTGAGGTCGTCGAGAGGAACGGTAATTTTGCACGGATGAACACGGATACCCACGGATTCACACGGATAACAACTAACAACTTTTGTTTTTTGTTATCCGTGTGAATCCGTGGGTATCCGTGTTCATCCGTGTAAGCCTTGTCTTTTCGTTCTGATCGATCTCAAGCTGCCGTCGCGCTATCCCAGTCGAACTGGCTGGCGGTGCGTAGCAGGACTTCGACGGTCGGGCTGTAGCGGCGGCCCGCGACGGTGACCAGGCTGACGCAGCGCTCGACCTCGGGCTCGATCAGCACGCGCGTGGTGATGCCGGGCATCGCGGGCAGGAACTCCGGCATGATCGAGCAGCCGAGCCCGGCCAGCACCATGGCCTGCACCCAGTCCTCGCGCTCGCTGCTGTAGCGCACCACCACGCCGATCTCGCGCTGCAGGCCGCGGGCCGTCATGTGGTCCGAGAACTCGCAGTGCGTGCGCAGCACGTAGTCCTCCTGGTCGAGCGCGGCGAGCGGCACGGTGGTCATGCCTTCGAAACGATGGCCCTTGCGGAAGGCCACGGTGTAGCGCTCGCGGAACAGCGGCGTGCTGTCGAGGCGCGCCGGATAGTCGGGCAGGCCGATCAGCGCCACGGCCAGCTCGCCCTCGAGCAGGCGCTCGACCAGGTGCTGGCCGCGGGCTTCCTCTAGCTCCAGGTCGAGGTTCGGCAGGCGCCGCCGCAAGAGGTCGAGCAGCGGGATCACGCGCTGCGGGTTGATGGTCGACATCACGCCGAGCTTGAGGTGGGCTTTCTGCAGGCTGCGGAAGCTCTCGGCCTCGAGGCTCGCACCCGCCGCGGCCTCGGTGATCCGCTCTAGGTGCGGCCGGACGATCTGGCCCAGCTCGGTCAGGTGGGTCCGGTTGCGCTCGCGGCTGAACAGCGGGCCGCCGAGCTCCGCCTCCAGCTTGCGGATGGCCTTGGTCAGCGAGGGCTGGGCGACGTTGCAGGCCTTGGCCGCTCGCGTGAAGTTGAGGCTCTCGCAGACCGCCAGGAAGTAGCGGACCTGGTGCATCTCCAAGGCGCCGTCCTCCGGTTGGCAAAGCCGCCGGCTATCACAGTGTCGTGAGCACCCGAAACCTCGTCACGTCCGAGGCCCATCTAAGCCGCAGCAATAGCTAACGGCTATGGATTCGGAAGCCAATCGATATTCGACCCCGGGCCCCGGCGGACCCAGCTTCTGGGACAGGCCGACGGCCCCTCGCCCTAGCGTCCCAGCAGTGGCCCGGCCCGGACAGCAACCCTAAGGAGACCCCTTGATGACCACTTCCTTCGCCAAGGCCAGCCTGGCCGCCATCGGTCTTGCCGCCGGTCTGGCGGTCGGCGCCAACGGCGCCCTCGCGGCCGAGAGCAGCGTGATCGAGCTGACCCAGACCGCCTGCCAGTTCCTCGAGCCCGAGCAGGGTATCGACCACGGCTTCACCTCCGGCAAGAAGGCCGACTGCGAGGCCGTCAACGCCGACAGCGGCGACGACCGCCTGGCCGCCTCCGAGGTCATGACCCTGAAGCCGGGCAAGTACACCTTCCGGGTGACCAACCGCGACGTGCCCTACGAGCTGGGCTTCTGGCTGCGCGGCGAAGGCCTGGTCGGCCGCACCACCCTGCCGAGCGTCTCCGGCGGCGGCCTGCACCAGGGTGCCACCCGGGACTACACGGTCGAGCTGAAGCCGGGCGACTACCTCTTCTCCTGCCCGCTCAACCCGACCCTCGACTACAAGATCCGCGTCGAGGCCTGAGCCCGCGAGCCTGAGACCGGTTTGGCGGCGAGACATGACCTGAAGGGGGAAAGAATGTCAGCGACGGAAACGATCAAGGCCGATATCTGCGTCATCGGCGGCGGCTCGGGCGGCCTCAGCGTGGCCGCCGGGGCCCAGCAAATGGGCGCCGAGGTCGTGCTGATCGAGCGCGCGGAGATGGGCGGCGACTGCCTGAACCGCGGCTGCGTTCCCTCCAAGGCCATGCTCGCCGCCGGTCACGCGGCCCAGGAAATGCGCGACGGCGGCCGCTTCGGCGTCAACGGCCACAATGAGCCGCCGATCGATTTCCAGAAGGTCCACGATCACGTCCATGGCGTCATCGCGACAATCGCGCCGCACGACTCGGTCGAGCGATTCGAAGGCCTCGGCGTGCGTGTCATCAAGGCCAGCGCCCACTTCCTCGGGCCCGACGAGGTCGAGGCCGACGGCATCCGGGTCAAGGCGAAGCGCTTTGTCATCGCCACCGGCTCCTCGCCGGCCGCGCCGCCGCTGCCGGGCCTCGACCGGGTCCCCTACATGACCAACGAGTCGGTCTTCGAGCAGACCAGCGCGCCCGAGCACCTGATCGTCATCGGCGGCGGCCCGATCGGCGCCGAGATGGCCCAGGCCCACCGGCGCCTCGGTGCCAAGGTCACCGTGCTGGAAGCCTTCTCCTTCATGGGCAAGGACGACCCCGACGCCGCCGAGGTGGTGCGGGCGCGTTTCGCGGCCGAGGGCATCGACATCCACGAGGGCGTCAGGATCGAGCGCGTCGAGCGCAGCGGCAACGGCGTCGCGGCGATCCTCGCCGGCGGCGAGGGTGCTGCCGAGGCGCGCATCGAGGGCTCGCACCTGCTGGTCGCCGCCGGGCGCCGGCCCAACGTGCAGGGCCTCGACCTGGAGCGCGCCGGCGTCGACTACAGCCCCAAGGGCATCGCCGTCGACCGGCGGCTGCGCACCAGCAACAAGAGGATCTTCGCCATCGGCGACGTCGCCGGCGGCCTGCAGTTCACCCACATGGCCGGCTATCACGCCGGCATCGTGATCCGCAACGCGCTGTTCCGCCTGCCGGCCAAGGTCAAGACCGACGCCGTGCCCTGGGTCACCTACACCGACCCCGAGCTGGCGCAGGTCGGCCTGACCGAGGCGCAGGCCCGGGAGCGTCACGGCGCGGCGGTCAAGGTCGTGTCCTGGCCCTTCGCCGAGAACGACCGGGCGCAGTCCGAGCGTGCCACCGAAGGCTTCATCAAGGTGGTGACCGGCAAGGGCGGCAAGGTGCTGGGCGCGACCATCGTCGGCGCCAGCGCCGGCGAGCTGATCCTGCCCTGGGTCCTGGCGGTCGACCGGCGCCTGAAGATCGGCGCCATGGCCGGCATCATCGCGCCCTACCCGACGCGCAGCGAGGTCTCCAAGCGCGCCGCCGGGCAGTACTTCACGCCCTCCCTGTTCAGCGAGCGGACCCGCAAGGTCGTTCGCTTCCTGCAACGCCTGCCCTGAGCGCGGCGCGGATAAGGAGTAGAGGTGATGATCTCGTCGCCCGACCGGATCGCCAACGACGACCTGCCCGCCGACGAGCTGCCCCGCGATGCCGGCGCGGCGAAGCCCGCCAAAGGCGGCGCCCTGAAGCGCTGGTTGCCGCTGCTACTGCTGGCCGGCCTGACCGGCACGGCCTTCGCCTTCGGCCTGCAGGACTATCTCAGCTTCGAGGCCCTGCGCGAGAACCGGGTCCTGCTGATGGAGCTGGTCGAGCAGCGCTTCCTGCTGGCGGCGCTCGGCTTCATCCTGATCTACGCCGCGGCCACCGCGGTCTCGCTGCCCGGCGGCGCGCTGCTGTCGATCGCCGGCGGATTCCTCTTCGGGCCCTGGCTCGGCACCCTCTGGGTGGTGCTCGGCGCCACCGCCGGCGCCTCGGCGGTCTTCCTGATCGCCCGCACCGCGCTCGGCGACAGCCTGCGCCGCCGGGCCGGCCCGGCCATCGCCTCGATGGAGGCCGGCTTCCGCGAGAACGCCTTCAGCTACCTGCTGACCCTGCGGCTGATCCCGCTGTTCCCCTTCTTCCTGGTCAACCTGGTGCCGGCCTTCCTCGGCATGCGCCTCGGCAGCTACGGGCTGGCCACCTTCATCGGCATCATCCCCGGCGCCTTCGTCTTCACCTTCGCCGGCGCCGGCCTGGGCAGCGTGTTCGACGCCAACGAGAGCTTCTCGCCGGCCTCGGTCCTGACGCCCGAGGTGATCGCCGCCCTGGTCGGCCTCGGCCTGCTGTCTCTCGCCCCGGTCCTCTACAAGCGCCGCAAGGCCAAGCGCGCTAGCTCTCGTCGAGCATCTCCCGCAGGGCGGTCTTGAGCACCTTGCCGTAGTTGTTCTTCGGCAGGGCCGCGACGAAGCGGTAGCCCTTGGGGCGCTTGAAGCGGGCGATCTTCTCCAGGCAGTGCGCGTCGAGCGCCGCGTCGTCCGGCGGGGCGCCCTCGCGCGGCACGACGAAGGCGAAGACGGCTTCGCCCCAGTCGGGATCGGGCCGGCCGATCACGGCGCAGGCCGAGACCGCCTCGTGCTGCAGCAGCACCTCCTCGACCTCGCGCGGATAGATGTTGGCGCCCCCGGAGATGATGACGTCCTTGGAGCGGTCCTTCAACGTCAGGAAGCCGGCCTCGTCCATCACGCCGAGGTCGCCGGTGTGCAGCCAGCCGCCGCGCAGGGTCTCGGCGCTGCCCTCCGGGTTCTGCCAGTAGCCGGGCACCACGCTGTCGCCGCGCGCCAGCACCTCGCCCAGCGCGCCCGGCGGCAGGCTGCGGTCCTCGCCGTCGGCGACGCGGACCTCGACCACGCTCTGCGGCCGGCCGACCGAGGCGAGACGGGCCTCGTAGTCGGGATGGTCGCTGTCCTGATGCTGGGCGCGGGTCAGCGAGGTGATGGTCATCGGGCTCTCGCCCTGGCCGTAGATCTGCACGAAGACCGGGCCGAAGCGCGCCATGGCCCGCTTCAGGTCCTCGACGTACATCGGCCCGCCGCCGTAGACGACGGTCTTGAGGTTGCGCGTGTCGCCCTCGCTGCCATGGTCGGTAAAGCGCTTCACCATGGTCGGCGCCATGAACAGGCTGCTGCCCGGATGCGCCGGCAGCAGGTCGAGAACTTCGGCCGGATCGAAGCCGCCGCTCTCCGGCACCACCTGGCAGGCGCCGGCGGCGAGGTGCGGCAGGATGTAGAGGCCGGAGCCGTGCGACAGGGGCGCGGCATGGATGATCGCGTCGCCCGGCGCGACCCGGTCGACGTCGATGAAGTAGCTCAGCAGCATGGCGAAGAGGTTGCGGTGGGTGATCATCGCGCCCTTCGGCCGGCCCGTGGTGCCGCTGGTGTAGAACAGCCAGGCCAGGTCGTCGGGCGCGACCGTGGCGATCTCGGCCGGCTCGCCCTCGGCCAGCTTGCGGTGGTCGGCCGAGCCGATCTCGACGACGGTGCCGCCGGCCGGCATGGCCTTGGCGGCCGCGCCGATGGTCGCGGCCAGGTCCGAGGTAACGAAGCAGAGCCGGGCGCCGCTGTTCTCCAGCATGTAGGCGAACTCGCTGCCGTGCAGCTTGGCGTTCATCGGCACCGCCGCGAGCCCGGCATGCCAGCAGGCGAAGAGCAGCTCGATGCTCTCCGGGCAGTTGCTGAGCGCCAGGGCGACGCGCTCGCCGGCCTGCAGGCCGTGGCGCTCGCGGAGCCGGCCGGCGATCGTCGCCACGCGCCGGGCCAGGTCGCCGTAGGCCGCGACCGGTCTGGTCCCGAGCGCCAGGGCGGCGTTTTGGGGATCGCTGCGGCCGGCGCGCTGTAGGAGATTGGCGAGGTTCATGGCCCTTAACTTGATTAACCTGTCCGTCGTTTCATCTTATGCCTGTCGTCGCAGAGCTGGCACCGTCGGGCCGAAATCTCAGCATTTCAAGTGATCGGCCGACTGGAAAGCCGCGATTACTGTTGCTATATCATGTTCTGAGCCAAGGGTGAGGGGTCCGCGGCCGAATGAGCCGCGCGCGATCGCGGAAGGACCCGTTCGTGAGACGACCAATCGGTTTCGGGCGCCGTCGCCCCTCCGACGCCGGGACTCGGCAGCGGGGGCGAATTGCGCCCCGCCGCCTTGCCATCTTCGGTATCGTCGGTTTCCTGCTGG
This sequence comes from Kiloniellales bacterium, assembly GCA_028280455.1. Classification (GTDB taxonomy): domain Bacteria; phylum Pseudomonadota; class Alphaproteobacteria; order Kiloniellales; family JAKSDN01; genus JANQLT01. Next base: position 13,485 of record JANQLT010000064.1, read on the forward strand.
CCGCCCCGCTGCTCGGCGCCGTCGCCGCGGCGCAGGACGTCACCTTCTTCCGGATCGGCACGGGCACGACGGCCGGCACCTATTTCCCGATCGGCGGCATCATCGCCAACGCCATCAGCAAGCCGCCGGGCAGCCGCGAATGCGATCTCGGCGGCAGTTGCGGGGTGACCGGCCTGATCGCGGTCGCCCAGTCGACCGAGGGCTCGGTGGCCAACCTCGAGGCGATCCACCGCGGCGACCTGGAATCCGGCCTCAGCCAGGCGGACATCGCCTATTGGGCCTACAACGGCAACGGCATCTTCAAGGCGAACGGCGCCTTGGACTCGATCCGCGCCGTGGCCAACCTCTTTCCGGAGTCCGTGCACCTCGTGGTCAGCCAGGAGGCCGGCATTCGCGAGGTCGCCGACGTGCGCGGCAAGCGCATCTCGGTCGACCGCGAAGGCTCGGGCACGCGGGTCGATGCCGTGCTGATACTCGAGGCCTATGGCATCGGTCCAAGCGACCTCGAGCTGTTCGGGCTGCCCGCCGGCGAAGCGGCCGACGCCCTGCGGGCCGGGGAGATCGACGGCTTCTTCTTCGTCGCCGGCACGCCGGCCGCCGCGGTCACCGAGCTGGCGGCGGACAACCTGATCTCCCTGGTGCCGATCAGCGGCACCGAGATCGAAGACCTGCTCTGGATCTATCCCTTCTTCGCCAAGAGCGCGATTCCCTCCGGCACCTACTTCAACGTGCCGCGCACCGAGACGCTCTCCGTCGGCGCCCAGCTCATCGTCTCCGAGAAGCTGTCCGACGACATGGTCTACGAGATCACCCGCGCCCTCTGGAACGAGAACACGGCGCACCTGCTGAAGGACGGCCATCCCAAGGGGGAGCTGATCAGCGCCGAGACCGCCCTCTCCGGCTTGGCGATCCCGCTGCATCCCGGCGCCGAGCGCTGGTACCGCGAGCAGTCGCTGATCGGCGGTGCCGACGAGTCCGGTCTCGACGAGACGGATCCCGAGGAGTCGGGCCTCAACGGGGCCGAAGAATCGGGTCCAGCTCCGGAAACTCAATGACCCAAGGCTCGGTCTCCGCCGCCTGGCGCCAGGCGGCCAGCGGCGGCCAGGCGAGCAGCGTCTCGGCATAGGCGGCCGCCGGGCCGCCGAGCCCGATCCCGTAGGTTCGGAAGCGCGAGGCCACCGGCAGGTAGGCCGCGTCGGCGGCGCCGAAGCCGCCGAACAGGAAGTCGCCGCCGGCCGGCGCGCCGAAATCCCGGCGGCAGCTTTCCCAGATCGCCACCACCCGGGCGACGTCCGCCTCGACACCCGGCGCCGCCCGCAGCTTGCGGCCCTCCGCCGGGCGCGACGCGCGCATGTCCATCGGTAGCCATTGGCGTAGCGCGCCGAAGCCGGCGTGCATCTCCGCGGCGACCGCCCGTGCCCGGGCCCGGGCGGCGGCCTCCGCCGGCCAGAGCCCGGCCTGCGGGAAGCGCTCGGCCAGGGCCTCGGCGATCGCCAGGGAATCCCAGACCACGAGGTCCTGCCCGGCTTCGTGCAGCCGCAAGCAGGGCACCTTGCCGCTCGGGCTGTGCTCGAGGATGCGCGCCCGCGTGTCGGCCTGGCGCAGGGGGACGACGATCTCCTCGAAGGGGATGCCGCAGCGCTCCAGGACCAGCCAGCCGCGCAGCGACCAGGAGGAGTAGTTCTTGTTGCCGAGGGTGATGCTACAGTCCGCCAAGTCGATACCCGCTCCCCGCCGATGCCGAGCCGGCATTTGGGCCCGGGGCGCGGATCGACGCAAGCCTTGCCCGCGGCGACGTGGGCCCGTCCCCAACTCTCCTGCCGGGAGCGAAGCGCGATGCCAAGCTTGGAAGAGAGATTCGCCCTGACCGCGCGCGGCGGGAAGGCGCCGGTGCCGATCACCCTGCTCGAGAGGGAGGCCTTGAAGGCCTGGCTGGCGCGCAAGCCGGCGCGCCTGCGCCGTTGGATCGAGGCCACCGGCTTCGGGGCCGAGCCCGGCGCGCTCTGCCTGCTGCCGGGCGAAAGCGGCGTTCTCGAGGGCGTGCTGGCCGGCCACGACCCGGCCGAGGGCCCCTGGTCGGCGGCTGCCCTGCCGGGCCGCCTGCCGGCCGGCCGTTACACGTTGGCCGGCCGGCTCGGCAAGGCCGCCGCCGGGCAGGCCGCGCTCGGCTGGGGCTTGGCCAGCTATCGCTACGGCCGCTACCGGGAGGTCAAGGCGCCGGGCGCGCGGCTGGTCTGGCCGAAGGCGGCCGACAGGGCGGCGGTGACGCGCGAGCTGGAGGCCGTGGCCCTGGTCCGCGACCTGATCACCACGCCGGCCGAGGACATGGGCCCCGCCGAGCTGGCCGCCGCGGCGCGCGCGCTGGGCCGCCGCTTCGAGGCACGGGTCTCGGTGATCCAGGGCAAGAGCCTGCTGACCAGGAACTATCCGCTGATCCACGCCGTTGGGCGGGCCAGCACGCGCGCGCCGCGCCTGATCGACCTGCGCTGGGGCCGCCGCGGGCCGCGGGTCACCCTGGTCGGCAAGGGCGTCTGCTTCGACACCGGCGGCCTCGACCTCAAGTCGGCCGGCGGCATGAAGCTGATGAAGAAGGACATGGGCGGCGCGGCCCATGTGCTCGGCCTGGCCCACCTGGTGATGGCCGCGCGCCTGCCGGTCCGGCTGCGCGTGCTGGTGCCGGCGGTGGAGAATGCCGTGTCGGGTAATGCCTTCCGGCCGCTCGACGTGATCCGCAGCCGCCGCGGCCTGACCGTCGAGATCGGCAACACCGATGCCGAAGGCCGGCTGGTCCTGGCCGATGCCCTGACCGAGGCGAGCCGCGAGAAGCCGGACCTGCTGATCGACTTCGCGACGCTGACCGGCGCGGCCCGGGTGGCGCTGGGCACGGAGCTGCCGGCGCTGTTCTGTTCCGACGACGCGGTCGCCGAGAGCTTCGCGCGCTGCGGCGCGGCGGCACACGACCCGGTCTGGCGGCTGCCGCTGTTCGAGCCCTATCGGCGCCTGCTGGACAGCAAGGTCGCCGACCTCAACAACATTTCCGAGGGCGGCTTCGGCGGCGCCATCACCGCCGCGCTGTTCCTGCAGGAGTTCGTCGCCCGGGGGATTCCCTGGGCGCACTTCGACATCATGGCCTGGAACACTAGGGCCCGGCCGGGCCGGCCGATCGGCGGCGAGGCCATGGGCCTGCGCGCCACCTACGGCGTGATCGAAGAGCTTTGTCGCCGCTGAGCAACGGGAACCGGGAGGCCGCCATGAGCGATAGCGAGACAGTCACCCTCGAGGCCGCGGATGGCCACAGCTTCGCCGCCTACCTGAGCCGGCCGGACGGGACGCCGCGCGCCGGCCTGGTCGTCGTGCAGGAGGTTTTCGGGGTCAACGACCACATGCGGGCCGTCGCCGACTCCTTTGCCGCCGAGGGCTTCCTGGCGATCGCGCCGGCGCTGTTCGACCGGGCCGAGCGCGGCGTCGAGCTCGGCTACGGCGAGGACGATCTGATGCGCGGCCGGGCGCTGCGCGGCGCCGTCGAGGCCGAGGCCGTGCTGCGCGACATCGAGGCGGCCCGGGCCGCCGTTGCCGAGGCCGGGCCGACGGCGCTGGTCGGCTATTGCTGGGGCGGCCTGGTCGCCTGGCAGGCCGCGGCGGCGCTCGATCTGGCCGCCGCCGTCGGCTACTACGGCGGCGGCATCCAGGACAACCTGGACCGCCCGCCGCGCTGCCCGGTCATGCTGCACTTCGGCGACAAGGACGCCTTCATCACGCCCGAGCATATCGCCGCGGTGCGCGCGGCCTATCCGGAGCTGCCGATCCACACCTACCCGGCCGGCCATGGCTTCAACTGCGACCAGCGCGCCGACTACAACGCGGAGAGCGCCGCCTTGGCCCGCGAGCGCACGCTCGCCTTTTTCGCCGAGCGTCTGGGATAGGAGGCTGCCGTCGAGCGCCCGGCAGCGGAGCCTGACGAGACAACGGCGGCGGCCATGGCCGCCACAATCCTGGCCGACGTCGCGACGGTCCGCCGCTTTGCGACCGGCCAGCGGCATTTCGTCTACGAGGCGGTCTCGCACAAGGGCGACGCGGTGGTCGTGCGCGCCTCGCGCCGCGAGGACGTCGCCGTCGCGCGCAATGCGCTCTACTGGTCGGCGCAGCTTCGGCCGCGCGATCTGCCGCTGCCCGAGGTTTTGCATGCCGACCTGAGCTTGGAGCGGCACCCTTTCCCCTTCGTCGTCCTCGAGCGCCTGCCTGGCCGTGACCTTGGCGACCTGGTCGGCGACCTGCCGCAAGAGGCGCTGGTCGGCTTGGCCCGCAGGCTGAGCGCGTTGCAGGCGATCGTCACCGCGCTACCTCTAGGGCAGGGCTACGGTTTCACGCCGCGCCTCGACGGGCCCTTTCCGAACGCCACCTGGAGCGAGACGATCGCCGGCCAGTTGGCCCGCAGCCGCCGGCGCATTCGCGACGCTGCGGTGGTAAGCGAAAGCCATGCCGACCGGGTCGAGTCCGCCGCGGCGCTCTTTCAAGACACGTTCGCGACGGTGCAGCCGGTGCCCTTCCTGCACGACATCACGACGAAGAACGTCATCGTCGACGGTGAGCGGTTGAGCGGGATCGTCGACGTCGACGACGTTTGTTTCGGCGATCCCCTGTTCCTCGTCGCCTTGATCCGCGTGGCCTTGCTGGCGAACGGCCGTGACCCGGCCTATGCCGATGCCTGGCTGGACATACTGCGCCCGGATGAGGAACAGCGGGCCGTCCAGGATTTCTATGTCGCGCTCTTCAGTCTCGACTTCATGGCCGAGCTCGGCCACAGGTTCAACAAGGCGCGGCCCGACCCCGTCGAGACCACCTACGTCGAGCGCTTGAGCCGGCTACTGGAGGCCCACTTGCCGGGGTGAGTGTGGGCGGGAAGACGTTGGTCGTTTGGCGCGGATGAACACAGATGGACACGGATAACCAATAGGGATTCTGGTTTTCTGTTATCCGTGTTCATCCGTGTCGAATCGCTGTTTCACGTTTCTCGGGCTTTTGTCCGAGTGCCACTCACGACTCGATCACGCTCTCCCCATCCGCGTCCTCGCTGAGTCTGCTGCGTAGCGCGGCGACTTCTGATTCCAGCTCGACGATGCGTTGACGCAGGCCGTCAGTGGCCTGGACGATCTGTGGCTCGGTGAAGCGCGGGGTGATGTGCTGTGGGCAGTTGGCGTCCCAGGCGTCGACATGAATCAGCAACGCACGCTCGGGCTTGGCGCGGTAGCCGGGCGTCGCCAGGCGCTCGACCAGGGCCGGGTCGTCCTCGACGAAACGGGCCCGGCCCCAGATTTTCACGCGGCGCCGGTTCGGGTAGTCCATCAGGAAGAGCGCGACCTTGTCGTTCTCGGTCAGGTTGCCGAGCGAGATGTACTGCCGGTTGCCGCGGAAGTCGGCCAAGGCGAGGGTCTTGTCGTCGAGCACCTTGAGGAAGCCGACGGGGCCGCCGCGATGCTGGATATAGGGCTGGCCCGCGCCGTTGACGCTGGCCAGGTAGAAGGAATCGCGCTCGGCGATGAAGGCGGCCAGCTCGGGCGTCACCTGGTCCTGCCAGCCGCCGGGGCCCTCTTCCATCTCGGCGTAGGCCTGGCGCGAGCCGAGCCGCGCCTGCGCTGCCTTGACGGCCGGCGTGAAGACGATGTCGCTGACGTGGCCCCGGTCGCTCTTCCGGCCGCCTCGGGCGTCCATCAGTCGGCGCCGGGCACGATCGCCCGGAGCAGGTCGGCGGGGCAGTCGCGCTGCGGCGTCGCGCTCCAGACGTCGTAGCAGGTCAGGAGGGCGGCGATGGCGGCCGCGTCGTCCCGCAGCGGCGCCGGGCCGCTCTTGCTGTCTCGAACCATGGTCTTGCTCTCCTTGCCGGACGTCGCGGCCGCTCAGTGCAGGACGATCCCCTGCTTGGCGGCCTGATAGGGCAGGCGGACGGCGGCGAACCAGGCGATCAACGACAACATGGGACTCCTCCATTCGTCATGGTGAATCGCTGTCTCAAGGCAATATAGACAGACTTGTCTGTCTTGTCAAGGAAGCAGGCCGGTTCAGGTTTGGTTAACCATGCGGCCGCAAGCACTATATATCGCGTGAAATTCCCAGGTTAACCATATATGGCCTTCAAGAGCTCGCGCATCGCTCCGAGCCTTGCGCAGCAAGACGAGATTCCTCATATTGATCCGACAGACTGGTCATTCTACTTGGAGCCACGGATCCATGGCCGCCAGCCGGCGCGAGCAGCTCATCGATACCGCCCTCGACCTGTTCTACCGGGAGGGCTTCCATGCCACCGGGGTCGACCGGATCCTGGCCGAGGCCGGCGTCGCCAAGATGACCCTCTACAAGCACTTCAAGTCCAAGGACGAGCTGATCCTGGCCGCCCTGCGCCGGCGCGACGAGCGCTTCCGGGACTGGTTCATGCGCGAGGTCGAGCGCCGCGCCAAGGCGCCCCGCGAGCGCCTGCTGGTCGCCTTCGACGTGCTCGGCGAGTGGTTCGCCGGCCGCGACTTCAGCGGCTGCATGTTCATCAATGCCGCCGCCGAGTTCGGCAAGGCCGAGGACCCGGCCCACACGCTCAGCGCCGAGCACAAGCGCCTGCTGTTGGACTATCTCAGGACCCTGGCGCGGGCCGCCGAGGCGGCGCAGCCCGACGCCCTGGCCCGGCAACTGGTGATCCTGATGGAAGGGGCGATCGTCGTCGCCCATGTCTGCGGCGACCGCGGTGCCGCGCAGGATGCCAAGGCCGCGGCGCAGGTCCTGCTGGCCAAGGCCTTGGACCGGGCAGCGCTCGAGCCCGTCTGAGTGGCCTGCCGCCCCTGGCCGTCACTTGCGGCCAAGCCCATATAGAGATCATGCGCTTTCCGCTGCCATCGAGGCTCGCCGCGGCCGCCGGGCTGGCGCTCTTGGCCGGCTGCGCGCAGCCGACGCCCTACACCCAGGCCGGCCCGAGCTCGGCCTACGGCTATGCCGACGAGCAGGTCGACTCGCGCACCTATCGGGTCAGCTTCGCCGGCAACCGCAGCACGCCGCGCGAGCAGGTCGAGCGCCTGCTGCTCTACCGCGCCGCCAAGCTGGCCGAGGAGAAGCAGGCGCCGCACTTCCTGCTGCTCGACAAGGAGATCGAGCGCGAGACGCGCTACTACGGCACGGCCTTCCCGCGCTACGTCGGCTTCGGCGCCTTCCATCATCGCTACTACCGAAATCGCCTGCGCTATGCCGGCATCGGCGCCACCACCGGGTTCCTGCGGCCTTCGCACCGCTACGACGGCCACGCCACCGTGCGGCTCTTCGAGGCGCCGCCGCCCGCAGGCCTCGGCGTGCCCTACGAGACGGCCGACGTGCTGCGGACCCTGGCGCCCGCCGTCGGCGTCCCCTCGGCTGAGAACTGACCTCGGGCGCGGAGGCCTGCCGCCAAAGCGTCCCTTGAACCGCGAGGCGCGCGCGAGATAATTCCAGCGCTACCCGAGCCCCGCAAAGAGCGTGGAGAGCGAGTGCCATGCCGTCCTTCGACATCGTTTCCCGTACCGACCTGCCCGAGGTCGACAACGCCATCAACGCCATGCGCCGGGAGATCGACCAGCGCTTCGACTTCAAGGGCTCGAGCTGCAGCATCGAGCGCGACGAAGCGCTGCTGACCATCCTCGCCGACGACGACCTCAAGCTGCGCCAGATGCACGAGCTGCTGAAGGGGCACCTGACCCGGCGCAAGGTTGACGCCGGCGCGCTCGACTTCCAGGAGCCGGAGAAGGCGGCCGGCCAGAGCGTGCGTCAGAAGGTGGTGGTCCGCCAGGGCGTGCCGAGCGAGCTGAGCAAGAAGATCGTCAAGGAGATCAAGGCGGCCAAGATGAAGGTCCAGGTCGCCATCCAGGGCGACGAGCTGCGCGTCACCGGCAAGAAGCGCGACGACCTGCAGGCCGCGATCCAGACCGTCAAGGGCATGAAGCTCGACCTGCCCCTGCAGTACGTCAACTTCCGGGACTGACGCGAGCCCGGGCGTTTCGAATCCCTCCGGCCGGGGCTAAGGTGCCGGCGCCATGGTGGTGAACGAGCTCGAAGCCCTGATCCAGTTGATGGCGCGGCTGCCGGGCTTGGGGCCGCGCTCGGCGCGGCGCGCCGTGCTGCACCTGATGGGCAAGCGGGAGTCCCTGATGCTGCCGCTGGCGGCTTCGCTGGACCGGGTCGCCCAGGCGATCCGCGACTGCTCGATCTGCGGCAACCTCGACAGCGTCGAGCCCTGCTCGATCTGCAGCGACGAGCGGCGGGAGCCCTCGCTGCTCTGCGTGGTCGAGGAGGTCGGCGACCTCTGGGCGCTGGAGCGCAGCGGCGCCTTCCGCGGCCGCTACCATGTCCTGGGCGGCACTTTGTCGGCGCTCGATGGACGCGGGCCCGACGATCTGCGTATCGCTTCCTTAGTGACACGCGCCAAGGAGCCGGCCGTGACGGAAGTGATTCTCGCCCTGGGCGCGACGGTCGACGGCCAGACCACGGCGCACTATATCGCCGAGAGGCTGGCCGGCGTCGAGGTCGCGGTCTCGCGCTTGGCCCACGGCGTGCCGGTCGGCGGCGAGCTGGACTATCTCGACGACGGCACCCTGACGGCCGCCCTGAAGGCGCGCCGCCCCGCCTGAATGACATGGGCCTGACCGCATCTGGCCCCTATCAATCCGGCCCGTATCATTCTGGTCTGGGGGCCCATCCGAAGGGAAGGATCGACACCATGAGACATGCCGCCCTCGCGGCCGCGCTGCTGGCGACGCCGCTGCTCCTGACGGGCACCCCGGCGACCTCCTTGGCACAGGACGAGCTGGCCCTCGGGCCGGAGGCGCGCAGCGCCCTCACCCTGACCATCTACAATACGAACCTGGCGCTGGTCAGCGAGCGGCGGCGCGTCGAGCTGCCGGCCGGCGAGCAGCGCCTCGCCATCCTCGATGTCTCCCGCCAGTTGCAGCCCGAGACCGTGATCCTCAGCGGCGACGGCCTGGCGCTGGTCGAGCAGGGCTTCGACGTCGACCTGATGACCCCGCGCCGCCTGCTCGAGCGGGCCTTGGGCGCGCGCGTCTGGGTCCGGCGTCAGGCGGCCCAGGGCGAGACGACCTACCTGGAGGGCCGGCTGATCTCGATCGCCGATCTGCCGCTGGTGCGCATCGGCGAGCGCCTCGAGCAGGTGCCGCACGGCGACCTGGTCTTCGAGGCCGAGGCCGGCCGCGAGGGCTTCCGCGACCGCCCGACGCTCTTCGCCACCCTGCAGAGCGCCGAGGCCGGCGCCCGCGAGCTCGGCATCGCCTACCTGACCGGCGGCCTGACTTGGCAGGCGGACTACGTCGCCAGGCTGAACGAGGCCGAGGACCGTCTCGACCTTTCGGCGCTGATCACCCTGCGCAACGACAGCGGCGTCGACTTCGACGAAGCGACCCTGCGGCTGGTCGCCGGCCAGATCAACCAGGTCGGCGGGCCGAAGGTCATGGCCCGGGCGGCGACCATGGAGATGGCCATGGCCGACGCGCCCATGGCCGCCGCCGCGCCGGTCGCCCAGCAGCCGCTCGGCGACCAGCACCTCTACGGCCTGGAGCGGCCGCTCAGCCTGGCCGACCGGCAGAGCAAGCAGGTCGGCCTGCTCGCCGTGGCCGAGGTGCCGGTGACCAAGCAGTACCGCTTCGAGGCGCTGATCAACGGCTTCGGCGGCGCCGAGGAGATCGGCCCGGTCAAGGCGCAGGTCCGGCTCGAATTCGAGAACGACGAGGCGAGCGGGCTCGGCCGGCCGCTGCCCGCCGGCGTGGTGCGGGTCTACCAGGCCGGCCCGGCCGACATGCCGGGCGGCACGGCGCCGGTCTTCCTCGGCGAGGACCGCATCGGCCACAGCGCGGCCGGCGAGACCCTGCGGCTGACCACCGGCCGTGCCTTCGACGTCACCGGCAAGTCCCGGCGCACGGCCTTCGACCGGATCTCCAACAAGACCTACGAGACCGGCCAGGAAGTCACCGTCGAGAACGCCAAGGCGAGCGCCATCGAGGTCAAGCTGGTCGGCCAGATGCCGCCGGGCTGGCGCGTCGTCGAGGAAAGCCAGGCGCACGAGGTCGAAAGCGCCAACCGCCCGGTCTGGACCCTCGCCGTGCCGGCCGGCGGCGAGGCGACTCTGCGCTACAAGGTGCGCGTCACGCGCCCCTAGCAACGACGCTATCCCCCGCGGTCATCTGCGAGCCGGCCACAACCGGCGCCGCAATCCTGTCACGCGACCTTGGCGGCGCGGGCGGCGCGGCAGCAGCGGATGATCGCGTCGGCGGAGCGCTCGATGTCGGCCTCCGTGGTGCTCCAGTTGGAGACCGAGATCCGCATGGCCTCCCGGTCGCGCCAGTGCGTGCCGCCGGCCCAGCAGGTGCCTTCCTGCTGCACGGCGGCGATCACCGCCTTGCTGAAGGCGTCGTCGCCCTGCGGGTCGTCGCGGCCGCCCGGGTCGGCGTGGAAGCGCACCACGACCTGGTTGAGCACCACGTCGTTGAGGATCGAGATGCCGGGCTCGGCGGCCAGGCGCTTGGCGAAGCGGCCGGCGAGGGCGCAGTTGCGCTCGACCAGCTCCGCGAGGCCCCGGCGGCCGAGCGAGCGCAGGGCGGCGTAGACCGCGAAGCCGCGGGCCCGGCGCGAGGCCTCGGGCACCCAGTCGCAGGGGTCCCGCTCGCCCTCCTGCGCCATCAGCAGGTAGGCGGCCGACAGCGACATGGCGGCGTGGTGGGCCTGGGGGTCGGCGACGAAGACCAGGCCTGAGTCGTAGCCGACGTTGAGCCACTTGTGGCCGTCGGTCGCCCAGGAGTCGGCCTGCTCGATGCCGGCGGCCAGGTGCTTCAGCTTGGGCGAGGCCGCGGCCCAGAGCCCGAAGGCGCTGTCGACGTGCAGCCAGGCGCCATGGGCCCGGGTCGCTTCGACGATGGCCGCGAGGGGATCGAAGGCGCCGCTGTTCACGTTGCCGGCCTGGGCGCAGACGATGGCCGGGCCTTGGCACGCGGCGAGCACGGCCGGCAGCTCTTCGGCGCGCATCCGGCCTTGCGCATCGGCCGGCACCTGGCGCAGGCGGGCGCGCCCGAAGCCGAGCATCTGCAGGGCCAGGAAGACGGAGGCATGGGCCTCGGCGCCGACCACGACCTCGACCTCGGGCGCGCCGAACAGGCCCTTGGCCTCGACATCCCAGCCGGCCTTGGCGAGCAGCGCGTGGCGGGCGGCGGCGAGGGCGGTGAAGTTGCCCATGGTGCAGCCGGAGGTGAAGCCGGTGCTGACCGGCCGGCCCTCGCCGAGGCCGAGCAGCTCGACCATCCAGGCGGCCGCCACCTCCTCGGCGACGGCGGCGGCCGGCCCGGCGATGTAGCCGAAGGCCGGCTGGTCCCAGAGTGCCGTCAGCCAGTCGGCGGCCATCGCCGCCGGCAGGCTGCCGCCGGTGACGAAGCCGAAGTAGCGCGGCCCGGTGGTGGCGACCACGCCCTGCTCGGCGGCACCGGCCAGGCGCTCCAGCACGGCATCGGGCGCCTCGCCGGTCTCGGGCAGAGGCCCGCCGAGCAGATCGCGGAGCTGGGCCACGGGCACCGGCCGGCCGACCGGCCGCTCGGGCAGGGCCGCGAGGTAGGCATCGGCGATCCGGCTGGCCTGCGCGAGCAGGCGTCGGCTGTCGCTATAGGTCATGTCTTGAGCGCCGTCGGTTGCGTACGTCCGAGAGATTAAACCGGCGACGGTGTGTGGGTAAGTGCCAGGGGACGCATGGCCAGTCTGCGGACAGGCATTGGCCCTTCTACACGGATGGACACGGATGAACACAGATAACTCAATGAAACAAATAGAGGATTTCTTCTCTTATCCGTGTGAATCCGTGGGTATCCGTGTTCATCCGTGTAGAATTTCAGCAGTCCCGACGGCTGCCGAGACGATCAGTGACCGACCGGAAGGGCCCAATCAGTCGCCGAGCGTTTGCTCGACCACCAGGCGAGGCTTGGGCGGGCTCCCCGCATCGGCCTCGAGGACCTCGCCTTGCAGCTCGCCGACCTCGAGGGCGGCGATCCGCTCGCCGCGCTTGGTGACCTTCTCCGTGGAGATGCGGATCCGGCGCAGGTCCTCGGCGGACTGGTCGAAGTGGCGCTGCAGCTTGCCGACACGGTCGTCGAGGCGCTCGACGTCCTGCAGCAGGGCGGCGATCTCGGCCTGGATCGCGCCGGCCTGCTCGCGCAGATGTACGTCCTTGAGCACCGCTCGTACGGTGTTCAGGGTGGCCATCAGGGTGGTCGGCGAGACGATCCAGACCCGGGCCCGGAAGGACTCCTCGATGACCGGCCGGAAATTGGCGTGAAGCTCGGCGTAGACGGCCTCGCTGGGCAGGAACAGGAGCGCCGAGTCGGCGGTCTCGCCGGGGATGATGTACTTCTCGGCGATGGCCTTGACGTGCGTTCGTACGTCCAGCGCCAGGCGCTTGCCCGCCGCCGTACGGGCGGTGTCGTCGGCCGCCTCGCGCAGGGTCCGGTAGCTCTCCAGGGGGAACTTGGCGTCGATGGCGATCGGCCCGGGCGGGTTGGGCAGCTTGAGCAGGCAGTCGACCCGGCCCTGGCCGAGGCTGACCTGGAAGCCGTAGGCCGAGGGCGGCAGGATCGAGGCGACGATGTCGTTGAGCTGGATCTCGCCGAAGGCGCCGCGGGCCTGCTTGTTGGCCAGGATGTCCTGCAGGCCGACCACCTGGCTGGAGAGCTCGGTGATGGTCTTCTGGGCGCGGTCGATCACCGCCAGGCGCTCGCGCAGGTCGGTCATCGACTCGTGGTGGCGCGTCGAGGACTGCGAGAGCTGGTCGCCGACCCGGCGCGAGAGATCGGTCAGCCGCTCCTCCAGCGAGCGGGTCACGCTGCGCTCCTGCGACTGCAGCCGCTCGGCGAGCTGCGCCTGCTGGGCGGCCTGGGATTCGGCGATCTGCGCCAGCCGGCCGCGTAGCGAGGCCATCTCGTCGGCCGCCCGGGCGCTGCGCCCCGCGGTCGTGGAGAGCACCAGCAGGACGCCGATCAGGAGGCCGAGGCCGCCGACCCCGACGGCCAGGACGCCGGGCTCGATGCTGGTGATGAAGTCCATCATGAGGCCCCGAGCACCGGGAGGCCGCCGCCGAGTCGCCAAACGGAAAGGCGCGCGGGGAATCTGGTCTGCGCCGAGGTCTTCTTGACGCTGCGGGGTGCAGGGAATATCTAAGCCTTCTAGGCCTGTTTTTGGAATCATTCCAAGTTCTTGGAGCCGTCCTGCCGCCATGGCCCTGCTGCCGATCATCGTCGCCCCGGATCCGCGCTTGAAGAGGCGCTGCGCGCCCGTCGAGCGCGTCGACGACGAGATCCGGCGGCTGATGGACGATATGCTGGAGACCATGTACGACGCGCCGGGAATCGGCCTGGCCGCGCCGCAGGTCGGCATTTTGAAGCGGATCATCGTGGTCGATGTGTCCTCCAAGGAAGGCCCGCGCGCGCCCGTCCAGATGGCCACCCCGGAGCTGCTCTGGGTCTCCGACGAGGAGGCCAGCTACGAGGAAGGCTGCCTCTCGCTGCCCGAGCACTATGCGGAGGTCGAGCGGCCGGCCTCGATCAAGGTGCGCTACCTGGATCGCCAGGGCGAGGCCCGGGAGCTCGAGGCCGAGGGCCTGCTGGCGACCTGCGTGCAGCACGAGATGGACCACCTCGAGGGCCTGCTCTTCGTCGACCATATCAGCGCGCTCAAGCGTAAGATGATCCTGCGCAAGCTGATCAAGGCCAAGAAGG
>JANQLT010000081.1 GCA_028280455.1 Kiloniellales bacterium
AAGTCGATCCTGGCCGCGGCCCACCACGCTCAGGCGCACCGCACCAGCGCGCGCTTCGGCGTCAACGGCAGCGAGCCCAAGGTCGACTTCAAGGCGGTGCACGACCACATCCACGGCGTCATCGCCGGCATCGCGCCGCACGACTCGGTCGAGCGCTTCGAGGGCCTCGGCGTCACGGTGCTCCAGGCCAAGGCCGCGTTCGTCGGCCCCGGCGAGATCGTCGCCGGCAACCGCCATGTCCAGGCGCGGCGCTTCGTGGTCGCGACCGGCTCCTCGGCGATGGTGCCGCCGGTGCCGGGCCTCGACGAGGTGCCCTACCTGACCAACGAGACGGTCTTCGAGCTGACCGAGACGCCCGAGCACCTGGTGGTGGTCGGCGGCGGCCCGATCGGGCTCGAGCTGGCCCAGGCCTTCCGACGCCTCGGCGCCAAGGTGACGGTGGTCGAGATGTTCCGGGCGCTGGCCAAGGACGACCCGGAAGCGGCCGCGGTCGTGACGACCCGGCTGCGCCGCGAGGGCGTCGAGATCCTGGAGAACACCAAGGTCCACGCGGTCGCCAAGCTGGTGCGCAACGGCAACGGCAGCGCCCCGGGCGTCGCGGTGACCGTCGAGGAGCCGGGCGAGGAGCCCGGCGCGGACGACGACGGCGCCGGGAGCGGGCGCCGGGCCATCCGGGGCAGCCACCTGCTGGTGGCCGCCGGGCGCTCGCCCAACGTCAAGGGCCTGAACCTCGAGGCCGCCGGCGTCGAATACGATGCCAAGGGCATCAAGGTCGACCAGCGGCTGCGCACCAGCAACAGCAAGATCTTCGCCATCGGCGACGTCGCCGGCGGCTACCAGTTCACCCACATGGCCGGCTACCACGCCGGCATCGTCATCCGCAACGCGCTGTTCCGCCTGCCGGCCAAGGTCGACTACCGGGCGGTGCCCTGGGTCACCTACACAGACCCGGAGCTGGCCAAGGTTGGCATGACCGAAGCAGAGGCCCGCGCGGCCGAGGAGGACGTACGCAGCCTGCGCTGGCGCTTCGAGGAGAACGACCGGGCACAGGCCGAGCGCGAGACCGAGGGCTTCATCAAGGTGCTGACCGGCCGGCGCGGCCGGGTGCTCGGCGCGACCATCGTCGGCAGCCACGCCGGCGACCTGCTGCTGCCCTGGATCATGGCCGTGCAGCAGAAGCAGAAGATCGGCGCCATCGCCAGCCTGATCGCGCCCTATCCGACGATCAGCGAAGTCTCGAAGCGGGTGGCCGGCAGCTACTACACCGGCGCCCTGTTCAGCGAGCGCACGCGACGCATCGTGCGCGCCTTGAGCTGGTTCGGCTGAACCGGCGTTTTGGGAGAATGAGCATGATACAGCAGCAGGCGACGGCGCAGCTCGAGGCCCCCGTCCCCCAGGGACCCGTTGCGAGCTTCGGACTTGTAAACGCTGCGCGGGCCAAGCCGACCAGCGTCAAGCGGGTGCTGATCGCTTTCGGCGACGACGACAGCCGGCGCCAGGTCAGCCGCCTGGTCGACCGCCAGAGCGAAGCCTCGGCCCTGGAGTGCGATTGCCAGGAGAGCTGCAAGGCGCTGCTCGGCGAGCAGCGGATCAACGCGCTGCTGCTGGACACCGCGCTGCCGGGGCGCGCGGCGGCCGCCTTCTGCGCCAGCCTGCGCGAGGAGCGCTTCCGGCCGCCGATCATTCTGTTCGGTCCCAGCGGCGCCGATCACACGGCGATCGAGGCGCTCGATGCCGGCGCCACCGACTACCTGGCCATGCCCTTCAGCCCGACGGTCTTCATGGCCCGGCTGCGCGCCCACCTGCGCCAGCACGACGAGAGCGACTTCGTCGCCTACCGCTTCGGGCCCTTCGACTTCGAGCCCGGCAACCGGCTGCTCTACGACCGCGAGCTCGGCCGCAAGATCCACCTGACCGCCATCGAGACCAAGCTCGTGCGCCACCTGCTGCAGCAGCCCGCCGGCTGTGCCGACCGCGACGAGCTGATGGTCGCGCTCTGGGGCGCCTGCAACGGCAAGACCAGCCACGCCATCGACAGCCACGTCTACCGCGTGCGCCAGAAGATCGAGCCCGACCCCAAGGCACCCGTGCGCCTGATCACCGAAGGCCGCAACTACCGCCTGGTGCTGTAGCAAGCTGCTGAAGAAACCTGGTGTCCCCGACCGGGGTCACCCTTCGCCAAGCTCACCCTTCGTCAGGCTCCCCCGGGCCGCAACGATTCCGGTTCCCCGATTCCTTGATGGCCGCTATCCTCGGCCGCTCCGAGTCGACCGAGGACTCCCGGTCAAAGCAGTGTGGAGAGCTTGAATGTTGAAAGTCCGCCAAACGACCGCCTTGCTGTTTGCCCTCTGCGTGAGCCTATTGCTGCCGGAGATTGCGCTGGCTCACACGGAAGGAGGGATCGCAGGAGGCTTTGTTAGCGGCTTTACCCACCCCATTCTCGGTTGGGATCACGTCGTCGCGATGGTTGCGGTTGGCCTTTGGGGCGCGTTCCTCGGCGCACCGGCGATCTGGCTGCTACCCGTCGTCTTTCCCCTTGTCATGGCGTTCGGCGCGGCCCTGGGGGTTCTTGCTGTCCCTGTCCCAGCCGTCGAGATCGGGATAGCAGGCTCCGCCGTCGTGCTCGGACTCCTGATCGTTCTCGCGGCGCGGCTGCCGCTTTGGCTTGCGAGTGTGATTGTCGGCGTCTTCGCTATCTTCCATGGCTATGCCCATGGGACCGAGCTGCCCGAGGCCACCAACCCGTTTGCCTATGGTGTCGGCTTCGTCGTTGCGACGGGACTTCTCCACTTGCTTGGCATCGCGTTCGGGTTGCTCGTGCGCTGGCCGATGGGAACCTATGCGGTTCGCGCCGGTGGAGCGGTGGTCTC
Organism: Kiloniellales bacterium; assembly: GCA_028280455.1. GTDB lineage: Bacteria > Pseudomonadota > Alphaproteobacteria > Kiloniellales > JAKSDN01 > JANQLT01. Next base: position 2,871 of record JANQLT010000081.1, read on the forward strand.
AGCCGTGGGTTGTATCTATCTCTTCAATGCGGCCTAGGACGCTTGCTGCTGGATCCTGCATTGCTGCTGTATGCCTCGCGCCGGCCGTTGCGCTAGCCCATAGTCCGATACCCGGTATTGAGGGCTTCTATAGCGGCCTGCTCCATCCCTTCTCCAGCGTAGCTCAGCTCCTCGCGCTCCTTGCCTTCGCGGTTCTGCTGGGGCGTGGCTTTGGGCGGAGTGCCGCTGCTTCTCTGCCCGCACTTGCCGTCAGCCTCCTCGTCGGGATCGTTCTTGGTCAGTTCGCGCTGACGGCCGACTGGCTGCAAGGCGGATTGCTTGTCGTCGCTGTGGCGGCCGCCGCGATCTCCGCGCTCTTTCGTCTGCTCCCAATCATGGTGCCCGTGCTTTTCGCTCTCGTCGTCGGCGTTCTGGTCGGCATCGCATCGACACCGGACCCGGGGCCGCTCCGAGCGACGTTGATCACGCTCACCGGGAGCTTTGTCGGGGCGAATCTCTTGGTGCTCTACGTCTCGGTCGGTGTCGATTGGGTCAGCCGGACATACAGCCAGCAATGGGTCCAGATCGGCATACGTGTCGTCGCAGCCTGGATCGGCGCCATTTCGGTTCTGATGACGGCCTTCGCCTTTGCCGGCTCATAGTGCTTGTCGGATCGAAGAAATTGTGGCGCTTCAGCCTGCCGAGGAACGGCCGTCCATCAGCTAGGGCTCAGTCGTACTTGATGTAGGCGAAGCGCGGGTCGGTCGGTGTGCCGTCGAGGGCGCCGGACTCGGCGCCCGGCTGCCAGGCGACCACGTCCTCGATCTTGCGGGCCAGCTCGAAGTCCTTGTCGGTGATGCCGCCGGCGTCGTGGGTGTTCAGGGAGACCTCGACCCAGGGGAAGGAGGCGGCGATGTCCGGGTGGTGCCAGGCCGCCTCGGAGAGGTGGCCGACGGTGTTGATCACCATCAGCGTGGCCTTCCAGCCGTGAGTCTGATAGCGGCGGCGGATGGCGCCGTCTTCGAGGCGCCATTTCGGCAGCTCGCCGGCGAGGCGGGCCTCGACCTCGTCGTCGCTGTAGGTCTTGGCGCCGCTCATGAGGGGCCCGCGGGTCGGACGCCGCCCCCGGCGGCCACGTCGCTGCGCCGGCGGCGGTGGATCTCGACGCCGACGCCGGCGGCATCCGGCTCGATGTCCGGCTTCTCGACGCGGATGGTGGCGCTGACCACGCGCTCGTCGCGCAGGCAGAGCTTGGCGATACGCTCGGCCAGGGTCTCGACCAGCTTGATGTGGCCCTGGTCGACGATCTTGCGGATGCCCTCGACGATCTCCTCGTAGGACACGACCGAGGAGATGTCGTCGTCGCTGGCCGGCGTGCGCTTGTCGACCCGCAGCTCGACGTCGATCTTGACCCGCTGCGGCGCCAGGTGCTCGTGGGCGTGGATGCCGATGCTGGCGCGCAGGATCAGGTCCCGGATCAGCAGGCGGTCGTGGCGCAAGCCCCGCTCCAGGGCCTCGCTGTCGCCCAGGCGGAGCGAGAAGAGATCGTCGTCGGGCATCGGCCGGCTCTCTCGAAGCTCATCGGACCCCGGGAGCCTAAGCGATCGGAGGGGGCTCCGGCAACGCAACAGAAAGCATGACCTGTTATCACCGGGGCATGGCGCCTGCTAAGCTGCGCCGAGCCGTCCCGAAGCCCCGAAAGGCCCCGTTTCGTGCTGGATCTGCATTCCCATACCAAGGGGGTCGCCTGGCCCTCCTTCCCGAACACCTTCGCGATGCCGGTCTACGCGATCCTGTTCCAGCTCGAGCACAGCCAGTGGTTCCCGCCCGAGGCCCTGCTGGAGATGCAGTTCCGGCAGCTCCGGACCCTGCTCGCCCACGCCGCCCGGAGCGTGCCCTTCTACGAGAAGCGCTTCGAGAGCCTGGACGAGGCGGCGATCGAGGCGCTCGACCCGGAGAGCTGGCGCGAGCTGCCGATCCTGACCCGGGCCGACATCCAGGATGCCGGCCAGGATCTGCGCAGCGACCGGCTCCCCACGAGCCACGGCAAGACCGGCGAGATCTTCTCGGTCGGCGGCAACGGCCAGCCGATCCGCGTGCTGCGCAGCCAGATCTGGAGCTACTACCGGGCCGCCGCGACCATGCGCAGCCACCTCTGGCACGGCCGCAACCTCAAGGGCAAGCTGGCGGCGATCCGCGAGACCAACCGGGGCAAGCACCTCTATCCGCGCGGCACCGATGCCCGGGGCTGGAGCCAGATCACCCGCGAGATCTTCAACAACGGCCCCGGCGTGGCGCTCAACGTCAACACGCCGGTGCCGATGATGGCCCGCTGGCTGCAGCGGCAGGATCCCGACTACCTCTTGAGCGCGCCCGGCGTCATCGGGCCGCTGGCCGACTACTGCCGGGCCAATCACATCCTCCTGCCGCGCCTGCGCCAGGTCGAGACGAACTCCGAGATCGTCGACGACTCGCTGCGCGAAGCCTGTCGCGAGGCTTGGGGCGTGCCCTTGGTCGACAGCTACAGCACGCGCGAGGCCGGCCACTTGGCCCTGCAGTGCCCGGAGCAGCGCCACTACCACGTGCAGTCGGAGTGCGTCTATCTGGAGGTCCTGGACGAGGCGGGGCGGCCCTGCCGGCCCGGCGAGACCGGCCGGGTCGTGGTCACCGCGCTGCACAACCTCGCCATGCCGCTGATTCGCTACGAGATCGGCGACCTGGCCGAGGTCGGCCCGCCTTGCCCCTGCGGCCGCGGCCTGCCGGTGCTCAAGCGCATCGTCGGCCGGCGCCAGAACAAGGTGCTGATGCCGAACGGCGAGACCCGCTGGCCGCTGCTGACCTCGGAGGCCGTCGCGGAGCTGCTCGAGGTCGCGCCGATCCGCCAGTATCAGCTCGCCCAGATCGGCCACGACGCGCTCGAAGCGCGCCTGGTGATCGACCGGCCGCTGGAATGGACCGAGGAAGAGCGCCTGCAGGCCTGGGTCGCCGAGTGGCTCTACCGGCCCTTCGAGGTGACGGTCACCTACCACCAGGACCTGCCGCGCACGGCCGACGGCGGCTTCGACGACTTCGTCTGCGAGCTGCCGCGGTGACCGAGCTGCCGCCGAGCGGGGCTTGGGGCGAGCGCACGACACGCGACTTCGACGGCCTGGATCCCGAGGCGGTGATCGCGCTGCTGCCGCTCGGGGCCACCGAGCAGCATGGGCCGCACCTGCCGCTCGACACCGACAGCGCCATCAACGCCGCCGTCGTGGCCCGCACCTTGGCGCGTCTGCCAGACGGTCTCAGCCTGCAGGTGCTGCCGATGCTGGCCGTCGGCGACAGCGGCGAGCATGCCGACTTCCCCGGCACCCTCGACCTGGAGCCGGAGACCGCGATCGCGCTCTGGAGCGAGATCGGCGCCGGCGTGGCGCGGGCGGGACTGCGCAAGCTGGTGCTGTTCAACAGCCACGGCGGCCAGACGCAGATCGTCGACATCGTCGCCCAGCGCTTGCGCCGGCGCCACAAGATGCTGGTGGTGCGCGCCAACATCTTCGACTTCGGCCTGCCGCAAGGCGCGATCGGCGCCGAGGAGGTGGCCCACGGCATCCATGGCGGCGCGCTCGAGACCTCGATGATGCTGGCCATCGCGCCGGAGCGGGTACGCCTGGAGCAGGCCAAGGACTTCGTGCCCCTGTCGCGGCGCCTGGCCCAGGACCACGCGCTGCTCGGCACCGAGCGGCCGGTCGGCATCGGCTGGCAGAGCCAGGACCTGCATCCCGAGGGCGCCTGCGGCGACGCGACGCAGGCCGATGCCGAGACCGGCGAGCGGCTGCTCGACTATCTGGCCGAGCGCCTGGCGCTGCTGCTGCACGAGCTGCGCCACACGCCGCTCAGCATCCTGCGCGATCACCCGTGACGGCCCTCGACGCCGAGGCCGTCTGGCGTCTGCTGCTCGATGGCGGCTCGTTCGGCCTCGAGGGGCAGGCGCTGACGGAGGCGGCGGTGCGCTTGGTCGCGCTCTACGGCCCCTTCGCTCGCGCCCGCGAGGACGGGATGACCGTGGGCCACCTCGGGCAGAGCCTGGACGGCATGATCGCCACCGCCGCCGGCCAATCGCACTACGTCACCGGCCCGGAGAACCTGGAGCACCTGCACCGCATGCGCGCGCTGGCCGACGCGGTGATCGTCGGCGCCGGCACCGTGGCGGCCGACGACCCGCGGCTCACCGTGCGCCGGGTCGAAGGGCCGAACCCGGTGCGCGTGGTGATCGATCCGCGCGGACGGCTCGCATCGGGCCATCGCGTCTTCACCGATGGGGCCGCCGAGACCCTGGTGGTCGCTCGGCAAGCCGGTCCGGTCGAGACGCTGGTCTTGGTGGACGAGGCCGGAGAGATCTCGCCGCCGGCCATCGTCGCCGCGCTGCGGGCGCGGGGCCTGCGGGCTCTGTTCGTCGAGGGCGGCGGCGACACGGTTTCCCGGTTCCTGCGCGCGGGCGCGCTCGACCGTCTGCAGATCGCCGTCGCGCCCTTCGTGATGGGCGCGGGGCGGCCCGGCTTGTCACTGCCGGGCATCGACGACCTGGCGGCCGTCGCCCGGCCGGCGAGCAAGGTCTATCCCATGGGCGCCGACGTGCTGTTCGACTGCGATCTCAGGACGGCCGCCAGGCCAGCAGATCGCGGTGGCCGATCCTGACCCGGCTGTCGCCGGCTTCGATGATTGCGCGCCGGCGTTCCTGCCAGCCCGCGACATCGAGATCGGACGTGGCCTCCGCCGCCGCGTCAGCCTGGCCGGCGAGCAGCGCTTCCTGCAGGGCGGCCTCGTCCGCGCCGAGCTGCCAGTCGCTGCGCGCGGCCCGGACCTGGTAGCCGGCGCGCTGCAGCAGCCGCTCGGCCGTCTGCGCCGCCTCGCTGCCGAGCGCCGGGCCGAAGCCCTTGTCGCCGCGTTGATGCCGGCGGAAGGCGGCGAGCACGGCCTCGTCCTCGGGATCGGTCGGCGACCAGGCGACGCGGCCATCGACCGTCAGGGCGACGTGCAGCAATGCGCGGGTGGGGCGGCAGGCGGCGATCAGCGTCTCCAGCCAGGGCGTCGAGACCAGGTCGAGCAGGGCCGAGGCCGTCACCAGGTCGGCCTGCTCCAGCCCGATGCCGCTGAGGTCGCGCGCCAGGTCGCGCACCAGGGGCGTGATGCCGGCCCGGGGCAAGGCCTCGGCTAGCGCCAGCAGCGCCGCGTCCCGCTCGACCAGCAGCCAGTGCTGCGGCCGGGCCAGCAAGGGTGCCAGGAAGCGCAGGTTGGCGCCGCTACCGGCGCCGAGATCGACGACCTTGAGCCGGGGTCGCCGGTCGAGCAGGGCGCGGACCTGTCGGCAGAGACCGGCATGGCGCGCCCGTCGGTCGGCCGGCTCGCGCAAGGCCAGCCAGTCGGCGGTGAAGTCGCTCATGGCAGGAGCGCCGCCAAGGCGGCCGCGAACCTGGCGCCGCTGTCCCGCCAGCTCGGCAGCGCCTCGCGGGCGCGCCGGGCCGCCGCGGCGAGATCGGCGTGCGCGGCCGGGTCGGCGATCAGCGGGCGCAGCGCCTCGGCCAAGGCCGGCGGGTCGTTCGGCGGCACCAGCCGGGCCGCCTTGTCCGGCAGGGCTTCGGGGATCGCGCCGGCCGCCGTGGCGACGATGGGCAGGCCACGCATCAGGGCCTCGGTCAGGACCATGCCGTAGCCTTCGTGGTGCGAGGCCAGGACGAAGAGATCGGCGCCGTTGTAGAGACGGTTCAAGGCGGGCTCATCGGCCTCGCCCAGCCAGTCGATACGATTGCCGAGGCCATGCGTGGCGACGAGTGTGTGCAGTCGCTCCGCGCAGCCCGGGTCGCGCGTGTCGCTGCCGGCGCAGCGCAGGCGCCAGGGGTGGTCCCGCAGCCTCGCCAGGGCCTCGATCAGCACGGCGTGGCCCTTGCGCGGCGTCAGGCTGGCCACGCAGAGCAGCAGGGGCGCCGCCTCGCCGGAGCCCCTCGCCAAAGGTGCCGGCTCGACGCCCGGCTCGGCGACGCGGATGCGCTCGGCCGGCACGCCGTAGTCGCGCAGGCCGAGTGCCGTGTGCCGGCTGGTCGTGACGACCCCGGCAACTTGCGACAGTGCCGCGCGCTCGCTGTCGAAGAGGCGCGCGCTGGTCGCCGCATCGAGTCCGGTCTCCTCGGCGAGCGGATGGTGGACCAGGGCGATCAGGCGGAGGCGTTCGCTGTGTAGCGCGACTTCCGTCGGCAGAACACCGAGCGCCAGGCCGTCGATCACCACGGCGGCGCCGTTCGGCAGCGTGGCGAGCAGGTCCGCCGCCGCGGCGCGCGCGGTTTCGTTCGGGAAGGGGAAGCCGTTGGGCAGGGCATGCTCCGTGGCGCTCCAGCCGGCGTCGCGGAGCGCGGCGACGACGCGCCGGTCGTAGAGGAAGCCGCCGCTGCGGGTCTCGGGATCGCCGGGCAGCACGAAATGCAGGGAGCGCACGCCCGCCTAGCGCTCCAGCGGGCCTTCGTAGGCGGCCCAAGCGAGGTGGGATTCCCGCAGGCTCACCTTCATGGAGTCCAGGTCCTTGGCGCCGGGGCCGAGCGCGCCCTCGGCGATGGCCGCGGCCAGGCGGTCGAAGACCAGGCGGGCCAGGAACTCGGTCGTGGTGTTCTCGCCGGCGAGCTCGGGCAGCGAGTCCAGGTTCTGGTAGTCGAGCGGTGCCAGCACGGCGCGCAAGGTCTCGCGGGCGCGGCCGATGTCGACCACGATGCCGTCGGCGTCCAGATCGGCGCGGCGAAACGCGACGTCGACGATGTAGGTCGCGCCATGCAGGCCTTGTGCCGGGCCGAAGACCTCGCCGCTCAGGCTGTGCGCGATCATCATGTGGTCGCGGACGGTCACGCTGTACATGGCTCAGGTCCCGTAGCGGATGCGGTGGCAGAGCACGCCCGGCGGGTCGCCGGCGAGCTGCTGCATCAGCGCGGGCAGCTCGGCGAAGGGGCTCTCGCCGGAGATCAGCAGATCGAAGCGCGAGTCGGCGAGCAGCGCCAGGGCGAGGGCGAGCCGGCGCCGGTGGCTCCAGCGCGCGCGCCGCTCGGGCGGCAGCCGCGAGACCTGCGAGCTGCGGATGGTCAGGCGCTTGGCGTGGAACTCGGCGCCCAGGGGCAGGCCGACCGTGCAGTCGCCGTACCAGCTCAGCTCGACGATGCGCGCCTCGGCACCGGCCAGGGACAGCGCCGTGACCAGGCCGCCCGGATCGCCGCTGGCGTGAAACACCAGGTCGAGGTCGTGCGGCGCGGCCTCGGGCTGGGCGAAGCCGAGCCCCAGGGTCTCGGCGATGCCGGCCTTCCCGCCTTGGCGGTCGACCAGGGTCACTTGGCAGCCCGGCACCTCGGCGGCCAGGGCCGCGACGAGGCAGCCGACCGTGCCGGCGCCGATCACGGCGATGCGGTCGCCGGGCCCGGGCGCGCCGTCCCACAGGCCGGTGACGGCGGTCTCCATGTTGGCGGCGAGCACGGCCCGTTCCGGCGGCAGCGCCTCGGGCAGCGGCAGCAGCTCGTGGGCCGCGACGACGTAGGCGTCCTGGTGCGGGTAGAGGCAGAAGACGGCGCGGTCCCGCAGCGCCGCCGGGCCGGCTTCGACCCGGCCGACGTTGGCGTAGCCGTACTTGACCGGGAAGGGCAGCTCGCCGGCCTGGTGCGGCGCGCGCATGCTGGCGGCCTGGCTTTCCGGGACGCGCCCGGCGAAGACCAGGGTCTCGCTGCCGCGGCTGATGCCGCTGTAGAGCGTGCGCACCAGGGCCTCCTCGGGCCCGGGCTCGGGCAGGGGCTCGCGGCGGATCTCGCCGCGGCCCCGGGCGACGCTCCAGAATGCCTGCGCCTCGTGGCTCACGGGGCGAGCTGGGCGTAGACGTCGCCCGAGCGGGAGCCCGGCGGCAGGCTGTCGAGCGCCGCCCGCAGGCCGGCGGCGTCGCGCCAGACTGCGAAGCGCAGGCGCGGCCGCTCGCCCAGGCTGAGGTTGAAGCGATAGTCGCCCAGCGCGGCGAGGCGGTCGAGGCAGGCCCGGGCGACCGGCAGCGCCGCCGGCAGCACCTCGAAGCAGAGCCGGGGCAGGGGCCGGCTCAGCCCGGCCAGGACCTCGGCTTCCGCGCCCTCGACGTCGATCTTGCAGAAGGCCGGCAGGCCGTGGCGCTCGATCAGAACGTCGAGCGTCGTGGTCTCGACCGGCAGGCGGCCGTCCCAGGCGACGCCGGCGAAGCCCTCGGTCGGCTTCACCCGCGCGATCCAGGACTCCGAGAGCGTCGAGACCGTGGGCGTCGCCGTGCTGGTGTGGAGCACCGCCCGCCCCGGCCGCGCGCCCAGCGCCAGCCTCGACAGCGTGACGTCGTCGCGCCGGCCGTAGAGCCGCCGCAGGAAGGCCGCGAAGTCCGGCTGCGGCTCGACCGCGACGACCCGTGCGCCGAGCGACAGCCAGGCCGCCGTGTGGTTGCCGAGATGGGCGCCGATATCGAAGCAGAGATCGCCCGGCTCGACGAAAGGCCGGTAGAAGGCGACCCGCTCGCGCTGCCGCCAGGGCCTGAGGCGATAGATCGCCAGGGAGCGGGCAAAGCCGGCCCAGCGCCGCAGGCTCGTGCCCGCGCCCCCCGGTGCCGTCTTTGCCGCCTCTGCCGCGAGCGTCGCCATGGCTACTGCTTGATCGCCTCCAGCTCGATGATGACCTGCACCTCGTCGCCGACGAAGCCGTTCTCGACGGCGTAGGTCATGCCGAAGTCGCTGCGCTTGATCGTGGTGCGCGCCGAGATGCCGAGCACCGGCCGCTTGTGGCCGAAGGGATAGACGCCGGACTTGTTCAAGGTGACGTCGAGCGTCACCGGCCGCGTGACGCCGAGCAGGGTCAGGTCGCCGGTGACCGTGCCGGCCGTGTCGCTGCTCGGCGTGGCGGCGGTGCCGACGAAGACGATCTCGGGGTGGTCGTCGACGTCCAGGAAGTCGGCGTTGCGGACATGCTCGTCGCGCTTGTCGTGGTTCGAGAAGATGCTCTCCGCCTCGATCACGACCTCGAGGTCCGACAGGCTTTGCGTCGCCTCGTCGTAGCGGAAGCTGCCTTCCACCTCGAGGAACTGGCCCAGCGTATCGGCGTAGCCGATGTGCCGGACCAAGAAGGCGACGGCGACATGCTCTTCGTCGATCTCGTAGAGCGCCGGCTCCGCCGAGGCCGGGGCGGCGAGCAGCAGGCCGGTAGCGAAGGCGAGCGCCGATACGCGCAGCGTCATGTAGTGCTCCTGTTCCTGATGAGCCAGAGGAGGTCGAGGCCGAAGGAGGCGCTGAGGGCGGCCAGGCCGAGGCCGGCGAGCCAGGGCGCCAACAAGGGAGATAGGCTCGGCGCCAGGCAGGCGATCAGCAGCACGGCCTGGACCACGAAGACCGCCTTGCGGCGGCCGCTCGGCGGCAAGGGACGGCGCAGCGCCGGCCAGAGCAGGACGGCGGCGACGAAGCCGTAGCGCCAGAGGCCGGCGAGCAGGATCCAGGGTCCGGCCTTGCCGACCGCCGCGACCAGCAGGGCCAGCACCAGCATGAAGAGGGCGTCGGCCTCCAGGTCGAAGCGGGCGCCGAAGCCTGACGCCTCGCGGTAGCGCCGGGCCAGCCAGCCGTCGAAGCCGTCGAGGACCAGGGCCGCCGTGGCCAGCGCGACCAGGCTCCAGGCGAGCGCCCCGCTCCAGGGCTGCGCGACCAGGGCGGCGGCCAGCACGCAGGTGAAGGCCAGGCGCGTGGCGGTGACGGTGTTGGCGCGGCCGAAGCGCCGGCCCGGCAGCCAGCGCGGCAGCAGCGCGAGCAGCGGCGCCGCGCCGAGCAGGAAGAGCAGCGCGGCCGTCAGCGGAAAGGCCGGCCCGAGGCCGCCGGCGTGGCCGATCGCCGCGCCGATGCCGAGCGCCAGCAGCGCGCCGGCGCCGAGGCCCAGAGTCGCGCTGGCGCGCAGGCTGCGCTGGCTCGGCAGGTCGGGGACTCGCAAGGACGCCATGGCAGGGGCATTCTAGCCTCGAAGCGGCGGCAAGGGCCATGGCGGATCAGGGACTTACGGAAAGGTGATGGCGGATTCGGGAGCGTCATCGCGCGGCCCGGCGGGCGTCCTCTGGGCGCTGCTCGCGCTGTTCTGGCTCAACGCCAGCTTGAGCTTCCAGAACCTCTGGCCGACGCCTTGGGTGCGCCTGGTGCCCGAGCTCGCGGCCGAGCTCTTCGCGGTCCTGGCGCTCTGCGGCCTCGCCGGTCTCGCTCGATGGCGTATCGGCGCATGGATGCTCCGCGTGCTGGCCCTGGTCTGGCTGCTGGGGATCGTGCTGCGCTATGTGGAGGTGACCGCCGGTCCCCTGTTCGGCCGACCGCTCAACATCTATTGGGACCTGGACCACGTGCCGAACCTGCTGGTGCTGTTCTGGCAGGCCGCGGGACCGGTCCAGTTCAGTCTTGCCGCCCTCGGCCTGCTCCTGCTTCTCGCGCTTCTCTACAAGCTCAACCTCGCCGCCTTGCGCGTGCTGGCGGCGGCGCGCGGTGGTGCTGCGGTCCTGTTCGCTTTGCTCGGGCTTCTGGGGCTGGGCGCCTACGCCACCATCTACCTGCCGGGGACCACGGCGGTTCGGTCGGCCTTCGCGATCCCCGCCCCGCTGATCGCCGCCAAGCACATCGGCTTCGCGCGCGATGTGTGGCGCTTGAAGGCGGCCGGCCCGGCCGCGCTCGACGCGCTCTTCGGTCCGGCGCCGGAGGTGACCGCCGACCTTGCCGGCTACGGCGGCGAAGACGTCACCGTCGTGTTCCTGGAGTCCTACGGCACGACGCTGTTCGACCACGAGAAGCACTGGCCCGCGGCGGAGCCGGCCTTCCGCGCCTTCCAGGCGCGCGTGTCGGAAGCGGGCTGGCACGCGGTCTCGCGCCGCCTGGTCTCGCCGACCTTCGGCGGCGGCTCCTGGTGGGCACACGGCACGCTGCTCAGCGGCGTGTCCCTGGCCGACCAGACCGCCTACAGCCTCTACCTGGCCAGCGGCCGCGAGACGCTGGTGCACCGCTTCAAGCAGGCCGGCTACCGCGCGCTCGCTTTTCAGCCCGGCATCCAACGCGCCTGGCCCGAGGGCGCCTTCTTCGGCTTCGACGAGATTCGGGACGCGGCGGCGCTCGACTACGCCGGGCCGGCCTTCGGCTACTGGCGCATCCCGGACCAGGTCACCTTGCAGCGCTATTCGCGGGCGGCGGCCGATGGCGAGTCGCCGCTCTTCGCCCTGGTCGTGCTGATCATGAGCCACATGCCGTTCCAGCCCTTGCCGCCCTATCACGCCGACTGGTCCCGGCTCGACGAGACGCCGCCCTACGACCCGGCGGCGGCCGAGGCCGTCAACGCGACGCCGCCGGACTGGAGCGATCTCAATGGCGCCTACGTCGCGGCCATGGGCCATCTGCACGTCATGCTGGGCGACTGGCTGGCCGAGCAGGTGACGCGCCCCGGGCTGGTCGTGCTGATCGGCGACCACCAGCCGCCGGCGCTGGTGGCGGGCGAGAAGCAGCCCTGGACCGTGCCGATCCACATCCTCGCCAAGGATCCCGCGCGCCTGGCGCCCTTCGAGCGGCTGGGCTATCGGCCGGGGCTGTTCCCGCAGCCGGGCAGCGAGCAGCCGATGGCCCGGGTCTTCGAGGACTTGCTCAAGGCCGGGGATTCGCGTAGCGCAGGCGGCGCCGCCCGGTGAGCGCCGGTGCCGCGCCGAGCAGCGCCATCGCCAGGGCGGCGAGATAGGGCAGGGACTGCACCAGCAGCAGCAGCGCCCAGAGCTGCGCTGCCGGCTCATGGGCGCCGCGCGCCGCGACGATGCCGAGCGCGGCCGACCAGAGCCCGGTGAGCAGGGCCAGCTCCTCGCGCACGCTGTGCAGCGCCGCGGCCAGGCCCGGCGGTCGCTCGGCCTTGGGAGTCCGCTGGAAGGGCCAGGGCCGGCCCGCCAAGCCGCGCCAGACCGCCTTGGCCACGCCGTGCGACAGCGCGACGCCGGCCAGCGCCGCGCCGAGCGCGCCGAGCAGGCCGCTGCCGACCCGCGCCTGGTAGAGCCAGAGCAGCTTGGCGAGCTTGAAGCCGACGTAGCCCAGCACGGTCGCCACGAAGAGGCCGAGCGGGAAGTGGAAGTGGCCGGGCAGGGCGATCAGGCCGAAGGTCCAGAACAGGGCGAAGAGGCTGACCGCCAAGTGCAGGCCGTCGGCCAGCCAGGGCAGCCAGCCGGCCAGGTAGTGGTAGCGCTGGCCGAAGGACAGGCCGCGCCCCGGCCGGGCCAGCAGGGCGCCGGCATGGCCGCGGAGGATCTGCATGGCGCCGTAGGCCCAGCGGAAGCGCTGCTGGCGATAGGCCCGGAAGCTGTCGGGCAGCAGGCCGCGGCCGAAGCTCTCGACGACGTAGGCGCTGCGATGGCCTTCGGCCGCCAGGCGCAGGCCGAGCTCGGCGTCCTCGCAGAGGCACCATTCGCCCCAGCCGCCGACGGCCTCGAGCGCCCGGCGGCTGAGCAGGGCCATGGTGCCGTGCTGGATGATCGCGTCGCGCTCGTTGCGCTGGACCATGCCGAGCCGGAAGAAGCCGGCGTACTCCCAGAAGCAGAGCCGCTTGAACAGGCTGGCCGGCGCGTCGCGCTGGTCCTGCGGCGCCTGCACCAGGGCAAGGCGCGGGTCCTCGAACAGCGGCACCAGCCGGCGCAGCCAATCGGGCTCGACCTCATAGTCGCTGTCGAGGACCGCGACGATCTCGCTTTGCGGCCGGGAGCGGGCCAGGGCCTCGTTGAGGGCGCCCGCCTTGAAGCCCGGCCGGTCGCCGAGCCGCAGGAAGCGGAAGCGCGCGCCGAGCGCGCGGCAGTGCGCCTCGACCGGCCGCCAGAGCGAGTCGTCCGCCGTGTTGTTCTCGACCACGAGCACCTCGACGTCCGGATAGTCGAGCCGCGCCAGCGCGTCCAAGGTGGCGATCACCATGGCCGGGGGCTCGCTGCGGATCGGCAGGTGGATGGAGACCGGTGGGCAGTCCTGGTCCGCCGCCGGCGCCGCGGGCTCGAAGCGGCGGCGCCAGCGGCGAGTCCAGAGGCATTCGATCAGCTCCAGGCCCTCGGTCAGGGTCAGCACCAGCAGCAGCAGGAAGGCCGAGCCCATCACCGCCAGGAGGCCGACGCTCAGGTGGTTCAGGTAGCGGGTCTCGTGCAGCAAGGTGGCCCAGAGCGCGAGCTGGGCCGAGGCGATGACCAGACAGGCCAGGAGCGCGCGGCCCGGCAGGCGCACGTGGCGCAGGCGCTGCATCAGCAGCAGCGCGAGCAGGGCGGCGGCCAGCAAGGTTGCCGCGGTCGGAACCTGCCAGCCCGGCAGGTTGACCAGGGGGCCCTGGAGGCTGGCCTTGCTGCGCCGCTCGGCGTCGTGCAGGCCCCAATAGGCGCCGCTCGGGCCTTCCAGCACCATCTTCCAGGGCTGATCGAAGGCCTCGATGACGTAGTAGTCGAGGCCGCGCGCCTCGGCCCGGGGCAGGAACCGGCGCAGGAAGATCCCCTGATTGACCTTCGAGGGACGGGCCGCGCCGCGCGGCGTGCCGTCGCTCGGCCAGCCGACCTCGGTCAGCACCACCTGCTTGCCGGGGAAGGCGGCGCGCAGCTCCTCGGCGCGGGCCAGCACGTAGTCGGCCGCGGCCTCGACGGGCAGGCCTTCCCAGTAGGGCAGGACGTGGGCGGCGACGAAGTCGACCTCCTCGGCCAGTCGCGGGTTGGCCAGCCAGACGTGCCAGGGCTCGGAGGTGCTGACCGGCACCGCGGCCTCGCGGCGCAGCGCCCGCAGCAGGTCGATCAGGCGGCCGAGGGCGATGTCGCCGCGCAGCATGGTCTCGTTGCCGGCGAGGATGCGCGTGACGTTGCCGTGGCGCCGGGAGAGCGCGACGGCTTGTTCGATCTCGCGGCGGTTGCGGGCCTCGTCGCGGCCGAGCCAGGCGCCGAGCGTCACCTCGAGGCCGTGGCGCTCGGCGAGGCGCGGCACCTCGGCGAGCGTACCCAGCGCGCCGTAGGTGCGCAGCGAGCCGGTCAGGCCGGCGGCGATCTCAAGGTCGGCCGCGATGCGCGCTTCGCTCGGCTGGTCGCCGTCGAGCGGCGACTCGCCGGCCGCAAAGGGACTGAAGGAGAGGCCGTCGAGCGGTTCCCGCCAGGGCGGCGCCTCGACCGGCCGGTTCAGCCAGGCGGCGGCGGACCAGACCGACAGGGCGATGAGCGCGACCGCCAGGAGGTCGCCGAGCGCGCCTCGGAGTTTCGCCATCATCGCCGGGCTGCGATTGGCGCCGCGCCTAGTCGAGCTTGGTGTCGTTCAGCTTGGCGACGGCGTGGCAGAGCTGCGGCATGTACTCCGCGCCGTGGCCGAGGCTGTTGGCGATGACGTAGGCCTGCTGCACGGCGTTGCCGACCACGGCGGAGGCGGGCGTCGCCGCGGCGAACTGCGCGTAGTAGCTGATGTCCTTGAGGCAGTTCTTCAGGGTGAACATGTGCGCCTTGGGATCGCCGCCCATCACGCCCTTCTTGACGATGTTGTCCATGATGCCGCAGTGCAGCGGGCCGGCGGCGAGGACCGAGGCCAGGCTGTTCAGGTCGAGGCCGCTCTTGGCCGCCACGGTCAGCGCCTCGGCGTAGAGCGAGGCGTAGCCCATGGCCACGAAGTTGTTGATCAGCTTGATCTTGTGGCCGTCGCCGACGCCGCCGACATGGATGATGTTCTCGGCCCAGGTCTCGAGGATCGGCCGCAGCGTCTTCAGGGTCTTCTTGTCGCAGCCGGCCATGGCATTGAGCTTGCCGCCCTCGGCGTCGCGCGGCGTGCGGCCGAGCGGGATGTCGACGAAGCGCGTGCCCAGGGGCTTCAGCTCGGCGGCCAGCGCCAGGGTCGACTGCGGGATCGAGGTCGAGCAGTCGACGATGATCAGGCCCTTGCGGGCGCCGGCCTTGAGGCCGTCGGGCCGGCGCACCAGGTCCTCGACCTGCGGGCTGCCGGTGACGCAGAGGAAGATCACGTCGCAGGCCTCGGCCATGGCCTTGGGGCTCTTGGCTTCGGTGGCGCCGCGCTTGAGCAGGTCGGTCACCGGCTTGCGGTTCTTGTGGCCCATGATCGTCAAGGGGTAGCCCTTCTCGACGATGTTCTTGGCCATGCCGTGGCCCATCAGGCCGACGCCGATGAAGCCGATGCGCGGCTTTGCGGGCGCCTCAGACTCCGCCTTGGCTTCGGCGACGACCTGTTCCGCCTCAGCGACCAGCTTGTTCTTCTTCTTCTTGCCCTTCTTGTCGGCTTTGTCCTTCGCCATGGTCTCGCTCCCTATGCTGCGGTCGCGGCGACGATCGTCTGCTGCTGCTCGCCCAGGCCCTCGACCCCGAGCCGGACCACCTGGCCCGGCTTGAGGAATCCCGGCGGGGTCATGCCCATGCCCACGCCCGGCGGCGTGCCGGTGGTGATGATGTCGCCGCTCTGCAAGGACATGAAGCGGCTGACGTAACTCACCAGGTGGGCGGAGGAGAATATCATGGTTCGCGTGTTGCCGGTCTGCCGGCGCTCGCCGTCGACGTCGAGCCAGAGGTCGAGCGCCTGCGGGTCGGGCACCTCGTCGCGGGTCACCAGCCAGGGGCCGATCGGGCCGAAGCTGTCGGCGCTCTTGCCCTTGACCCACTGGCCCGTGCTCTCGATCTGGAAGGCCCGCTCGGAGACGTCGTTGACCGTGCAGTAGCCGGCGACGTGGGACAGGGCGTCGGCCTCGGCGATGTAGGCGCCCGGCTTGCCGATCACCAGGCCCAGCTCGACCTCGTAGTCGAGCTTGGTCGAGCCCCGCGGCACGATGGTGTCGTCGTTCGGCCCGCAGATCGAGCTGGTCGCCTTCATGAAGATGATCGGCTCGCGCGGCGGCTCGGCACCGGTCTCAGCGGCGTGGTCGCTGTAGTTCAGGCCGATGGCCGGGAACTTGCCGACCCGGCCGACGCAGGGGCCGATGCGCGGCTCGCCCTCGACCGCCGGCAGCGAGGCGGGATCCAGCGCCGCCAGGCGGGCCAGGCCCTCCGGCAGGAGGACATCGCCGGCGATGTCCTCGACCTCGCCCGAGAGGTCGCGGATCCGGCCCTCGCCATCCAGGAGCCCCGGCTTCTCCGAGCCGGCCGGCCCGTAACGCAACAGCTTCATGGTCTCGTTTCCTTCCCCCGAGAAATCAGGTCACCGGTGTCAGCACCGCGCGGCCTTCGAAGTGGGCTTTCAGGTTGTCCAGCATCAGCTCGCCCATGGCGTGGCGGGTCTCGACGGTGGCGCTGCCGCGGTGCGGCTGCAGCACCACCTGCTCCATGGCCAGCAGGGCCTCGGGCACCTGCGGCTCGGCGACGAAGACGTCGAGCCCGGCGCCGCCCAGGCGGCCCTCCTCGAGGGCGGCGACCAGGGCCGGCTCGTCGACGACGGAGCCGCGGGCGACGTTGACCAGGATGCCCTCGGGGCCGAGCGCGTCGAGCACGGCGCGGCCGACCAGCTTCTCGGTCTCCTGGCCGCCGGGGCAGATGACCACCAGGAAGTCGCTCGCCGCGGCCAGCTCGACCAGGCTCGCGAAGAAGCGGTAGGGCTGGTCCTCCTGCTGCCGGCGGCCGTGGTAGGCGACCTCGCAACCGAAGACCTCGGCCTTCCGGGCGATCAGCTTGCCGATCCGGCCGAGGCCGAGGACGCCGAGGGTCTTGCCGTGCAGGCTGCGGGCCAGGGGCATGTCGGCCTCGTGCCACTTGCCGCCGCGGACGTAGCGGTCGCCGGCGCTGACCCGGCGGGTGACGTCGAGCAGCAGGGCGATCGCCAGGTTCGAGACGTCCTCGTTCAGGACGTCCGGCGTGTTGGTGACCAGCACGCCCCTGGTTCTAGCCTCGGGCACGTCGACGGCGTCGTAGCCGACCCCATAGGAGGAGATGATCTCCAGCTTCGGGCAGGCCGCCATCATGGCCGCGCCGGCGCCGTGGTGGCCCGAGGTGGCGATGCCCCGGATGCCCGGGCCGACCTCGCGCAGGAAGGCCTCGGGGTCGTCGGCCTGCCAGTAGTGACGGACCTCGTAGTCGCGCTCCAGGGTTGCCATGACGTGGGGATTCATCTGGCAGACAAGCAGGATCTCCGGCTTCATGGCTGGTCTCTCCCCGGTCGCGCCTCGCCTCATGAGGGCGAGGATCAATAGCACCCGCCCCTTGATAGACCAAGGCGGGCAGGGATAGATGGGAGGCCACGTCTTGGGGAAGACGGCCTTGGACATCCTGCTGACGCCGGACAACAGCCTGCCGGAGGACGCCGGGCAGGCCTGCCTGGTGGCCCGTTTCTGGCGCCCCGGCGCGCCGGCCGGGCCCGCCGTCTGCCTGCTCGAGGGCGAGCGGGTGGTCGACATGACCCGGCGCTTTCCGACCCTGGCGCACCTGCTGAACCATCCCGAGCCGGCAGCCGCGGCGCGCCGGGCGGCGGCCGAGGGCGAGACGCTCTGCGGCCTGGCCGAGGCCTTGGCCGGCAGCGGCCCTGAGGCCCGCGCGGCCGACCGCGTCCACCTCCTGGCGCCGGCCGACCTGCAGGCGCTCAAGGCCTGCGGCGTCACCTTCGCCCGCTCGATGCTGGAACGGGTCATCGAGGAGCAGGCCAAGGGCGACCCGGCCGCGGCCGAGGGCATCCGCGCAACCCTGGTGGCCGAGATCGGCAGCGACCTGGGCGCCGTGGTGCCCGGCTCCGAGCCGGCCATGAGGCTCAAGGCGGCGCTGATCGAGCGCGGCCTCTGGTCGCAGTACCTCGAGGTCGGCATCGGCCCGGACGCCGAGATCTTCACCAAGAGCCAGCCGATGTCGGCGCTGGGCAGCGGTGCCGAGATCGGCCTGCACCCGGACTCGGTCTGGAACAACCCGGAGCCGGAGACCGTGCTGGCGATCAACACGAGGGGCGAGATCGTCGGCGCGACCCTGGGCAACGACGTCAACCTGCGCGACTTCGAGGGGCGCAGCGCCTTGCTGCTGGGCAAGTCGAAGGACAACAACGGCTCCTGCGCCATCGGGCCCTTCCTGCGCCTGTTCGACGAGGCCTACGGGCTGGACGGCCTGCGCGCCGCCGAGGTCAGCCTGCTGGTCGAGGGCGACGAGGGCTTCCGGCTCCAGGGCCTGAGCTCGATGGCCGAGATCAGCCGTGACCCGCTCGACCTGGCCGGCCAGGCGATCGGCGCGACCCATCAGTATCCGGACGGGCTGCTGCTCTTCACCGGCACCATGTTCGCGCCGACCGAGGACCGCGAGCGGCCCGGCGAGGGCTTCACGCACAAGCCGGGCGACCGGGTGACCATCGCCAGCCCGCGGCTCGGCGCGCTGATCAACCGGGTGGGCTTGAGCGACCGCATCCCGCCCTGGAGCTTCGGCCTCGGTGCGCTGATGGAAAACCTGGCGGCGCGGGGACTCTTGGCGGGGGAGCGGACATGAAAGTCGTCATCACCGGAGGCTGCGGCTTCATTGGCCAGCGCTTGGCGCAGCGCCTGCTCGAAAAGGGCAGCCTGGTCGGGCCCTCGGGCCGGCAGGAGGAGATCGACAAGCTCACTTTGTTCGACACGGTGGCGCCGCCGGATAAGCTGCCGAAGGACCCCCGCGCCGAGCTGGTCACCGGCGACATCGCCAACTGGCCGCTGTTCGAGAGCCTGATCGACCGCGACGACATCAGCGTCTTCCACCTGGCCTCCGTGGTCAGCGGCGGCGGCGAGAAGGACTTCGACGCGGCGATGCGGATCAACCTGAACGGCGGGCTCAACGTCTTCCAGGGCTTGCGCCAGCGCGAGTCCGTGCCGCGCCTGGTCTTCGCCAGCTCGATCGCCGTGTTCGGCGGCGCGGCCATGCCGGAGACCGTCGGCGATCTCGCCAAGCAGACGCCGCAGACCACCTACGGCATGACCAAGGCGGTCTGCGAGCTGATGATCAACGACTACAGCCGCAAGGGCTTCTTCGACGGCCGCTCGGCGCGCCTGCCGACCGTGGTGATCCGCCCCGGCAAGCCGAACGCCGCGGCCTCCAGCTTCGCCAGCGGCGTGTTCCGCGAGCCGCTGAACGGCGAGCCCTGCGTGCTGCCGGTCGAGACCTCGCAGGTCATGCCGCTGCTCGGCTACCGCTCGGTGGTCGAGGGCTTCATCCGCTTGCACGAGGTCGAGGCCGAGGCGCTGGGCGACGACCGGGCGGTCAGCCTGCCGAGCCTGGTGGTCGACGTCGCCGAGATGATCGCGGCCTTGCGGCGGGTCGCCGGCGAGCGGCCGCTCGGCGAGATCACGGTCGCGCCCGACCCCTTCATCCAGGCGATCTGCGCGACCTGGCCCAGGGACTCGCGGGAGGAGCGGGCCGACGCCCTGGGCCTGCCGAAGGAGGGCAGCGTCGACGAGATCGTCGAGGCCTACATCGAGGACTATCTTTGAGGTCCGGAGGGGATTGGCTTCTTGGCCAAGGCCTGCCGCCGTTCAAGCAGATCTACATTCGATTGAGAGATCCGATTCACACACGTCTCTACTCTACGGGCTTAAAGCGCCGTCAGAGTCAACTCGCTCGAGCCTTCGATGCGGAGAACACAAGGCAACTGGGACAGAGCATCGATCTGCTCTCGCGAGAGATTTGCCGTAAACAACGTCGCTCCCGCCTTCCCTGCTCTGACCCCTAGCTTGCTGATCGAAGCGAGATCGGCGTGCGAGGCTGGCGCCACCAAGCGAACGAACACGGGACGGGGTCGCTCACCATCGTCCGGCTCGAACTGCAGCGTCAGCAGCGGGTCTATTTTCGCGTGGTCCATCTCTCTAGTCCGTAAGTGATCGCTGTTCGAAGGCTTGAGAACACGACGCTCACCGACATAGTCGCTGCGACTTTCCCCAAGTCACATCAGCCATTATAGGTTGCCTGCATTGATCAATCCATAACCCCATTTCGGGTCAAATGCGCCAGCCGCTTGGCCAGGAATGGCCGATACGGCCTGAAGGTCCTGCTTGGCCTGAGCCGGCGTCAGATGACGGTTCCGCTCCAGCATCAGGGCCACCAAACCGGTGACCACGGGGCAGGCCATGCTCGTTCCGGCGTTGACCCGAAAATCTGCCGTAATCTTCATGCTGTCCGAGACAGAAGCGGCCGACGAGAAGGGCGCCACGACGAAAGCCCCTGGCGCAGCGAGGTCCGGTTTCCGGGCCAAGTCACGCAGCGGACCTTCGCTGGAGAAGTCCGATATCGTGTTGAGCGGGAGGCTGGTGCCGCGCGCGTCTCCGTTGATGTCGGTCCAGTTGCTGCGAGATGTGTAGGAGGCCACGGTAATGGCTTCTGCCGCGCAGCCTGGGGAGCCAATCTTCAGGCGATCTGTTGCAGCTCTCCCCCGGAAGGTGACGTCGCTGAACCGGTTGTTGTCGAGCGCCCAAGCATGGAGCTCGCTGTCGGGCCCGGCGACGCCCCGCACGTGGAGTCTCCAAGTGCCGGCCGCTGCGGTGAGCGTTGGCGGACCGCCATCGATTACCACCACGGCATTGTGATCGCCGTTTGCAGCGTTCGGGCCGGGCGTGAGGAGCCTTACCCTGTCGGTTCCCAGAAAGAAGGTCGCCAGTTGAGTGCCGCCTTGCATGATCCCACGAAAGGGAGTCTGCAGCCCGCTGGGCGCTGACACGGCGATCTCGGCGGAAGTCTGACCCGAATACCAAGCGTTGACGATCGCTTTGCGGGTGCCGGAAGGCACACGAAACTCGATCGTCTCGGTTTGGCCGACGGCAATCTGCGCTTCGGCGTGTATGTCGTCGTTACCCTCGTTGCCTGCCGCACAGCAGACAATTCTCCCGGGGCCGCTCTCGTTGTCGATGATCGAGGACAGGCCGTCGCTGCCGTCGTGGGCATCGGAGTGGCCACCGAGACTGAGGTTCACAACGGCAGGCAGCTCTAGGTCCTTTGCAACGCGAAAGACATAGCGGACTCCGTCCGCGACATGCGCGTTGTTCATGTCGGTTTTGACAACGACCAGCGTTGCACCCGGAGCGATTCCGGCGAACTGGGGATGGGCGCCGGCAGCGATACCGGCGACGTGCGTGCCGTGTCCGTTGGCATCGGCCGATCCGGCTAGATGCCCCGCCGTGAACTCCTGTCCGTAGGCACCCTCAGGGACGCCCGGTCCACCGGGTATTGTCTGATCCCAAATCCGAGAGATCCGGTTTGCGAAAGCGGTATGGGCCGGGTCAATGCCGCTGTCGACGATGCCGACAACAACGTCCTTGCCAACGCTTGGACCATGATTCTGCTGGTATGTGGGCATGTCGATCTGCGACGGGACGATATCCATCAATGGACGTAGTTGGTGCGAGCCGAGGATCTCTTGGATGCCTGGCTCCTCACTCAGATAGGGCAGTGCCTCCAACGGCAGAATGGCTGTTCGGACCTCCCCAGCTGGGGAATTCACCACCACGCCTTGCTGCTCCAATGGCGCAAAATCCTTGTCGTTGTCGCACCGGACAAACACGACCGATCGGGCAGGGCGAGCACTCGCCAAGTCCTCGCCGACGATGCCAAGTGGACCCAGCATCCGGGCAACTTCTTCCAATTCCTGCGACGTCCAATCCTCATATGCGGTCAGCAATGAGGGAGAAACGATTTCATCGCGCATGGCTTATGTCCCCCAGGAGGCCGAAGGTAGTTTTCAACGACTTTTATAACGTTTGATGATAAAGAAATACAATTACTAATAAATATAGTGGCGAACCGGAGAACGGAAACTGGGATGGGTCCCATAGGTCGGTTAGCCATGCGAGAAACCGCCCGAAGGCTGGGCGAGATAGGCCAACGAGTGCGCTCGATTGGAGCGGCGGCGCCTTTGGCTAAGCGCGAAGACCGTCTCGCCGGCCCCAAGCACAACCGTCCCCATCGTCATTGCCTCTGCCTGCCCGACCGGGGCGGCTGGTCCTCGGCGCGCTGTGCCCGGTTTGGCTCTGCATCACGCAGCCGATACTGAACCTCTTCGCAAATGTCATGGCGGGCTCTAGCGTGGAGACCTAGACTTCGAATCAGTCGGGCGTTGTCAGTGCGACCGATCCAATCGTTATAACCGACAGAAGTATGCGGAGGAATCCAGGCATGCCGGACGAGGGAAGGAAGCGGCGCAGCACGGAGTGGTTCGGCAAGGCCGACAAGGACGGCTTCGCGCATCGCTCCTGGATGAAGAACCAGGGCTTGCCGCAGCACCTCTTCGACGGCCGGCCGGTGATCGGCATCTGCAACACCTGGTCCGAGCTGACGCCCTGCAACGCCCACTTCCGGGTCATCGCTGAGCGGGTCAAGCGCGGCGTCTACGAGGCCGGCGGCTTCCCGCTGGAGTTCCCGGTCATGTCGCTGGGCGAGACCCTGATGCGGCCGACCACCATGATGTTCCGCAACCTGGCCAGCATGGACGTCGAGGAGTCGATCCGCGCCAACCCGATCGACGGCGTGGTGCTGCTGGTCGGCTGCGACAAGACCACGCCGGCGCTGCTGATGGGCGCGGCGAGCTGCGACCTGCCGGCCATCGCGCTGTCCGGCGGGCCGATGCTGAACGGCCGCTATCGCGGCGAGCAGATCGGCTCGGGCACCCACGTCTGGAAGTTCGACGCCATGGTCAAGGCCGGCGAGATGTCCATGCAGGACTTCATGGACGCCGAGGCCTCCATGTCGCGCTCGATCGGCCACTGCATGACCATGGGCACCGCCTCGACCATGGCCAGCATGGTCGAGGCCCTGGGCATGGGCCTGCCGACCAACGCCGCGATCCCGGCCGCCGACTCCCGACGCAACACGCTGGCCCATCTGGTCGGCCGGCGCATCGTCGAGATGGTCGAGGAGGACCTGCGCATGTCCAAGGTGCTGACCCGCGGCGCCTTCGAGAACGCCGTCAGGGCCAACGGCGCGATCGGCGGCTCGACCAACGCGGTGATCCACCTGCTCGCCCTGGCCGGGCGCATGGGCGTGCACTTCACGCTCGACGACTGGGACCGGCTCGGCCGCAACGTGCCCTGCCTGGTCAACCTCATGCCCTCGGGCCAATACCTGATGGAGGACTTCTACTACGCCGGCGGCCTGCCGGCCGTGCTGCGCGAGCTGGGCGAGCAGGGGCTGCTCGACAAGGGCGCGATGACCGTCAACGGCCGGGCGATCTGGGACAACGTGGCCGACGCGCCCTGCTACGAGCGCGAGGTGATCCACGCCTTCGACCAGCCTTTCAAGCCGCACGGCGGCATCGCCGTGCTGCGCGGCAACCTGGCGCCGAGCGGCGCCGTGCTCAAGCCCTCGGCGGCCTCGCCGGAGCTGATGACGCACCGCGGCCGGGCCGTGGTCTTCGAGGACATCGACCACTACCGGGCGCGGGTCGACGATCCCGACCTGGACATCGACCCGAGCTGCGTCATGGTCCTGAAGAACTGCGGCCCCAAGGGCTACCCGGGCATGGCCGAGGTCGGCAACATGGCGCTGCCGCAGAAGATCCTGAAGCAGGGCGTCACCGACATGGTGCGGATCTCCGACGCGCGCATGAGCGGCACGGCCTACGGCACCGTGGTCCTGCACGTCACGCCGGAGGCGGCGGCCGGCGGGCCCCTGGCCCTGGTGCAGGACGGCGACATGATTGCTCTCGACGTCGAGGGCCGCAGCCTGCAGCTCGACGTCGGCGAGGAGGAGCTGGCCCGCCGCCGCGACGCCTGGAGCGCCCCGCCGCCGCCCTCGGCGCGCGGCTGGGCGCAGCTCTACCACCGGCACGTCAACCAGGCCGACCTCGGCTGCGACCTCGACTTCCTGGTCGGCAGCAGCGGCGCGCCGGTGCCGCGCGAGAACCACTGAGCCGGAGGGCCGTTCCTTGTCCGAGCGCCTGCTGGTGCTGACTCCCGACGCGCGCTACGCCGACGACGCCGAGCTCGAGCGCGCCATGGCCGGGCCCGACGTCGAGTTCGCGATCTTCCGCGAGCGCGAGCGTAGCGGCCTGCCGGCCGACCTGCTGGCGCGCTGCGACGGCCTGCTGGTCTGGAACGAGATGCCGATCGATGCCGGGCTGCTCGGCCAGGCGCGCAACTGCCGCATCGTCTCGCGCGCCGGCGTCGGCTTCGACCACATCGACCTGGAGGCCGCGGCGGCGGCCGGCATCCCGGTCTGCAACACGCCGGACTACGGCACGGCGGAGGTCGCCGACCACGCCATCGCGCTGATGCTCGCCCTGAAGCGCGGCCTGATCGTCTATCACCAGGCGATCGTCGAGGAGCCGCGCGGCGGCTTCAACTTCCGCCATGCCGACCGGGTCAAGCGCCTGCGTGGCGCCTGCTTCGGCGTTCTCGGCCTCGGCCGGATCGGCACCGCCACCGCGCTGCGCGCCAAGGCCTTCGGCCTCGACGTGGCGGCCTACGACCCCTACCTGCCGTCGGGCCAGGAGCTGGCCCTGGGCGTCCGCCGCCACAAGACCCTGGCCGACCTGGTCGCCGAGGCGGACGTGCTCAGTCTCCACGTGCCTCTGACGCCGGAGACGCGCGGCCTGGTCGATCGCGATCTGCTGCGCGCCATGAAGCCGAGCGCCATGCTGATCACCACCGCGCGCGGCGCCGTGGTCGATCCGGCGGCGCTCCACGAGGCCCTGCGCGAGGGCTGGATCGCCGCCGCCGGCCTCGACGTGCTGCCGCAGGAGCCGCCGGACCCCGAGACGCCCTTGCTGCGCGACTACGCGGCGCAGCCCGACTGGCTGCGCGGCCGCCTGCTGATCAGCCCGCATGCCGCCTGGTACTCGCCGGAGAGCCAGGCCGACGCCCGCCGCCTCTCGACCGAGACCCTGCTGCTCTATCTGCGCGAAGGCCGGCTGCGCAACTGCGTCAACGCCGACCTGCTGAGGGACCGACCCTTGCGGGCCGCACAGTGACATGCCGGCCTCGCTGAGCGACGCGCAGGTCGAGCGCTACCAACGCGACGGCTATTTGGCGCCCTTGCCGTCGATCGGCGCGGCCCGCGCGGCCGGTCTGGTGCGCCGCCTCGAGGCCTTCGAGGCGGAGACCGGCCAGCAGGCCGGGCAGGTGATCCGCAACAAGGGCCACCTGAAGCTGACCGCGCTCTACGCGCTGGTCGCCGAGCCGATCCTGCTCGACGCGGTGGAGGGCGTCCTGGGGCCCGACATCCTCTGCTGGGGCTCCAGCCTTTTCGTCAAGGATCCGGGCGATCCCGCATTCGTCGCCTGGCACCAGGACTCCTACTATTGGGGCATGGAGCCCCACGACGTCGTCTCGGTCTGGATCGCGCTGCTGCCGAGCACCCGGGAGAACGGCGCCATGCGCGTCGTCCCCGGCACGCACCGAGGGCCGGCGATGGCGCACGAGGCCTCGCCGGCCGGCAGCGCCAACATGCTCTTCACCCACGAGGAGCTGGCCGAGGCGGTCGACGAGGCGGCGGCGGTCGAGATCCTGCTCGAGGCCGGCGAGATGTCGCTGCACCACATCAACCTGCTGCACGGCTCGCAGCCGAACCGCAGCGCGGGCCGGCGCATGGGCTACGCGATCCGCTACGTCGCGCCCCATGTCCGCCAGCGCGGCGAGATGGACAGCGCCACCCTGGTCCGCGGCCGCGACCGCTACGGCCACTTCAAGCCGGACCCGGTGCCCGAGCGCGATCTCGACCCGGCCATCCTGGCCTTCGTCGATGCGCCGCTCGGGGCGCTGCCCCATGGCGCCGCCAAGGACAAGGAGCTGACGCGATGAGTCTCGAAGGCCGGGCGGCGGTGATCACGGGCGCGACCAGCGGCATCGGCTTCCGCGTCGCCTGCGCCCTGTCGCGGCGCGGCGTCAAGCTGGTGCTCGGCGGCCGGCGCGCCGATGTGCTGGAGCAGCACTGCGAGGTCCTGCCCGACGCGCTCTACCTGGCCGGAGACATCGCCGAGCCGGACATGCCGGGCCGGCTGCTCGAGCTGGCCCTGGAGCGCCACGGCCGCCTCGACATCGTCGTCAACAACGCCGGGCAGAACCACAACGGGCCGATCGAGTCCGTCGACGTCGAGCAGGTCTGTGGGATGGCCCGGGTCAACGTCGAGGCGGCCTTTCGCATGGCCTATCTGGCCGTGAAGCACTTCCGCGACGTGGGCCGCGGGCATCTGGTCAACACCTCCTCGGTCCTCGGCTTCAAGGTGCGGCCCTATGCCGGCGCCTACGCCGGGACCAAGTATGCCGTCGAGGCGCTCTCCGAAGCCCTGCGCCTGGAGCTTGCCGGCACGCCGATCAAGGTGACCTGCGTCGAGCCGGGGCTGGTCATCACCGACCTGCACCGCGATCATGCGGACCGGCCGGAGGTCGCGCAGGACGTCGCGGAGCCGCTGATGCCGGAGGAGGTCGCGGAGATGATCGTCTACGCCTTGGAGCAGCCCGACCACATCGCCACGCCGCGGCTGATGATCCTGCCGCAGAGCCAGTCGATCTAGGGCCGCGGCGGATGGCGGAGTCTCTCGTCGGCAAGCGCGCCCTGGTGACCGGGGCGGCGCAGGGCATCGGACTGGCCTCGACCATGGCCCTGGTCCGTGAGGGCGCGCACGTGCTCGCCACCGACACCAACCGCTCCAAGCTCGCCGAGCTGCCGATGCACGGCGGCTCGCTGGACACGGCGGCCCTGGACGTCACCGACGGCGAGGCCATCGCGGCCCTGGCCGCCATGGACAGCGATTTCGACATCCTGGTCAACGTCGCGGGCTTCGTGCACCAGGGCTCGATCCTCGACTGCGAGGAGATGGACTGGGACTTCTCCTTCGACCTCAACGTCAAGTCGATGTACCGCATGATCCGCGCCTTCCTGCCGGCCATGCTGGAGGCCGGCTCGGGCTCGATCATCAACATCGCCTCGGTCGCCTCCTCGATCCGCGGGCTGCCGAGCCGCTGCGCCTACGGCGCCAGCAAGGCCGCGGTCATCGGCCTGACCAAGGCGGTGGCGGCTGACACCATCAAGGGCGGCGTGCGCTGCAACGCGGTCTGTCCCGGCACGGTCGAATCGCCCTCGCTGGAGCAGCGCATCGCCTCCTTCGAGGACCCGGCGGCGGCCCGCAAGGCCTTCATCGCCCGCCAGCCCATGGGCCGGCTCGGCACGCCCGAGGAGGTCGCCGCGGCGGTGGCCTATCTGGCCAGCGATGCCGCGGCTTTCACCACCGGCACCACGCTGATCGTCGACGGCGGCGTCGCGCTCTGAATCCGCTCCAGGCGCCCGCGGCACGACGACACAGCTAGCGACCTCGCGCGATGTCTATAGGCGACTTGACCTAGACGACAATAGTAAAACGCTTTCACTAAGTTTTAAGGCTTCTGGCGTCGAATCGTCGGCATCGCTGCCCGTTTACCGCGAAGCCTGCCGAGATGACCGCTTACGACTTCGAGAAGCTGCGAGTCTTGGCCATAGACGACAACCGTTTCACCTTGTCCGTCATCAAGTCCCTGCTCGACACGATGGGCGTCAAGACGGTGTTCTGCATGTCCAAGGGCACGAACGCGCTCGAGATCATGAAGCAGTGGCAGCCCGACGTGCTGATCGTCGACCAGGTCATGCAGCCGATCAGCGGCCTGGACCTGATCCGCCAGATCCGGGACTCCGATTCCGACAAATACAGCTTCGTGCCGATCGTTCTGGTGACGGCCCACGCGAGCAAAGAGGTCGTCCATCGCGCGCGCTTCTGGGCGGGGGCCGACGCGGTCCTGGTCAAGCCCTTGTCGGCACGGCGGCTCTTCAACTGCATCGTCGCGCTCTACGAAAGCGATCGGACCTTCGTGCGCACCGGGGACTATTTCGGACCGGACCGGCGGGTCAAGGACCGGCCCTTCGAGGGCGAGGGCCGGCGGGCGGAGGACCCGGCGCAGGACAAGCCCGAGGGGGCCGCGGTCGCTGCGGCCGCCGCCGACGATGGCGATCTCCTGTTCATCGGCGTCGACGACGACGCCGACGAGCCGCCGCGGCGCGCGAGCGCCTGAGCCATGGCCGCGCCGACCGCCAAGAAGGGTGAGCGTGGCAAGGCCGGGGCCTGCCATTTCATCCAGCCGCCGGACTTCATCAAGTCGAAGGCGGTCAAGGGCCGGGGCGTCGATCTCACCACGGTCGAGGAACAGGCCCAGGCCATGGTCTCCGCCCTCAAGGGCGAGTACCTGGAGCGGGTCAAGTCCGAGCTTGCCATCCTCGAGAAGGCCGTCGACTCGATCCGCAAGGGCGCGCCGGAGGAGCGCGGCGGGGCCTTGCGCACGCTCTCGCACATCAGCCATGAGATCACCGGCCAGGCGGGCACCTTCGGCTTCGAGCTGATCACGACCATCGGCAACTCGCTCTGCGAGTTCGTCGCCGAGCTGGATGACCCGACGGCCAACGACCTCAAGGCGATCGAGATCCACGCCGACGCCATCCGGGTCGTGATCTCCCAGAAGATCCAGGGCAGCGGCGGCGAGGTCGGCCAGCACCTGCTGACCGGGATCGAGGCCATGGTCGCCAAGGTGCGCGCCCGCTAGCGAGGCGGCCGCGCGTCGCCCCTTTCGTTCTTCAGGTTCACTGCATTCCGGAGGAGCTGCCGAGCTTCGAGCGCAAGGCGCTGGCACGACCGGCCTATTGGTCCTTCCGGCAAATACGGTCTCGCAGATAGACGACAGCCTTTCGGCGCTCCCGCGCCAGCCCCCCTCCCGGCGCTACCCGCCGGCCTCCCCCTCAAGGGGGGAGGCTCAACATGCTGGTGCGAAAGAACAATTCCCTCCCCACGCGAGGGGGAGGGATAGGGAGGGGGGCGTCCGCGAAGCGGACAAAGAACAGTCTTCAGCCCTCAAGCGGACAGCCGTGCTTCAGGTCAAGGGGATCATCACCTGATCGCGGAAGGCGGGGCGCTCGCTCAGGCGCTCGTACCAGGCCCGCACGTTCGGCCGCTCGGCATGGGCCAGGGGCAGGCCGTACCAGCGATAGGTCAGGCAGCCGACCGGGATGTCGGCCATGGTCAGCGCCTTGCCGAGCATGGTCTGGCGCTCGGCCAGGTGCCGGTCGAGGACCTCGTAGATCTCGCCGGCCTGCCGGGCCGCCGCCTCGACGGCGGCCATGTCGCGCTCGGTCTCGGGCGTGCGGATCAGGTTCCAGAAGCAGATGCCGATCGGCGGCAGCAGCGTCGTGGTCGCCCAGTCCATCCAGCGGTCGGCGTCGGCCCGGGAGCGCTCCGTCTTCGGACAGAGCGACCCCAGGCCGTAGCGGGCCGAGAGATAGCGCACGATGGCGTTGGATTCCCAAAGCGTGAAGCCGTCGTCGTCGACCACCGGCACCCGGCCGTTGGGGTCCATGGCCCGGTACCAGTCCTCGTCGTTCTTGCCGAACCGCCCGCCGGCCTCGATCCGCTCGTGCGCCAGGCCGAGCTCGGCGACGCACCACATGACCTTCTGCACGTTCACGGAGTTATTCCGGCCCCAGACCTTCAGCATCGCTTCCGCCTCCCACTGCCGTTTCAGGACTCTAGCATCACCGTGGCGCTCGGGTCCGGGCCCGCGGCCGTGGCGATGGCATGCAGCCGCCGCCCGGCGGCGACGTCGACGACCCAGATCCTGTCGGCCAGCGTGCTGACGAAGGCCCAGCCGAGCGCCGCATCGTAGGAGATTGCCACCGGCGCCTCGGGCAGCGCGACCTGCGTCTGCTCTCCGGGCCGGTCCGGATCGACGATGGCCAGGGCCTTGGCGTGGTAGAGCGGCACCAGGAGCCAGCCCTGCGCATCGCCGCAGATCCGCACCGGGCCCGGCGGCGTGGCGATGGGCGCCAGCGCTGCCAGCCTGTCGACGTCGATCACCGAGATCTCGGCGCTCTCGCGGTTGACCAGGTAGAGCCGTTTCTCCGCCGCGTCGAGCAGGGAGCCCTCGGGGCGCCGGCCGACCGGGATCGTCACCGGGGCTCGGGCCGGCTCCTGCGGAAACAGCACGCTCAGGCTGTCCGAGCCCATGTTGCTGACGAAGGCGAGGCGGCCGTCGGCGGTGACGGTGACCCAGTGCGAGCCGCGGCCGCCGGTCGGCAGGTCGCGGTCGAAGCGGCCCTGCGCCGGGTCCTCGGCGACGAGCAGGCGGCTGGCGCCCTCGCTGAGCACGTAGAGCCGGCCGGCGCCGTCGAGGGCGATGCCGTGGGGCCGGCGGAAGGCACCGCAGTCCAGCGTGCCGACGCGCCGGCGGGCGGCGACGTCGACGACCGAGACCGTGTGGCCGCCCGGGCCCTCGTCCTCGGCGAGGGCGACGCCGAAGTGGCAGCAGTAGGCCCGGCGGCCGTCGGCCGAGACGGCGAGCTCGTGCGGGTAGGGATCCAGCGCCACGCGCCCCAGCGGCTCGCCGCTCTGCGGCTCGTAGAAGCCGAGGGAATGGTCGTTCTTCTGGACGACCAGCAGGGCCTTGGGCATGGCGGGACGGCACTCCCTGGGAGCCGGCCGCCGAGCCCTTCGCAAGAGGGACTAGACGGCCGGCGCAATTCCGAATAACGTATACGTTAATTCTCGAAGCAGACAAGCCGGCCGCATAAGGCCGGAGAGCGCGAGAGGGAGGACATGGCGTCAGTCGAGATCCGCGGCGCCCGCAAGTCGTTCGGGTCGACCGAGGTTCTCCACGGTGTCGACATCGACATTCCCAACGAGGCCTTCGTGGTGCTCGTCGGACCGTCGGGCTGTGGCAAATCGACTCTCCTGCGGATGATCGCCGGTCTCGAGGAGATCACGGCCGGCGAGATCTCCATCGACGGCCGGGTGGTCAACCTGGTGCCGCCGAAGGAGCGGGACATCGCCATGGTATTCCAGAACTACGCGCTCTATCCGCACATGAAGGTCTACGACAACATGGCCTTCAGCCTGAAGCTCGCCAAGGTGGCCAACGGCGAGATCGACCGGCGGGTCCGCGAGGCGGCGGCGGTGCTCAATCTCGACGAGCTGCTCGACCGCTACCCGCGGCAGCTTTCCGGTGGCCAGCGCCAGCGCGTCGCCATGGGCCGGGCGATCGTGCGCGATCCGCAAGTCTTTCTGTTCGACGAGCCGCTGTCCAACCTCGACGCCAAGCTGCGCGTGCAGATGCGCACCGAGATCAAGGAGCTGCACCAGCGCCTGCGCAGCACCTCGGTCTACGTCACCCACGACCAGATCGAGGCCATGACCATGGCCGACAAGATCGTCGTCATGCGCGACGGCAACGTCGAGCAGGCCGGGCCGCCCCTGGAGGTCTACGACCGGCCGGAGAACACCTTCGTCGCCACCTTCATCGGCTCGCCGGCGATGAACATGATCGAGGGCCGGGTGCAGGTGAAGAACGGCGCCGCGCGGCTGCAGGCGGGAGACGGCACGCTGCTGCCCATGCCGCCGACCGCGCAGGCCCGCGACGGCCAGCCGATCATCTACGGACTCAGGCCGGAGCACTTCGCCCTGACCGGCGACTCGGCCGGTGTCCAATCCAAGGTCGCCGTGGTCGAGCCGACCGGCGCGGAGACCCTGGTGGTCTGCGACCTGGCCGGCGGCGAGGTGCAGGTCTTGTTCCGCGAGCGCCACCACTTCAAGCCGGGCCAGCCGATCCGCCTGGACCCCGTGGCCCAGGAGGTCCACGTCTTCGACGCCGAAAGCGGCCGGCGCCTCAACTAGCGGCGGCCCGCTCAGCGACTTGATGTCTCGATGCGAATGGAGCGAAACACAAAAGGAAACTGGGAGGAGACAGCCATGAAGATCTTCACGAGACGTGACATTCTGAAATCTTCGGCAGGAGCCGCCGCCGGCGTGGTCGCCGGTCCCGCCTTGCTACAGGCGGCCCAAGCCTGGGCTGCGGACAGTCCCTTCACACCCGAGAAAGACGCCAGCATCCGCCTGCTGCGCTGGAAGCACTTCGTCAAATCCGAGGACGAGGCCTTCATGGCCCTGGTCGACGCTTTCTCCAAGGCGACCGGCGTCGCGGTGCGCATCGACAACGAGGGCTTCGAGGATCTGCGCCCGAAGGCCGCCGTCGCTGCCAGCATCGGCAAGGGCCCCGACATCATCTGGACGATCCACGCCGACCCGCATCTCTATCCCGACAGCCTGGTCGAGATGAACGACGTCGCCGACTATCTCGGCGGCAAGTACGGCGGCTGGTACCCGATCGCCGAGTTCTACTCCAAGCGCGGCGATTCCTGGATCTCGATCCCCTACTTCTTCAGCGGCAATTTCCCCAACTACCGGGTCTCCTCGATGAAGGCGGCCGGCTTCGACAGCTTCCCGGGCGACACGGACGGCTTCCTGAAGCTGATGGCCGGGCTGAAGAAGAACGGCACGCCGGGCGGCTTCGCGCTCGGCAACGCCAGCGGCGACGGCAACTGCTGGACCCACTGGATCCTCTGGTCGCACGGCGGCCGGATGGTCGACGAGGACGACAACGTCGTCATCAACAGCAAGGAGACCATCGAGGGCCTGAAGTACGTCAACGCCATGGCCCAGCATTTCCTGCCCGGCTGCGCTTCCTGGCTGGACGGCCACAACAACAAGGCCTTCCTGCAAGGCGAATGCCACCTGACCAACAACGGCATCTCGATCTACGCGGCCGCCCAGCGCGAGAACATGACCAACATCTCCGAGGACATGGACCACGCCTACTGGCCGGTCGGCCCGGTCGGCAAGCCGATGGAGTTCCACGTCCAGTTCCCGATGATGGTCTACAAGCACTCGCCCAACCCGATGGCCGCCAAGGCCTTCATCGCCTGGATGATGGAGGCGCCGCAGTTCAACCAGCACCTGCAAGGCTCGGTCGGCTACCTGTCGCACCCGCTGCGGGCCTACGACGACCATCCGGTCTGGACCGAGGACCCGAAGCGCAAGGCCTTCCGCGACACGGTCGACCGCACCGTGCCCTACAGCCACTCGGGCTCGCTGGGCAACGCGGCCTCCAGCGTCTTCGCCGACTTCGTGGTGGTCAACATGGTCGCCGAGGCGGCCCTGGGCACCAAGACGCCGGAAGAGGCGGCGGCCGACGCCCAGAAGCGCGCCGAGCGCTACTACAGGAGCTGACGCGCAACGACCGGGGCGGCGCGGCCACGGCCCGCCGCCCCGCTGTGCGCTTTTTTCGGTTTGCAATGAAATGGCTGTTAGATCGGGTGCACGAACTTCCCAGCCACCTCACTGTCATTGCCGGGCGGGCTGAGCCCGAGCGCTTCGCGCTCCCGGCAATCCATCGCGGTCCCGGTCTCGGACCTCGATGGACCCTCGGGTCAAGCCCGAGGGTGACGGTATTTGTGGGGTTGGAAGGCAGTCGACGATCACCGCAGTCGCAATTCTTGCCGGGCGAGACCGTCTGAGCATGGCCGTCCTCAGCGCATCGGGCCGGGAGGTCCAGCAGGTCGACTGGCGGAAGCGGCTGCTGCACAACCGGACCTTCCTCGGCCTGCTGTTCATGCTGCCGGCGGCGGCGCTGCTACTGACCTTCCTGACCTTCCCGCTCGGCTACGGCGTCTGGATCAGCCTGACCGACGAGAAGGTCGGCCGCGGCGGCGCCTTCGTCGGCTTGGAGAACTACGGCTGGCTGTTCGAGGACTCGGTCTTCTGGCTCTCGGTGTTCAACACCTTCCTCTACACGGTGGTCGCCAGCATCATCAAGTTCGTGCTCGGGCTCTGGCTCGCGATGCTGCTCAACCACCACCTGCCGTTCAAGGCCTTCCTGCGGGCCATCGTCCTGATGCCCTTCATCGTGCCGACCGTGCTCTCGGCCCTGGCCTTCTGGTGGATCTACGACTCCCAGGATTCGGTGATCTCCTGGATCCTGATCGAGCTGGGCCTGATGGACGAGACCATCGACTTCCTGGGCGATCCCTGGAACGCGCGCTGGTCGGTCATCGCCGCCAACATCTGGCGCGGCATCCCCTTCGTCGCGATCACCCTGCTGGCCGGCCTGCAGACCATCTCGCCGTCGCTCTACGAGGCGGCGACCATCGACGGCGCCAGCGAGTGGCAGCGCTTCCGGCACATCACGCTGCCCTTGCTGACGCCGATCATCGCCGTCGTCATGACCTTCTCGGTGCTCTTCACCTTCACCGACTTCCAGCTCATCTGGGTCATGACCAGGGGCGGGCCGATCAACGCCACGCACCTGATGGCGACCCTGTCCTATCAGCGCGCGATCGTCGGCGGCTCGCTGGGCGAGGGGGCGGCCATCGCCACCGCCATGATTCCCTTCCTGCTGGCGGCGATCCTCTTCTCCTACTTCGGCCTGCAGCGCCGCAAGTGGCAACAGGGAGGCCGCGATGATTAGACGGCGGAAGGCGGACGACCACCGCAGCGGCATGGACTACCTGGAGAACCTGCCCCGCAAGGTCGTGGTGGTCTATCTGCCGCTCTTCATCTTCGTCTTCGTGCTGCTCTTCCCCTTCTATTGGATGGCGATCTGCGCCTTCAAGACCAACGAGGAGCTGCACGCCTACAAGGGCCTCGCCGGCATGTGGGTCTGGGAGCCGACCCTGGACAACATCCGGCGGCTGTTCTTCGAGACCGAGTATCCGGCCTGGATGTGGAACACCATGCTGGTGACGGTGGTCTCGACCTTCCTGTCGCTGTTCTGCGCGGTCTGCGCCGCCTACGCCATCGAGCGGCTGCGCTACAAGGGCTCGCGCTATGTCGGCATGGCGATCTTCCTGGCCTACCTGGTGCCGCCGAGCATCCTCTTCATCCCGCTCGCCAAGATGGTCTACGCCCTCGACATCTTCGATACCAACCTGGCCCTGATCCTGACCTACCCGACGATCCTGATCCCCTTCTGCACCTGGCTGCTGATGGGCTACTTCCGCTCGATCCCCTACGAGCTGGAGGAATGCGCCCTGGTCGACGGCGCCACGCGGCTGCAGATCCTGACCAAGATCGTCTTGCCGCTGGCCGTGCCGGGGCTGATCTCCGCCGGCATATTCGCCTTCACCCTGTCCTGGAACGAGTTCATCTACGCCCTGACCTTCATCTCCTCGGCCGAGAACAAGACCGTGCCGGTCGGCATCGTCACCGAGCTGATCTCCTTCGACGTCTACGACTGGGGCGGCCTGATGGCCGGCGCGCTCTTCGGCTCGCTACCGGTGGCGATCCTCTACTCCTTCTTCGTCGAGCACTACGTCTCGTCGATGACGGGGGCGGTGAAGGAGTAGGGCGCGGCCCCCAGCAGGCTGCTGAAAAGGTCCGGAGTGCTTGACCACGGTCATCCTTCGTCAAGCTCAGGATGAGGTGAAACGACTGAAAATGCTCGGCCTCACCCTGAGCCTGACGAAGGGTGAGGCTGGCCGCCGACACGATTTCAGCAGCCTGCTAGACGGCATCGAGCTTGTAGCGCTCCAGAATCCCGATCAGCAGCTTCATGGCGTCCTGGCGGTGCTTGAAGTGGGCCTTGTAGGCGGCCTCGGGCTTGCCGGCGAGGATGGCGTCGAGCACCTGGCGGTGGTCTTCGCTCGAGCGCCGGGGCAGGGGGCGCATGCGCAGGGTCACCATGCGCGCGCGGTGCGCCTGGTCGAAGACCGTGAAGGCCATGTTCGCCAGGCGGCTGTTGCCGGACATGCGGAGCAGGAGGCGATGGAAGCGCTCGTCGGCCTCGGCCCAGCCGTCGAGGTCGTGGGCGTCGAGCGCCTTGTCCATCTCGTCGACCGCCTCGATCAGCGGCGCGATGGCCTCGGGCGCCGGCTTGCTCTCGGCCAGGCGCTGCGCCGCCCGGGCCTCCAGGCAGGTCAGCACGTCGTAGATATCGGCCATGTCGTCCGGCGCGACCGGCACCACGCGCATGCCGCGCCGCGGGGTGATCTCGACCAGGCCCTCCTTCTCCAGACGGATCAGGGCCTCGCGGACCGGCGTCCGGCTCATGCCGAGCTGGGCGGCCAGCTCCTGCTCGAGCACCTGCAGGCCCGGCGGATAGATGTTGCCCATGATGCGGCGCTTGATCTCGCCGTAGGCGAGCTCGCTGCGCGAGGGCTTCTGGCTCTTCGCGGCGCTGCTGCTCATGCCGCGAAATCCCAGTAGGGCGGCGGCAGCCCGGCCACCGGCGAGCGGAAGCGGGCCACTGAATCGCCGAGCAGGCAGCCGAGGGTGACGGTCTTCAGGTCCGGGCCGCCGAAGGCCAGGCTCGAGATGTTGCGCAGGCGGCGGCTGACGATCTTGTCGAGATGCGGCCGGCCGAGGCCGCCGTCGCGATAGGCCGCCTCGACCCAGTCGAGGTGGGCCGGGTCGCAATCCTCCAGGATCAGCTCCTGGCGGCCGTCCGGCAGCACGCGGATCACCCGGTTGCTGATGATGCAGGTGACCCAGACCGCGCCTTCGCTGTCGAAGGCCATGCCGTCGGGGAAGCTGCCGGGGCCGAACTCGCAGACCGTCTCCTTGCCCGATAGAGTGCCGTCGGCCGCCAGGCGGAAGCGCGACAGGCGCCGCGCGAAGGTCTCGTTGACGTAGAGCCAGTCGCCGTCCGGCGAGAGGCGGACCTCGTTGGTGTAGCCGAGACCCTCGGCGGCGATGCGCGCGCCGCGCTCGTCGAGCAGCACGATGAAGCCGTCGGCGACGTCGCCCCGGTAGGCCAGGTCGCGCGGCTGGTGGCGCGTGCTGACGGTCAGCCAGATCCGCCCGGCCTCGTCTTCCAGCGGGTAGTTGCTGGGCGGCAGCGGCGCGCCGTCGATCTCCAGCAGCAGCGGCCGCAGGCTGCCGTCGCGCAGCAGGTGGAACAGGCCGCCCTCGTCCTGTCCCAGGTGGGCGACGAGGAAGGAGCCGTCGGGCCGGAGACCGATGCCGTTGGGCCGCAGCCAGCCCTCCGGCTCGAGAAAGCGCGTGACCGCACCGTCCGGGGCGAGGCGGGCGACGCCGCCGTCCCAGTCCGAGACGAAGAGCGGCCCGGCGCGGGTCGTCAGGACGCATTCGGGCCGCCTCAGGCCGGCGCCGAAGAAGTCGATCTCCTCGAGCGTGACCTGAGGGCTTTGCGGATCGGCCGGCATCACGCCGTTTCGGTCGGCCCGAAGCGGCGGCCGATCGCCTCTTCATAGAGGTGCGCGACGGCCGAGAAGTCCTCCGCGCCCCAGCCCGCGGCGCTGGCCTGCTGGAATCGCTCGAGGACGCCTTGCAGCAGGGGGGCGTCGAGGCCGACGGCGTCGGCCAGGTCCTTGGCCAGGCCGGCATCCTTCTTCATGAAGTCGAGGGCGAAGAGCGGGTCGAAGTTGCCGTCGCGCATCCGCGGGATCCGCTTCTCGAAGTAGCGGGAGTAGGCGAAGCCGCCGCCGTTGCAGACCACGTCGTAGAAGGTCTCGAGATCGGTGTCGCTCTTCAGGCAGAGCGCCACCGCTTCGGCCACCGCCACCGCGTTGCAGGCGACCAGCGTCTGGTGGATCAGCTTGATGCGGTTGCCGGCGCCGCTCGGCCCGGCGTAGCTGCGGAAGCGGCCGACGATATCGAGCAGCGGCGCGGCGCGCGCGAAGGCCTTGGCCGGGCCGCCGACGACGAAGCCGATCTCGCCGCTTTCGGCCTGCGGCACCGAGCCGAGCATGGCGGCGTCGAGGTGCCGGACCCCGCGCTCGGCCAGGGCATCGTGGATCTCCTTGGTGACGCCGGGGCTGACGGTCGAGCAGTCGATGGTGATGCTGCCGGCCCGCAGCGCCGCGACCAGGCCCTGGTCCCCGAGGTAGACCTCGCGCAGGACCGCGTCGTTCGGCAGGCAGGTGAAGAGCAGGTCCGAGGCCGCGGCGGCATCCTGGGCCGAGCCGGCGACGCTGACGCCCTCGATGGCGGCGGCCCGGCGCCGCGCCTCGGCCGCCGGATCGCTGACCGAAAGGCCGTAGCCCTCAGCCGCCAGACAGCGGCACATCGGCAGGCCCATGGCGCCCAGGCCGATGAAGCCGAGGGGCGTCGCCTTGTCGATCGGGGGCTGTTGCTCGGCCATGGTCTCCGCTCGCCGTCGGTGAATCCGGTTTCACGGCGCCTGCCAAATAATGTATACATTAATCCCGGGCCTGGCCAGCACCGCGACTCCGCGGGGGGTCTGTGGCTTGGCCGGGCATGACGAGGGCCGAGGGGAGCGGCTGCGAGGGTGTTGCTGGGGGCTATCGCCGACGACTTCACGGGCGCCACCGATCTGGCGAACAGCCTGACGCGCCGCGGCATGCCCTGCGTGCAGCTCAACGGCTTGCCCGGTCCGGACGAGGCGGCCGGGCCCGAGGCGGCCCAGGTGATCGCCTTGAAGACTCGCAGCATCGCCGCGCAGGAGGCGGTCGCGCAGTCGCTGGCGGCGCTGGACTGGCTGCGCGCCCGGGGCTGCGAGACGGTCTTCTTCAAGATCTGCTCGACCTTCGATTCCACCGACCGCGGCAACATCGGCCCGGTCGCCGAGGCCCTGCTGGCGGCGCTCGGCGGCGACATCGCCGTGGCCTGCCCGGCGGCGCCGGAGAACGGGCGCACCGTCTACCAGGGCCATCTCTTCGTCGGCGACCGCCTGCTGTCCGAGACCGGCATGCGCGATCATCCGCTGACGCCCATGACCGACAGCGATCTGGTCCGCGTGCTCGGCCGGCAGAGCCAGGGCAAGGTCGGCCTGGTGCCGCACCACCGCGTGGCGGTCGGCGCGGCCGCCGTCGCCAAGGCGGTCGCCGGCTTGCGCGAGACCGGGCATCGTTTCGCCATCGTCGATGCCATCGACGAGGCCGACCTGGCGGTCATCGCCGAGGGCGCCGTCGATCTGCCGCTGCTGGTCGGCGGCTCCGGCCTGGCGACCGGCCTGCCGGCCTTGTTCCGCCGCCAGGGCCGCCTCTCGGCCGAGACCGCCTCGGCGCCGCCGGTGGTCGAGGGCGCCGCGGCGGTGCTCTCGGGCAGTTGCTCGCAGGCGACCAACGCGCAGGTCGCCGCCATGGCCGCGGCGCGGCCGAGCTACCGGCTGGACCCGGCGGCGCTGGCCCGGGACGAAGCGGCCGTCGACGAAGCCCTGGACTGGGCGGCCGGCCACCTCGAGGGGGGACCGATCCTGCTCTACGCCACGGCGCCGCCGGACGAGGTCGCGGCGATCCAGGCCGCGCTCGGCCGCGAGCGCGCCGGCGCCCTGGTCGAGCGGGCCATGGCGGCGCTCGCCACGGGCCTGCTCCGGCTCGGCGTGCGCCGGCTGGTGGTCGCCGGCGGCGAGACCTCGGGCGCGGTGGTCTCGGCCCTGGGTCTAAGGCGCTTGGCGATCGGTCCGGAGATCGCGCCCGGCGTGCCCTGGACCTTCAGCGGCGGCCCGCCGCCGATCGCGCTGGTCCTGAAGTCCGGCAACTTCGGCGGGCCGAACTTCTTCGCCGAGGCCTTCGAGGTGCTGTCGTGAGCGAGTCCGCCCTGCGCGAGGCGATCGCCCTGCACGGCGAGTCGCTCTTCAACCGGGGTTACGGTTGCGGCAGCTCCGGCAACATCTCGGTGCGGCTCGACGACGGCCTGCTGGTCACGCCGACCAACTCCTGCATGGGCCGGCTCGACCCCGCGCGGATCGCCAAGCTCGATGCCGAGGGCCGGCACCTGAGCGGCGACCAGCCCTCGAAGGAGGCCTTCCTGCACCTGGCGGTCTATCAGGAGCGCCCGGAGGCCAAGTCGGTCGTCCATCTGCACGCGACCCACAGCGTCGCGGTCTCCTGCATCGAGGGCCTCGACCCGAGCGACCTGCTGCCGCCGATCACCGCCTACTACGTCATGCGGGTCGGCAAGCTGCCGCTGGTGCCCTACTTCCGGCCCGGCGACATGGCCCTGGCCGAGGCGGTGCGGGCGGTGGCCCGGGAGCATCGCGCCATGATGCTCGCCAACCACGGCCCGGTGGTCGCCGGCAAGGCGCTCGACGCCGCGGTCTACAGCGCCGAGGAGCTGGAGGAGACCGCCAAGCTCTTCCTGCTGCTGCGCAACGAGAAGGTCCGGCTGCTGACCCGGGCGCA
Source organism: Kiloniellales bacterium (assembly GCA_028280455.1). Lineage (GTDB taxonomy): Bacteria > Pseudomonadota > Alphaproteobacteria > Kiloniellales > JAKSDN01 > JANQLT01. Next base: position 42,697 of record JANQLT010000081.1, read on the forward strand.
GCTCGCCGAGCTGGCCGAGGCTTTCCCATCGTGAGGGACTCCAAGACATGTACGTGATCGCCGTGACCTTCCTGGCAACCGAGGCCGACAAGGGACGCTTCCTCGAGCGGGTCCGGCAGCAGGCGCGGGACTCGCTGGAGCGCGAGCCGGGCTGCCATCGGTTCGACGTCTGCGTCGACCCCGGGGACGCGCGCCGGATCTTTCTCTACGAGCTCTACGACGACGAGGCCGCCTTCCAGGCCCACCTGGCGAGCGATCACTTCAAGGACTTCGACCGGACCACGGCGGGCTGGTTCGAAGACAAGCAGGTCCAGGCCTGGCAGCGGCTCGACTGAGGACGCGGAGAGTCATGCGCAACGATCGAGTCTTCCGCATCGCCGTGCTCGGCGGCGACGGCATCGGCCCGGAGGTCATGGCGCCCTGCCTCGAATTGCTGGACGCCGCCGTCGGCCGGGTCGAGGGCCTGAGCCTCGACTACCAAGAGCTCGACGCCGGGGCGACGCTCTTCGCGAAAACCGGCGAGGCCTTTCCGGAGGCCTGCTTCGAGGCGGCCAAGGCGGCCGACGCCATGCTGCTCGGCGCCATGGGCCTGCCCGACGTGCGCGGCCCCGACGGCCGCGAGCTGGCGCCGCAGCTCGAGCTGCGCGAGCGCCTCGCGCTCTTCGCCGGCGTCCGGCCGGTGCGCACCTGGCCCGGCCTGCCGGCGCCGCTGGCCGACCCGCGCGCCGAGCGGCTCGACTTCGTGCTGATCCGCGAGTCGACCGAAGGCCTCTTCGCCGGGCGCACCACCGGCCGGGTCGTCGACGATGCCGTGGCGCAGGACACCCTGACGATCAGCCGCGAGGGCTGCGAGCGGCTGTTCGACTTCGCCTTCGACCTGGCCCGCGCCCGACGCGACGGCAGGGGCGGGGCCGGCGCGCCGCGCTCGGTCACCTGCATCGACAAGGCCAACGTCTTCCGCTCTTTCGGCTTCTTCCGCAAGGTCTTCGACGAGCGCGCCGCCCTGCATCCCGAGGTCGAGGCGCGGCACATGTACGTCGACGCCTGCGCGCTCAACATGGTGCGCCAGCCCTGGGCCTTCGACGTGCTGGTCACCGAGAACATGTTCGGCGACATCCTCTCCGACCTCGGCGCCGGCCTGATGGGCGGCATGGGCATGGCGCCCTCGGCCGACATCGGCGCCGAGCACGCGCTGTTCCAGCCCTGTCACGGCTCGGCACCCGACATCGTCGGCCAGGGCAAGGCCAACCCGACGGCGACCATCCTCTCCGGCGCCATGATGCTCGACTGGCTCGGCCGGCGGCAGGACTGCCCGGCGGCCGTCGAGGCGGGCGCGCGGCTGGTCGCGGCCGTCGAGGCCGCCTACGCCCTAGGCACGCTCAGGCCCTTCGAGGTCGGCGGCGCGGCGGGCACGGCCGAGATCGCCGGGCGCATCGGCGACGCCCTGGCCGGGGCCGCCTGAGATGGCCGAGCGCCTGCGCGTCGCGGTCGCCGGCAGCGGCTACTACAGCCGCTTCCACTACGACGCCTGGTCGCGCCTGAAGCAGGCCGAGCTGGTCGGGCTGGCGACCTTGGACCTGCCGGCCGGCGAGGCCATGGCGGCCGAGCATCGCGTGCCCGAGGTCTTCGACGACGCGGCCGCCATGCTGGACCGCCTGAAGCCCGACCTCTTCGACATCGTCACGCCGCCGGCCAGCCACCGGGCCCTGGTCACCTTGGCCGCCGCGCGCGGCATCCCGGTGGTCTGCCAGAAGCCGCTGGCGCCGACCCTGGCCGAGGCCGAAGCCATCGTCGAGATCGCCGCCTCCGCCGACATCCCGCTGATCGTGCACGAGAACTTCCGTTTCATGCCTTGGTTCCGCGAGGCTGCGCGCCTGGTCGCCGAGGGCCGGCTCGGCGCACCGCATTCGATCCACTTCCGCATGCGCCCCGGCGACGGCCAGGGGCCCGAGGCCTACCTGGCCCGGCAGCCCTACTTCCAGTCCATGGAGCGCTTCCTGATCCACGAGACCGGCATCCACTTCGTCGACGTCTTCCGCTGCCTGCTGGGCGAGGTGAGGGCGGTGACGGCGCGGCTGCGCCGGCTCAACCCGGCGATCGCCGGCGAGGATGCCGGCGTGGTGATCTTCGAGTTCGACGGCGGAACCCTGGGCGTGCTCGACGGCAACCGCCTGAACGACCACAGCGCCGAGGACTGCCGCCTGACCATGGGCGAGATGCACCTGGAGGGCGCGGCCGGCGTGCTGCGCCTGAACGGCTACGGCCGCCTGTTCTGGAAGCCCCACGGCGAGCCCGAGACACAGCATGCCTACGACTTCGCGCTGAAGGGCTTCGGCGGCGACTGCGTGCACGCCCTGCAGAGCCACGTGCTGGCGCACCTGATCGAGGGCGCGCCGGTCGCCAACAGCGGCCAGGACTACCTGACCAACGTCCGCGTCGAGGAGGCGATCTACGAATCGCACGAGACAGGACAGCGGGTGACCCTGCGTTAGGGCGGCTGCCGCCCAGCGCCTAAAGCTTTCTTAACCCGCCGTTAGTACAATCCTCAGTTCTGAAGAAAGGCCTTTTCGCCCATGCGCCTGCTGCACGTCGATGACGACGCCCGGACCGCTTCAGCCGTCAAACGGCTGCTGGAGGCGAAGGGCCACGCTTGCGAGACGGCGGGGAGCGGCGAGGACGCGCTCGAGCAGTTGCGCGGCGGTACCTACGACTTGATTCTGCTCGACCTCACGCTGCCCGGCATCGACGGCTTGGACGTGCTGCGGCGGATGCAGTCCGAGGCGATTCGAGTACCTGTGCTGGTGCAGTCCGGTCACGACGACAACGAGCAGAAGGTCGCGGGCTTGACCCGTCAGCTAGAGGAGCTCCTCGCGAAGCCCAACGGCAAGGCCCAGCCGGCCGCTCATGAGGCGGCGAGGCCTGAGAGCAAGGACGACCCCGAGACGGCGCCGAGTCCGGAGCCGGACGCCACCGACCGGCGGGAGGAGCCGCGGCCCGGCAGCCCGGTGCGCCGACAGGCCAAGCGCACCCGCATGCTGAAGTCCGGCCAGATCGTCTACAACAACGCGAGCTGCGTCATCGAGTGCGTGCTGAAGGACATTTCCGACAGCGGTGCCAGGCTCGAGGTGCCGGACATGTTCGAATGCCCGCCCGAGGTCACCTTGCGCATCCTCCACGGGCCGACCCACCGCTGCTCGGTGCGCTGGCAGAACGGCAAGTCGATCGGCGTCGAGTTCCTCGACGTCTGACACCGCCGCCGCTTGCGCCGCGGCAGGGGCCGAGGCGAGGATGGCGCGATGGATATCTTCCGTTTCGCCGAGCGCCTCATGTCCATGGACGAGGCGGCCTGGGAGCGCCACGCCAACCCCTTGAGCGCCTGGACGCGCTTCACCTGCGGGCCGCTCATCGTGCTGGCGATCTGGAGCCGGGACTGGCTCGGCTGGTGGTCGCTGCTGCCGCTCGCCGTCGCGCTGTTCTGGACCTGGCTCAACCCGCGGATCTTCGGGCCGCCGATCAGCACCGACAATTGGGCCTCCAAAGGCACCTTCGGCGAGCGGATCTTTCTGAAGCGCGCCGAGCGGCCGGTCCCGGCCCACCACGAGCGCGCCGCCAAGCTGCTGACCTGGGTCTCGGCCCTCGGCCTGCTGCCGCTGGTCTACGGGCTGGTCGTGTTCGACGCCCGCAGCACCGTCTTCGGCCTGGTCGTCGCCATCGGCGCCAAGGTCTGGTTCGTCGACCGCATGGTCTGGCTCTACGAGGACATGAAGGACACGAGCCCGGAGTACGCCGGCTGGCTCAGGCGCTAGGCGCTATTGCCTCTCCAGGCGTTGGTCCGCGCCCTCGACCGTCACCCAGTCCTGCGCGGAGCAGCGCCAGAGCTCGATCCTGGGACTGAGCTCGGCACGCTGCCGGGCGGTGCCGAGCCGGAGATTGACGCGCTGCGGGCTGCCGGCCAGGGACTTCGAGTAGATCGGCGAGGCGCAGGTCGGGCAGAACATCTGATGGTTCTCCAAGCCGCTGTCCGATCGCTTCACGTAGGCCTTAGGCTCGCCGGACAGGATCCTCAGGTTCTCCTCCGGGATCGAGACGGCCCAGCGAAAGGCGCCGCCCGAGAAGGCCTGGCAGTCCGTGCAATGGCAGGCGTAGACCTGGTCGGGGTCGACTTCCGCCTCGTAGGTGATGAATCCGCAGTGGCAGGCGCCATCGACTTTCATGGTTCTTCTCCGCTCGGCATCCCAGTGAGCTGTCAGTAGGTCGCCCGGCCGCCGGAGATGTCGAACACGCCGCCGGTGGTGAAGGCGCAGTCGGCCGAGGCGAGCCAGGCGATCAGGGCGGCGACCTCCTCGACCTTGACGAAGCGGCCGCGCGGAATCTTGGACAGCATGTAGTCGATCTGCTCTTGGGTCATCTGATCGAAGATCCGCGTCTTGGCGGCGGCCGGCGTCACGCAGTTGACCGCGATGTCGTGCTCGGCCAGCTCCTTGCCCAGCGACTTAGTGAGCGCGATGACGCCGCCCTTGGCGGCGCTGTAGGCCACGGCGTTGGGGTTGCCCTCCTTGCCGGCGATCGAGGCGACGTTGACGATGCGGCCGTAGCCGCGCTCGATCATGCCCGGCACGACGGCCCGGCAGCAGAGGAAGACGCCCGTCAGGTCGATGTCGAGCACGCGCTGCCAGGCGGCGATGTCGTAGTCCCAGGTCTTGGCGTTGGGGCCGGATATGCCGGCGTTGTTGACCAGGATGTCGATGCCGCCGAGCGCTTTGTCGGTCCGGGCGCAGGCCGCACTGACGGAGTCCGGGTCGGTGACGTCCATGGCCACGGCCTCGACCCGGCCCTCGGCCGCCAGCTCTGCGCAGGTCGCCGCGACGAGGGCCGCGTCCTGGTCCCAGAGCGCGACCGCCGCGCCGGAGCGCAGCAGCCGCTCCGCGGCGGCGCGGCCGATGCCCTGGGCCGCGCCGGTGACGACCGCCCGGCGGCCTTCGAGATCGATGCGGTTCATGATGTCCCTGTCGCTCCTGCTTCGGCCTCGGCCGCCTCGCGCTGGTCGGCGACGCGGCGGATCGCTTGCCGGAAGTCCCCGTCGGTCGCCATCGGCTCCTGGAAGTCCGTCTTGTCGAGGACCGGGAGCCGGACGCGAGTCGGCGCCCGAATGGTCGCGCCGCGCTGTCCGCTGCGCAAGAGCGCCCGCCGCCCGTCGACGATCACCCGGCCGAGGCTCGCCTCCGCCGGGGCAGGTTTTTCCACAGCCCGCCATGGTTCCGCCGCGGGAATAGGCTAGGCTCTTGGCCCCGGTTCCCGAGAGGTGCTACAGGCTGGATATGACGAGCTGGATCCGAGCGCCGGCGCTGCTTTGCGGCTTGGCTCTGGCCTTGGCCGCCGGTCCCCTCCGGCCGCTCGCCGCGGCCGAGCCGAGCTACGGGGCCGCGGTCGAGGCGATCGGCGCGGAAGACTACGACACGGCCTTCGCCAATCTGCTGCCGCTGTCCGAGGCGGGGGACTCCAACGCCCAGTTCACCCTGGCCTTCCTCTACGACTTCGGCCAGGGGGTCGAGGAGAGCCCCGAGGAAGCCGCCTTCTGGTACGGCCAGGCCTCGCTCGCCGATCTGCCGGTGGCGCAGTTCACCCTCGCCGGCATGTACGAGATCGGCCGCGGCGTCGAGCGCGACCCGGTCCGGGCCTACTACTGGTACAGCCGCGCCATCGACAACCTCTCGGCCGGCGAGACCCGCGACACCGTGGCGGCCAGCCGCGACGCCATGGCCGAGCGGCTGAGCGAAGCCCAGCTCGCCGAGGTCGAGGCGGGCATCAACAACCAGGTCGATCCGACGCGGATGGTGCCGCGCCGAGCCGGCGAACCGCTGCCCGAGCCCCAAGTCGCGACCAAGCCGGAAGCGGCGCCGGCCGAGACCATGCCCGCCAAGCCCGAGCCAGACACCGCGGCCGCGGCGCAACGGCCGGCCACCGCGCCGCTGCCGGAGCCGGAAGTCGAGGCCCCGCAGCCGGCCGCGGAGCCGGCCATCGAGCCGGCACCGGCGGCCGAGAGCGTCGATCTGGTGGATCGCGCCGCGGCGCCCGAGGCGCGGGAGCTGGCGATCGTCCAGCCGGATCTGGAAAGGCCGCCGGAGGTGGCGCCGTCGGCCGACGAGATCGCAGCGCCGGCGCCGCGACCCGACGAGGTGGTGTCCGACTCGCAGGTGGCGCGGGCCGAGTCCGTCGCGGTACAGCCCGACGAGTCGGCCGGCGCCGCGCCGGAACCGGAGGTCCTCGACCGCGCCGCGCCCGACGCCGAGCTGGCGGCGGCGCCGTCGCCGGAGCGGGCCGAGCCGGTCGACGCCGAGCGCGCGGCCGTCGTCTCCGCGCCGGCGCCGGCCTCGGAGCCTGATCTGGCGGCCGACTCGCCGAGCCGCGCGGACAACGGCGCCCGGCTCGAGGCCGCGCCGGAGCCCGCCGCGGCGCCGGAAGCCGCGCCGGAGCCGACGCCGGAGGCGGTCGACAGCGCCACGGCTGCGCCGGAACCGGCGGCGCCCGATTCGACCCCGCCGGAGCGGGCGAGCGACGTCGGCCCGGAGAGCCTCGCGGCCGCGCCGCAACCGCAGGCGGCGGCCGAGCCTGCGCCGGCCGAGGCACCCGCGCCGCTGCCGCAAGAAGCCCCGGCCCCGGAACCCGAGCTGGCGGCCGCCGTGGCGCCGGAAGCGACGGCTCCCGAGCCGGAGATCGCCGCGGCGCCCGAGCCCATTGAGCCCGTGGTGCCGGAGAAGCGCCCGGACGACGCCGCGCCGCTGCCCGAGAGCGAGCCGTCCGAGACCGAAGCGGCCGAGACGTCGGAAGCGTCAGGCGTATCGCTGGCGGAGATCTTGGAGCGTCAGCAACGCGCGCCCGACGCGGAAGTTGCGGCGCTCGCGGGCGAAGCCTCTGCCAGTGAGTCGACGGCGACGCAGCGGGCGGCGCGACCGCAGGCGGCGGCGCCGGCGGAGCCGGCAGTGCCTATGTCGCCCTACGCCGAGGAGACCGTCTTCGTGCTGGAGCGGCGTCTGTCGCTGCTCGGCCAGATCTCCGAGGACTTGCAGACGGCGAGCGCCGCGGCCGCCGGCTGGCAGCGTCTGGAGTCCTGGGAGCGGGAGACCAAGCGCCTGCTGGAGAGCCGCATCGGCCGGGGCATCATGTACCGCTTCAACGCGGCGCGCGACAACGCGCTCAGGGCGGGCGACCCGGTCGGCAACGTCAACCGCTCGATGCAGGCCTACAAGGGCCTGCTGATCGAGGTTCTGGAGAGCATCAGAGCCAATCCCGGCGCCTACGCCTCGGCACCCTCCTGACCTTCGGGCTCGGCGTGACCGTAGTGCGCCGCCGCGGCCTGCTCGGAGATCAGGCCGTCGCGCAGGTCCCGCGCGACGCGGGGTGCCTCGCGCGTCGCGGGATCGCCGAGGCCGCCGCCGCCGGGCATCTCCAGGATCAGCCGGTCGCCGCCGGGCACCCTTTGGCGTCCCTTGCCGCGCAGGGCCGTGCCGCTCTTCAGGCGCAGCCGCCCGGTGGTGCCGTCGGCGCCGCCGTTGCGGCCGCGGGGCGCATGCTGCACCCGATCGAACATCGCCGAGATGGCGAAGGGCGCGCCCTCGATGTGGCCGATCTCCATGACCTGCCCGACGCCGCCGCGCAGCCGGCCCGGGCCGCCCGAGTCCGCGCGGTATTCCTTCCGCCAGACCACGATGGGCGCGATGGTCTCGTTGATCTCGACCGGCGTGCTGCGCACGCCCGAGGGAAAGGCGGTGGCGTCGAGGCCGTCCTTGCCCGGCCGGGCGCCGGTGCCGCCGGTGTGGAACATGGAGATGGTGAAGGGCGCTCCCGGGTTCTCGGTCTCGTCCTTGTCGTCCGTGCCGGCGACGCCGTGGCCGCCCAGCAGGGTGGCGATCCACAGACAGGAGGTGCCTTCCGCCGGCACGCGCTCCGGCACCGCCTGGTGCAGGCAGCCGAGCACGACGTCGGGCAGCATCTGGCCGACCACGTGGCGGGTGGCGACCGCGCAGGGGTCCGGGGCGTTCAGGATGGAGCCGGCCGGCGCGGTCACGCGCACCGGCGCCAGCGAGCCGGCATTGTTGGGCACGGCCGAGCCGATGACGCAGCGCACGCCGAAGGAGGCATAGGCCTGGGTGTAGGTCAGCGGCACGTTGATGCCGCGCGCCGAGATCGGCGAGGTGCCGGCGAAGTCGACGTCGATGCCGCTCTCGCCGATGGTCATCTCGGCGACCAGGTCGATCGGCGACTCGTAGCCGTCGATGCGCATGGCGTTGCGGTAGACCCCGAAGGGCAGGGCGCGGATCTCCTCCAGCATGGCCTTCTCGGAGGCCGATATGATCGCCGCGGCGAGCGGCCCGATGTCGTCGAGATCGAACTCCGCCATCATGTCCAGCAGCCGGCGGCAGCCGGTCTCGTTGCAGGCGGCCAGCGAATAGAGGTCGCCTTCGACCTGGTCGGGCTCGCGCACGTTGGCGCGGACCAGCGCCAGCAGCGTCTCGTTCATGACGCCGCGGGTCGCCAGCGGCAGGATCGGCACCCGCACGCCCTCCTCGTAGACCTGCCGCGCATCGGGCCCGAAGCCGAGGCCGCCGACGTCGACCACGTGGCTGGTCGAGGCGAAGAGCGCCACGGGCCGGCCGTTGCGGAAGGTCGGGGTGACGACGGTGAAGTCGTGCAGGTGGCCGGTGCCCTGCCAGGGATCGTTGGTGACGTAGACGTCGCCCTCGGCCATGTCCTCGACGGCGAAGCGCTGCAGGAAGAAGCCGACCGAGGCGGCCATGGCGTTGACATGGCCCGGCGTGCCGGTCACCGCCTGGGCCAGCATCCGCCCCTCGAGGTCGAAGACACCGGCCGAGAGATCGCCCGCCTCGCGCACCGAGGTCGAGAAGGCCGTGCGGATCAAGGTCTGCGCCTGCTCCTCGACCACCGAGAGCAGCCGGTTCCACATGATCTGCAGATGAATCTGTTCGAGGGCGTCGCTCATGTGTGGTCCGAGCCTAGCTATTGCCTTCCCAAATCGAGACCTATTTGCGCGCGTCTTGCCTTGGCATTTCTCCTCGCCATGCGAGGATCGTTTCGTCAGCCGTGACGAGCGTGGCGCCAATCGATAGGGCCGAGGCGACGATGATCCGATCGGCGGGGTCGCCGTGCAAGTTCTCCAGGCTGCCGGCAGCCAAGCCGATAGAGCCGTCTACCTGTATCTCTTGAACACCGAAGTTGAACAGGCTCTGGCGCCATTTGCCGAGCGGCCCCCCGAGAGTGACCCGGTTTTTTCGCACCAGCATCGCGACTTCCCAGAAGGTGATCGCCGAGACGTGAAGGGCTTGATCCTGGATCGCTTCGTCGGCCATGCGACGAGACCGCGATCCAAGTCTCGTCATTCCTTGGTCGAGCCAGACGAGCGCGTGGGTATCGAAGAGGATCAGCGGTCCGCATCCCACTCGACGTCAATGGGCGCGATGATGTCGCCCTTGACCTTGATGAGGCCCTTGTGGGCGCCGAACAGCGACTTGACGGGCTTCTTGACCGGCGATAGCTCGGCGACCGGCTTGCCGTTCTTGGTGATCACCAGCGTCTCGCCGGACTCCGCCACTTCATCCATGAGTTTCAAGCACTTGGCTTTGAACTCGGAGGCCTTGATGGTCTTCATCGCGGTTTCCTTGACTATGGTCATGACTATAGTCACATGACCTCCAAGAGTCCAGCGGTCGTCCCTATGTGGCGGTCCGCTCGGTGCCGCGCGCGACGACCTTGCGGTCCTTCCAGCGCCGGGGTCGCCGGCTCGATATCTACAATTATAGGTTTAGCGGAAACTTCACGCCTCCCGGCGCATGCTTGCGCGTCTTGGGGATGAGGGGAGTGCCGCGACCGTGGCGGTCTTTGGCGATCTGCATCGGAACCTCTTGGCCGGCCTCAGGCTGAGCCTGTTTCTGCCGGTCAAGGCCGACGCCTTCCGGTCGACTGTCGGGCAGGCCATCAGTCTGACGCTTCTGTCCTTCCTTCTGCTCCTGTCGCAGGGCTACCTCTTGACCGTCGAGCCGCGCGCTTTCCACGCCGAAGGGCTGTGGTCGTTCGCGGCCATCATGTTCGTCTATGTCGTCGCGATCGCCCTGCGGGGCGTCGCGGCAGCCGAAGAGAGCCTGGACTTCGAGCCGTCGGAGCCGCAGATCCATGTCGGCAGCGCGATCCGGCCGAAGCTCGAGGCCCTCGAGCGCCGGCTCCAAGGTCTCGCCAACATCGCCGCCGACAGCGGCGGCGAGGCGCCCGACTCGCTGCCCAACTAGGCATCGGACGGCTCACTCGCCCGCGCCGGGCCCCGTCGTGAAATAGGCCACCGCCTCCGCCCGCTGGCGCTCGACCAGGCCGGCGCAGATCTCGATGCGCTCCAGGACGTTGGCCAGCGCGCGGGGGCCGCCGGGCTGGGTCTCGGCCTTGGGGCCGAAGAAGGCCTCGACCTCGTCGCGCCTCTCGAGGCTGCAGAAGGCCGAGGTCAGCCAGGGCAGGTTGCCGAGATGGCCGCTGGGCAGGCGGGCGACGAGCCGGTCGTAGTTGGCTTGGACCCAGGCCCAGAGATCCTCGCGGTTGTCGACCCGGCGCCCCTGGCGGTAGATCAGCCGCGAGGCCTCGCGCTGCCGGACCTTCTGAGTCATGGCGAGCTCGCGCACCTTGGCGGTGATCGCCGGATCGTTCTGGTAGGCCAGGACCGCGGTAATGTTGCCGCGCAGCACGGCGTCGTCCGTCTCGGCGAGATGCGCCAGCAGCGTCTCGACGAAGGGCAGGCCGGTCTCGTCGGTCGCCACGTTGAGCGCGGCGCGGACCAGGCTGGGATCGACCGCCGCCTTGTTCAGGCGGCCGTCGGCGCCGTGGCCGAGGTAGGCCTGGCCGACCTCGCTCAGCACGGCGCGTATCTCGCTGTCCTCGGCATCGATGGCCAGGAACCAGACCAGCTCGGCGCGCATCAGCTCGGCGTTGGCGTCGCCCGCCAGCGCGTCCGTGGCCACCGGCGACCAGCCAATGCGCTCGAGCACCGGGCGATAGAGCCTGCGGTAGTGCGCCAGCACGCGCTCGCGCTGGCTACGGGGCGTGACGAAGTTCTTGATGTCGCGCAGGATGTCGAAGGGCGCCTTGACCACGTCCCAGGCCGGCGCGCGGACCGCCATCTCGACCACGGCCAGCAGGTCCTCGATGTCGACGAAACCGGAGCGGTAGCCCTTCGCGGCGTTGACCGTGACGTTGTAGAGGTCGCTCGCCTCGAGCTGATCCGCCGACTCGACCAGCGCCCGCAGCCCCGCCGGCTCGAGCGCCCAGCGGTAGTAGCCGGCGCCGGCGCTGTTCGGCAGCAGCCAGCGCGGGCAGCTTTCGGCCGGCAGCGCGATCTCTTCGACCGTTTCGCGCAGCAGCCGGCAGTGCTGCTTGCGGGCCGTGCCGTCGTGGTAGGCGAAGCAGGCCGGGATCTCCCAGCGCTCGTCGCGCGAGCCCTTGGAACCCAGGGGCAGGTAGCGCGACTGCCGCAGGGTCAGGCGCGGCGCCCCGCCGGCGGGGCATTGCAAGGTGGTCTCGACCAGCGGCACGCCCGGCTGCTCGATGAAGGAGCGGAAGGCCGAGACGATCTGCGGGTCCTCCGTCGCGTCCTCCAGGGCGTCGAAGAAGTCCTCGGCGCTGGCCGTGCCGTGCGGGAAGCGCTTGAGGTAGGTCTGTACCGCCCGGCGAAAGACCTCGCGGCCCAGGTAGCGCTCGAACATGCCGAGCACGCCGGCGCCCTTGGAATAGGTGATGCTGTCGAAGGCGCTCTTGATGTCGTGGTGACTGTCGATCGGCTGGCGGATCTGCCGGGCGCTGATGAGCTGGTCGCTCCACATGGCCCATTCGGCCGAGCGCAAGGGGCCGCGGTTGTCGAACACGGCGGGCTGCCAGGCGTGGGTGGCCAGGCTGGCAAGCCAGGTGGCGAAGGACTCGTTCAGCCAGAGATCGTCCCACCACTTGGGCGTGACCAGGTTTCCGAACCAGTTGTGGGCGATCTCGTGGGCGTGCAGGGAGGCGTAGTAGCGCTCCTGGTAGATCGAGGGGTTGTCGTCGAACAGCAGGCCGGACTCGCGATAGATCATCAGGCCGGCGTTCTCCATGCCGCCCGCGGAGAAATCGACGGCGGCGACCAGGTCGAGCTTCTCGTAGGGATAGGGCAGGCCGAAGTAGTCCTCGAAGATCTCGACCAGCGGACCGCTGTTCTCCAGCGCATAGGCGAACTGCGGGCCCTTGCCGCGCGCCGCGATGCCGCGCAGCGGCAGCGGCCGCGACCGCACGTCCGTGGGCGGCAGGTCTGGTGCCTCGACGACGTCGAAGTCGCCGACGGCGAGCGCGATCAGGTAGGTCGGCAAGGGCTTGGTCGTCGCGAAGCGCACGCGCTTCTGGCCGCTTTCGAGCGCGACGCTCGCCATCTCCGGCGCGTTTGAGAAGGCGCCGTGGTCGGCCTCGACCGTGAGCGTGATGTCGTAGGGCGTCTTGAAGCGCGGCTCGTCGAAGGAGGGAAAGGCCGCGCGGGCGGAGAGCGGCTGGAACTGCGTATAGGCGTAGGACTTGCCGTCGACCGTGGTCTTGTAGAGGCCGCGCAGGCCGTCGCCGAAGGCCGCGTCGTAGACGATCACCAGGGTCGCCGTGCCGGGGCCCACCGGCCGCTCCAGGCTCAGGCGCGCGACGCCGCTGTCGTCGCGCTGCTCGAAGCGGCCGGCGACCTCCTTGCCGTCCTTGTCGAGCGCGAAGGCCTCGATCGGCCGCAGCGTCTTGCCGTGCAACCAGATGTGGTCCTGCGCCGCGTCCAAGGTGACCGCGATCTCGACCCGGCCGGAGAAGCGCTCGCGCGTCGGCACGACGGTGAGGTCGAGCTTGTAGTGGGTCGGCGCGACACCGGCCGGCAGCTTGCCCAGGGGCACGTCCTGGTCAGCGGCGGCGCTGCCGGCGAAGGCGAGCGCAAGAAGCACGGCGACCGCCGTCAACCGACGCAAAGGGCGACAGTGGCGAGTGCTGGTTTGAAGCCCGAGGCCTAGCATTCGTGTACAGTAACACGATGGCGTTTCCGTGCTATGGCGACCGTCGAGGAGAGAGGGCTCGACACCAGCCGTTCCGTTGGGAGAAGCGACAGAATGGGTCAGACGATTGCCGGGCGTTTGAGACTCGTCTTCCTGCTGCTCGTGCTCGCCTGGGTGAGCGCGTGCCAGTCGGCGCCGCGCTGGGCCCTCTACGATGGCGAGAGCCGCGACGTCTTCCCCGGCGAAAGCTGGGCCAAGGCGGAAAGCCCGGAGCTGCTCGGCTGGTCGTCGGACAAGCTGGCGGCAGCCCAGGCCTTTTCCCGGGAGATCGGCTCCACGGCGGTGATGATCGTCGAGAGCGGTGTCGTGGTCGACGCCTGGGGCGGCATCGCCACCAAGTCGAACCTGCACTCCGTTCGCAAGAGCCTGCTCAGTGGCCTGATCGGGATCGCGGTCGACGACGGGAAGATCGATCTCGCGACCAGCCTCGAAGAGCTCGGCATCGACGACAACGAGCCCTCGCTGACGGCCGTCGAGAAGCAGGCCACGGTCGGCGATCTGATCAAGGCGCGTTCCGGTATCTACCATCCCGCGCTCTACGAGACCCGGCGCATGACGGCCTCGAAGCCGCCGCGCGGCAGCCACGCGCCGGGCAGCTTCTGGCACTACAACAACTGGGATTTCAACGCGCTGGGCACGATCTACGAGCAGGAGACCGGCGAGACGATCTTCGAGTCCTTCCGGCAGCGCATCGCCGAGCCCTTGCAGATGGAAGACTACCGGCCCAGCGACGGCGAGTACGTCACGGGCGCGAAGTCGGAGCACGCGGCCTATCCCTTTCGCATGACGGCCCGCGACCTGGCGCGTTTCGCGCTGCTCTATCTGCGCGAGGGGCGCTGGGCCGACCGGCAGATCGTCTCCGCCGACTGGGTGGCGGAGAGCACCGCGGCCCATTCCTCGATCGGCGCGGAGAGCGGCTACGGCTACATGTGGTGGACCGGCTCCGGCGGCGGCGTGAAGCCGAACGTCCGGATCCCGGCGCCGAGCTACCATGCGGCGGGCTGGGGCGGGCAGTATGCCTTCGTCTTTCCCTCTCTCGACCTGGTGTTGGTTCACCGCGTCAACACCGACGGGGACCACGCCTTCCTCACCAACAGACAGATCGGCCGCCTGCTCTGGATGATCCTGGCGGCCAAGGGCCTGCAGGACATCGGGCCGGACCCCTCGATCGAGGCCGCCGTGGGCACGCGGCTGCTGGGCGATGCCCTCGCCGGCCTCGGCGCGGACAGCACGCTGACCGGCAAGAACGGCGACGGCACCAGCTGGCGGATGACCTTGACGCCGGACGGCCGAACGAGCGGCGTCGCGGGGCGCGACGGCGAGTTCCGGGACAAAGGGACCTGGCGGGTCGACGCGGACCGCTTCTGCGTCACCTGGGACAACTGGCGGGAAGGACGGGAGCGCTGCTTCGGCGTGGTGCGCGACGGCGACGCGCTGAAGTCCTACGACCCCACCGGCACCTACCGCTCGACCATGACCCTCGTCACGGGGGAGTAGCGTTGCCGGCGGCCGTCAGCGCCGCGTCATGACGATGTAGCCGAGGTCATTGAGCCGCGCCTCGAAGCTGGGGCCCACCACGGTGGTCGTCTGTGGCTCGACGATCAGCGCCGGCCCCGCCACGCAAGTACCCGGCGACAACGCCTCGCGGCGGTAGACCGGCACGGCGCCGAAGCTTGCCGACTGGCTGTCGAAGAGCTGTCTCTCGCCGAGCGGCGCGGGTGGCGGGGCCGTGCCGTCGGGTGCCCGCGTGACCTGCGGCGCCGGAGTCTCCGTCGAGAGCGTCAGGGTCCAGCTCAGGATCTCGATGTCGAGGCCGGGAATGCGCCGGCCGTAGTGCCGGCTGTAGGTCTCGTCGAACAGCGCTTGCAGGGCGTCCCCATCGTCCTGCAGCAGCGCGCGCGCCGGCAGCGCGACCTCGATCTCGTGGCCCTGGCCGAGGTAGCGCATGGAGGCCGTGCGGGTCTCGACCAGGGGCGCGCCGCCGGCCGCCGGCTCGACGATGGCCGCCGCCTCGGCGCGCATCTCCGCCATCAGCGCGTTGGCCAGCGCGGCATCGAAGTCCGCCAGTCGCAGGTAGCGGCTGCGCACGACCTCGTAGGCGATCGCCGCGCGCAGGAAGCCGATGGCCGAGCCGACGCCGGCGCCGGTCGGCACCACCACGTGATCGATGCCGAGCTTCTCGGCCAGCCGGGCGGCATGGATCGGCGCCGCGCCGCCGAAGGCGACCATGGCGCGGCGGGCGATGTCCTTGCCCCACTCGATGGCATGGACCCGCGCCGCGTTGGCCATGGCCTCGTCGACCATCTCGCTGATCGCGAAGGCGGCCAGCGGCGTCTCCAGGCCGAGCCCCTGGCCGACGTCGGTGTCGATGCAGGCCGCGGCGGCGGCCGGATCGAGCGTCATGCTGCCGCCGGCGAAGTCGTCGGGGTCGAGCCGCCCGAGGGTCAGGTCGGCGTCGCTGACGGTCGGCGCGCTGCCGCCGCGGCCGTAGCAGGCCGGCCCCGGCTCGGCGCCCGCGCTTTCCGGGCCGACCACGACGCGTCCCAGCGCGTCCAGCGCGGCGATCGAGCCGCCGCCGGCGCCGATCTCGACCATCTCGATGCAGGGGATGCGCAGCGGAAGGCCGCTGCCCTTCTTGAAGCGATAGACCCGGTCGACCTCGAAGGCGCGCGAGGTCAGCGGCGTCGCCTCGTCGATCAGGCAGATCTTCGCCGTGGTGCCGCCCATGTCGAAGGAGAGCAGGGCGTCGAGGCCGCATTCCGCGGCGATCCGGCTGGCCAGCACCGCGCCGCCGGCCGGCCCGGATTCGACCAGGCGGATCGGGAAGCGCACCGCGGTCTCGAAGCCGGTCAGGCCGCCGCCCGAGGTCATCAGCAGGAAGGGGCAGGCGAAGCCCCGCGCGCGCAGCGCCGCTTCCAGCTCGGTCAGGTAGCGCGCCATGAGCGGCTGGATGTAGGCGTTGGCGCAGGCGGTCGACTGCCGCTCGTACTCGCGGATCTCCGGGCAGACCTCCGACGACAGGGTGATCGGCAGATCCGGATGGGCCGCGCGCAGGATCGCCGCGACCCGCTCTTCGTGGGCCGGGTTGGCGTAGCTGTGGATCAGGCCGATGGCCAGGCTCTCGATCCCCTCGGCCTCGATCCGCGGCAGCAAGGCCTCGACGCTGGCCTCGTCGAGCGGCAGCAGGGCCTCGCCTTGGGCGCTCAGCCGCTCGCGCAGCGGCCAGCGCAGGTAGCGCGGCACCAGGGGATCCGGCCGATCGATGCCGATGTCGTACTGCTCGAAGCGGTTCTCGTAGGCCATCTCGAGAGAGTCGCGCAGGCCCTCGGTCACCAGCAGCGCCGTCTTGGCGCCCTTGCGCTCGATGATCGCGTTGGTCGCCAGGGTCGTGCCGTGGATGATCAGGCCGACCTCGGCCGGCTGCGTCGCGGTCTCCTCGAGCAGCTTGGCGATGCCGTCGAGCACCGCCTGCTCGGGCTGCCGGGGCGTGGTCAGGACCTTCGCCGTGGCCAGCGCGTCGCCGCGCTCCAGGGCAATGTCCGTGAAGGTGCCGCCGATATCGACGGCGAGCCGGGCGTTGTTCGGGCTGCTCATGGGCGCAGCCTAGGAGACCGACCAGTTCGTCGGCAAGCGGTGCTGGACCCATCGGGTCGGGCGGTCTAAGAGCGACGGCTGGTCTCCCGAGTCGGATCCCGCAAGATGTCACTCAAGCCGATGGACATAGCGATGGGCGTGGCTGTCGCGCTGACCTGGGGTATGGGCGTGGTCTTCGCCAAGGCGGCGATCGAGCATTTCCCGCCGATACTCCTGATGTCCTTTCGCTTCGCCGTTACCGCCCTGGTCATGGTCTGGTTCGTCAGGCCACCGCTCGGCGATCTGGCCAATATCTGCGCTATCGCGTTCGTTGTCGCAGCCATTCAATACAGCCTGACTTTCACGGGCCTCACGGGCGTCGATGCCTCCGTGGCAGCGCTCGTGGTGCAGCTGGAGGTGCCGTTTCTGGTCCTGCTGGGCGCGCTGCTTCTGAAAGAGCGGCCGAGCCTGCGCAAGTGGCTCGGCATCCTCCTGGCTTTCGTCGGGGTTGCCTTGATCGCGGGCGAGCCCAAGGTCGGCAGCGCCTGGCCGTGCCTTCTGATGGTCGTCGGCGGCGCCCTGGTTTGGGCGGTGGGGCAGATCATGGTACGCCGGCTGCGGCGTGTGGAGGGCTTGGCCATGACGGCCTGGCTCGCGGTCTTCGCCGCGCCGCAGTTGCTCGTCATGTCGCTGATCTTTGAAGACAACCAGCTTGCCGCGGTTCGCGAGGCCGACTGGATCGTCTGGTCGACGGTCCTCTACCTGGGCATCATCATGACCGCCTTTGGATACGGCATGTGGTACACGCTGGTGCATCGTCACCCGGTCAGTCACGTCGCGCCCTTTCTCTTGCTGTTGCCGGTGTTTTCGGTCCTCGGTGGCGTCGGCCTGCTCGGCGAGCAGCTGACCACGCGCATTCTGTTGGGCGGGGCGGTCGTCATCGGAGGCGTCGCCTTCATCCTGATCGAGCGGCCGGCGGTCGCGGCGACGCTGCCCGGCGATGGCCGCTGATGGCGCTGACCTTGCCGATCCTCTAGAGCGTTTTCCGATCGGACGGCACCGGCCCGCTCTCCCTCCCGGCCACCCACGGCAGTATCCTATTGGGTGGCCGGGAGGGGAGCGGGCCGGTGTCGTGATTCCGCGTCGGCGGAAAACGCGCTAGTGTCCCGAGGCGTGCAGGTCAGCGAGAGGCGGGCTGTGGCGGGTTGGTCGCAAGAGACGCATCGGGTGTTGGCGGCGGCGGGGGTCCGGCAGGTCGCCTACGTGCCCGATGCCGGGCACAAGACGCTGATCGCGCTCTGTCAGGAAGACCCCGGCATGACGGCGGTGCCGCTGACCACGGAGGAGGAAGGCGTGGCCCTGCTGGCCGGCGCCTGGCTCGGCGGCGAGCGCGGCGTCCTGCTGATGCAGTCCTCCGGCGTCGGCAACTGCATCAACCTCTTCAGCCTGACTCAGACCTGCCGCTTCCCGCTGCTGATGCTGGTGACCATGCGCGGGCAGTCGGGCGAGTTCAATCCCTGGCAGGTGCCGATGGGCCGGGGCAGCGCCGCGCACTTGCGCCAGGCCGGCGTCATGGTCGAGGAAGTCGACCAGGCCGACCAGGTGGCTTCGGCGACGGCCGCGGCGGCACGGCTCTGCTTCGAGAGCGCGGCCGCGGTCGCCTTGCTGATCGACCAGCGCGTGCTCGGCATCAAGACCTTCGAGCAATGAGCGCGCGCAGCGACGGCTATCCGCTGCACCGCCGCGCGCTGGTCGAGACGCTGCTCGCGGAGCGCGGCGAGACGCTCCTGGTGACCGGGCTCGGCGCGCCGAGCTGGGACGCCGCCGCGGCCGGCGACTCGCCCCTGACCTTCCCGCTTTGGGGCGCCATGGGCGGCGCGGCCATGGTCGGGCTCGGCCTGGCGCTCGCCCAGCCGGCGCGCCGGGTCCTGGTCATCACCGGCGACGGCGAGCTGCTCATGGGCCTCGGCGCGCTGGCCACCATCGCCGTGCAGAAGCCGCGCAACCTGGCGATCGCCGTGCTCGACAACGAGCGCTACGGCGAGACCGGCCAGCAGGCGACCCACACGGCCTGGGACGTCGACCTGGCCGCCGTCGCCCGCGCCGTCGGCTTCGAGGCCGCGCTGGTCGTCGAGGCGCCCGACGCCGTGGCATCCGCCGTGGCGCAAGTTCACCAGGCACCGGGGCCGCTGCTCGCGGTCTTCAAGGTGCGGGCCGAAGATCTGCCGCTGGTCCTGCCGCCGAAGGACGGCGTGCTTCTCAAGGCCCGCTTCCGCGAGGCACTGCTCGGGGCCGAGGCGGAGCCGTGAGCCGCGCCGCCCGGGATGTCGTCATCGTCGGTGGCGGCGTCATGGGCTGCGCCATCGCCTACTTCCTGGCCGCCGAGGAGCGCTTCGACGGCTCCATCCTGGTGGTCGAGCGCGACCCGTGCTACGAGCGCTGCGCCACGACGCGCTCCTGGGGCGGTATCCGCCAGCAGTTCTCAACCCGCGAGAACATCCTCATGTCGCTCTTCGGCATCGAGTTCGTGCGCAACGCGACGGCGCTGCTGGCGGTCGACGGTGAGGGACCGGACCTGGCCTTTCGCGAGCAGGGCTACCTGTTCCTGGCCAGCCCGAGCGGCGTCGAGGTCCTGCGCGCCAACCACGGCCTGCAGCGCGAGCTCGGCGCACGAGGGGCGTTCCTGGAGCCGGACGCTCTGCGCAGCCGCTTTCCCTGGCTGTCCGGCGAGGGCATAGGCGCTGCCGTCTTCGGCACGGCGAACGAAGGCTGGATCGATCCGAGCGCGCTGCTGCATGGCTTTCGCCGCAAGGCGCGCAGCCTCGGCGTCGAGTTCCTGACCGACGAGGCGGTGGCGATCGCCTGCGCGACGGGGCGGCTGCAGGGCGTAACCCTGGCGGGAGCGGGCGAGATCGCCTGCGGGGCGTTGGTCAATGCGGCGGGGCCGCGGGCCGGCGCCGTCGCGAAGCTGGCCGGCATCGCGCTGCCTGTGGCACCGCGCAAGCGCATGTCCTACGTGTTCGATTGCCGCACGAGGATCGAGGCAATGCCCCTGACCATCGACCCTAGCGGCGTCGCCTGCCGGCCGGAGGGCGGCCAGTACATCGCCATCGTCTCGCCGCCGGCCGAGCAGGACCGGGACTGCGAGGACCTGGAGGAGGACTACGCGCTCTTCGAAGAGATCATCTGGCCGACTCTGGCGCGCCGCATTCCCGTCTTCGAGGCCATCAAGCTGTCCGGTGCCTGGGCCGGCCACTACGACTACAACAGCTTCGACCAGAACGCGGTCCTGGGCGAGCACCCGGAGATCGGCGGCTTCTACTTCTGCAACGGCTTCAGCGGCCACGGCCTGCAGCAGTCGCCGGCCGCCGGCCGGGCGACCGCCGAGCTGATCGCGCGGGACCGCTACGTCAGCATCGACCTGACGGCCTTCGGCTATCGGCGGCTGCTGGAAGGCCGGCCCCTGCGCGAGGCGAATGTGGTGTGAGACGGGCGCCGATCAGCGGAGCAGGTCGAACACCCAGGTGGCGATACCCAAGGCGCCGAGCAGGACGAGGAAGGACAGCCAGGCCGAGACCACGTCCTTCAGGTTCACGCGTTTCTCCAGGGTTTCCTCGGCCGGAGCCTTGAGAACCGGGCGGTTTTCGTCGGGGACCACGCTTTGCATCGCGGCGGTAGCCGACGACAGGGTGTCATTGAGTGTGATCATGGCCGGCAGACTGCCGCCCCGGAGCGCCGCCGGCTGTGGTCAAAATCACAAGCCTGGGAGTCCTTGTTCGGGGCTGGCCGCGGCCCCGCCGGCGGCCCGTCACACCAAAGCTCGATGAGCTCGTCCCATCGAGCTTCGGCAAGCGCGACCGCGCGTCCGCAGCGAAGTGAGGATAAGCCCGCGTGGCGCTTGGACGCCATACAGCTTGCGATGAGTTCACCTCATCGCAGGCTGGTATCAGTCATTGAGATCCGGCAGCTCGCCGAGGACTTCCTCGACCATCGCCTCGAGCCGATGGACGTCGGTGACGGTCAGGCTCCGCTCCTGGCGGATCAGCAGTCCGGCGCTAGCCAGCTCGCTGAGCTCCCGGGTCACGGCCTCGCGGTGGGTGCTGAGCCGGCTCGCCAGATCGGCGTGGGTCGGCACGGGATCGATCTTGGCGGTCTTGTCGTCGATCATGCTGTCCCGGCTGAGCCGCAGGATCTCGACATGGATGCGGTTCTTGACGGCGAGGGTGCTGAACTCGAAGACCCGCTCCGTCAATGATCGGACCAGGGCCGTCAGGCGCTTCATGACGGCCGCCGCGACCTCCGGGTGGCGGCGCAGGAGATGCCAGAAGGCCTCCGCCGACAGCGAGGCCAGCAGGCAGTCCTCGATCGCGACGACATTGGTCGAGCGCGGTCCGCCGTCGATGGCGGCCAGCTCGCCGAAGACCTCGCCGACGTGGATATCGCGGAAGGCGACCTCCTTGCCGCCGAGGGAGTAGCTGATCGCGCGCAGCCGGCCCTCGACCAGGAAGGAGACTTCGTGCGTATCGTCCTTGTAGCCGACGACCTGCTGGTCCTGCTCGAAACGGCGCCAGGTGCACTCCTTCGCGACAACCTCGAGGTCGGGCTCCCCGAGGTCGCGGAGGATCTCGACATCGCGCAGGCTCGCCGCGCCACGGACCATGTTGCGATCTCCCCCTGCTTCGGGGCTCGGCGCCCCGCGGGCAGCAGAATAGGTCATTCAACGGCCCAGGGAAGGGCGATAACGCCGCCTAGGGCAGAGAGCGGGCCGGGATTTCGCTTGCCAAGCCATTGGCCATCTTGAAGAGTCCTGGCCGAGTGCCGCCTCTCGCGCCGGAGCGCCGCGAAGAAGTCGTTGCGGCCAATAGCGCGGGCCAGGTCGCCGTTATGATGCTGACTTACTTCTTCCCGGAGATCGCGCTGTGGCTGCCGAACCTGGTCTACGGCCGCTGAGGGTCTAGCCGGATGGCCGAGGATCCCATATCGATGTCGCAGAGCCCGCTGACGGCGCTCGAAGCCACGAGCCAGCTCCGCGACGGGATCATCAGCGCCGAGGAGCTGGTCACCGTCTGCCTGGACCGCATCGCGGCGGTCGAGCCGGAGCTGCAGGCCTGGGCCCATCTCGATCCGGACCATGCCCTGCAGCAGGCCCGGCTGCGCGACCAGGCGCGCAGCGCCGGCATGCCCATGGGCCCGCTGCACGGCGTGCCGGTCGGCGTGAAGGACATCTTCGACACCAAGGACTTCCCGACCGAGAACGGCACGCCCCTGGACCGCGGACGCCGGCCCAAGCAGGACTCCCGGGTCGTCGCCCTGCTGCGCGAGGCCGGCGCGGTGATCATGGGCAAGACCGTGACCACGGAGCTGGCGGTCTATGCGCCGGGCAAGACCCGCAACCCGCACAACCTCGAGCACACGCCGGGCGGCTCCTCCAGCGGCTCGGCGGCGGCCGTGGCCGCCGGCATGGTGCCGCTGGCGATCGGCTCGCAGACCAACGGCTCGGTGGTCCGCCCGGCCTCCTTCTGCGGGGTCTGCGGCTACAAGGCGAGCCACGGCGCGATCTCGCGCCAAGGCGTGCTGAGCCTGTCACCGCCGCTCGACACCATGGGCGTCTTCGCCCAGAGCGTCGAGGACCTGGCGCTGATCGGCGACGTCCTGCAGGTCTACGACGAGCGGGACGGCGACATGCAGCCGCGCGCGCGGCCGCGGCTGTCCGAGATCGCCGCCGAAGCGCCGCCGGTGACGCCCTCCTTCGCCTTCGTCAAGACGCCGGTCTGGGACAAGGCCAGCGACGACTGCCAGGCGGCCTTCGCCGAGCTGACCGAGGTGCTCGGCGACAAGTGCGACACGATCGAGCTGCCGGCTCCTTTCGCGGAAGCCATCGAGCTGCACCGCAAGATCATGACGGCCGACCTCGCCCGCAGCTTCACGAAGTACTACCAGCGCGGCCGCGACGAGCTGAGCGAGCAGCTTCGCGCCATGATCGAGGAAGGGCAGGGCGTGCTGGCCATCGACTACAACCGGGCCCGGGATTGGATCGGCGTCCTGAACGCCGGCCTCGACGAGATCTTCGAGCGCTACGACGCGATCCTGACCCCGGCCGCCGCGGGCGAGGCGCCGAAGGGTCTCGACAAGACCGGCGACCCCGCCTTCAACACGCTCTGGACGCTCTGCGGCACGCCGGCGGTCAGTCTGCCGCTGCTGACCGGCAGCCAGGACCTGCCGATCGGCGTTCAGCTCGTCGGGCCGCTGGGCGACGACGCGCGGCTGTTGCGCAACGCCCGCTGGCTGGTGCAGCGCACCTTGGCGCTCGCCGATGACGTCGAGCTGGAGGACGAGGCGCCCGCCTTGGCCATGGACGCGGGAGCCTGACCATGTTGCTGGACCGCACCCTGGCCATCATTTCCTTGCTTGCCCTGGTCGCCTTCATGGGCATTGTGACCTGGTTCGTGAACGAGCCCGATCTCTGGATCGTCGTGTTCATCGTCCTGGCCATGGCAGCCTATGATTTCTGGCGCACGCTCCGGCCCCGCAAGGGCCCCAAGTCCGACGCCTAGCGCCGTTTTCGCAGGCCCTATCGCGAGGTCCCGACCGTGAGCGGCGAAGGCGTGCGAGCCACGGGCATTCGCGTCTGGGACCTGCCGGTTCGGCTGTTCCATTGGCTGCTGCTGCTGCTGGTCTGCTTCTCCTGGTACTGCGGCGAGGAGGGGATCATGGACTGGCACATGCGCTCGGGCTACGCGATCCTGACCTTGCTGCTGTTCCGCCTGGCCTGGGGCCTCGTCGGCAGCACCACCGCCCGCTTCGGCAGCTTCGTCAAGGGACCGGCCGCCGCCTTGGCCTATGCCCGGGCCTTGCGGGCCGGCACGCCGCTACCGAGCCTCGGCCACAACCCGCTCGGCGGCTGGATGGTGATCGCCCTGCTGGCCGTGCTGCTGCTGCAGGCCGGCACCGGGCTCTTCGCCAACGACGACATCCTGACCGAAGGGCCCCTGGCCAAGCTGGTCTCCAAGGACACCTCAGACTGGCTGACCGGCATCCACGAGGCGAACTTCAACCTGCTCTTGGTGCTGGTCGCCCTGCATATCTCGGCGGCGCTGTTCTACCTCTTCGTCAAGGGCGAGAACCTGATCCTGCCGATGATCACCGGCCGCAAGCGGATCGAGGCCAAAGCGAGCGGGCTGCGTTTCCGCAGCCCGTTCTTGGCGCTCGTCGCGCTGGCCCTGGCGGCGGCCCTGGTCTGGTGGATCGTCACCTTCCCCTAGGCCGCCCCTAGGGGGTGGCGCTACTTGTCCCGGAAGTCGTCGTGGCAGGCCTTGCAGGTCTTGCCGAGGGCGCCGAGCTGGGCGCCGGCCGCGGCCATGTCGCCGGACTCGGCGATCTGGGCCAGTTTCGCGGCCTCTTCCTCGAGCTTCTTGAGGCCGGATTCGAACTTGGCCCAGTCCGACCAGACGTCCCCCGTCGAGGTGGTCTTCTCGCTGCCCTGGCCGTCGGTGTTCTGCTTGAAGGCGGCCGGGGCCAGCTTGGCGGCCTCGGCGATGGCGTGGGCATGGCCGGCGAGGTTGGCGGGGAAATCCACCTTGCCCTGGATGATCAGGGCGGAGCCCTTCATGTTGGCCCCGACGGTGCCCATCACCGACTTGCGGTACTGAATGGCCGAATCGGGGTCGTCGGCGGCCAATGCGACGCCGCTCGCGAAAACGACGGCTGCGGTCGCGGCAAGACACCAAGAACGTAGACTGGTCGGCATGCTTGTCTCTCCCGGTCTTGATTCCGTTTGGGCGTCGCCGCCGGCCTCGCCTCGGCCGAGCCGACGGCAGTCTCGTCTTCGTTGTTCCGGGAGCTTAGAGACGGCGGCGCGGCCCGGCTAGTCGGCCGCGAACGGCCTCGCCGGC
Organism: Kiloniellales bacterium; assembly: GCA_028280455.1. GTDB lineage: Bacteria > Pseudomonadota > Alphaproteobacteria > Kiloniellales > JAKSDN01 > JANQLT01. Next base: position 67,259 of record JANQLT010000081.1, read on the forward strand.
TCTCGATCACGATTTCGTGTACGCCGTTCGCCCAGGTCGGGGCCGGGCCGGGGGCTCAGTCGCGGGTCAGCGCGATCAGCAGGCCCTTGAGGGTGTCCGGGCCGTTCTTGCGGAGCGGCACCGGCCGGCAGAGGCTGACCGAGAGCCCGGCTTTCGCGGCCTGGGCCCGGATGTAGGCCTCGCTGTGGGCGTAGCGCCCGCTTGGCCGCAGCGTGAAGCCGTCCTCGCCCTCTTGTTCCTCGACCGAGAGCAGGAAGCGGCCGCCCGGCTTCAGGCAGCGGCCGATCTCGGGCATCAGCCGGTCGACAGCGCCGATGTAGATCAGCACGTCGGCGGCGATGATCAGGTCCCAGGCGGCCGCCGGCGAGGCGACCAGGAAGGTCGCCGCGTCGGCCTCGGTCAGCTCGTCGTAGACGGCTTTCTGGCGGGCCTCGGCGAGCATCTTGGCCGAGAGGTCGACGCCCTGCAGCCAGCCCACCTTGGCCCGCAGGGCCGCGCCGGCCAGGCCGGTGCCGCAGCCGAGATCGAGCGCCCGCTCCAGGCGCTCACGCTCACCGGGAATCTCGGTGTCCAGCCAGGAGCGCATGAGGGTCGGGATGCTGTAGCCCAAATCGCCGACCAGGTGCGCCTCGAAGCGGGCCGCGTAGTCGTCGAAGAGCTGGCGGACGTAGGCTTCCGGGGCGGTCTCCGTGGTCCGGCCCTCGATCGCCGCCAGCATGTGGGTGGCCGTCTCGCGGCTGGAGTCGAGCTTGAGGGTGCGCCGGTAGGCGGTCGCGGCATCGGCCAGGCGGCCCATGTCGGTCAAGGTCTTGGCCAGGTTCTCCCAGACCGCGGGGGAGGTCTCTTCGACCTGCAGGGCACGCCGGTAGAAGCTCTCGGCCTCCTCCAGGCGGCCTTCGCCGCGGCACAGGGTGCCCATGTTGTTGAGGGAGGCCAGGTGGTTGTTGTCGAGGGTCAGGGCCATGCGGTAGCAGCGCTCGGCGCGCCGCATGTCGCCGCGCAGGCGCCAGCAGTTGCCGAGGTTGAGCAGGGTGCCCGGGTTCTTCGGCGCCAGCCGGTGGGCCCGCTCGTAGCAGGGGATCGCCAGGTCCGGGTGGCCCTGCAGCTTGTGGACCTTGCCGAGGTTGAAGTGGAAGTCGGCGTTGTTCGGCGCCGCGGCGATCGCCTTCTCGATCAGCGTGACCGCCCGCTTGCCCTGGCCGCGCTGGTAGGCCACCAGGCCCAGTAGGTGCAGGGCGTCGGCATGGTCGTCCTGCGCGTCCAGGATCGAACGATAGCCGCGCTCGGCTTGTTCCAGGCGGCCTTCGCGATGGGCCGCCTTGGCCTCGCTCAGTAAGGCGGAGATATTCATCTCTAGGTTGACGCCGTGGCTGGCGGATTCCGTTTGAGCGGGCATAGCCAACCGTAAGAAATCCCGGTTAACCAGGACTTAACCATGCCGCCGAAGCCGGCGTTAGAGCGTTTTCCGCTCACGCGGAATCACGGCACCGGCCCGCTCCCCCTCCCGGCCACCCAATAGGATACTGCCGTGGATGGCCGGGAGGGGGAGCGGGCCGGTGCCGTCCGATCG
>JANQLT010000082.1 GCA_028280455.1 Kiloniellales bacterium
GATCGGACGGCACCGGCCCGCTCCCCCTCCCGGCCACCCAATAGGATACTGCCGTGGCTGGCCGGGAGGGGGAGCGGGCCGGTGCCGTGATTCCGCGTCAGCGGAAAACGCTCTAGCCCCGGTCGACGGTCAGTCTGGGCCACTTCTCCTGCCAGCGCTTGCGCTCGAGGCGCGCGCGGTAGGCCTCGAGCTTGCCGGTGCGGGCATGGGGCGTCGGGCGCACGCGCAGGCCGAAGAGGTCGGCCAGGCCGTGCGGGGCGAGCAGCTCGAGGCGGCCCTCGGCGTTCAGGCGCAGGGCCACGGCGGTGGCGGTCTCCAGCCAGCAGGATAGGGCCTCGGCCGTGTCGCGGTAGGGCGGGTCCTGGTTGTGGAGGTGCATGCGGGCCTGGTTGTGGACCGACCAGTTGTGCCCCGGCAGGGCCCGGGTCAGGGCGGCCTCGGCCGGCGCCTCCCGCTCGTCGCGGCTGTCCGGGTCGAAGAAGACCACGTCGACGTCGTCGAGCGGCGTCGGCGCCCGGTAGCCGTGCAGGGCGTCCCAGACCGGCGCCCGGACGAAGCCGGCACCGATCCAGCAGTCCGGCAGGCCGAGGGCCGCCACGGCCTCCAGGCAGGCGACCATGTCAGGCCGGCCGGCGGCCAGCAGCAGCACGTCCTCGGCGGATTCGAAGGGGATCGCCGCCGGATCTCCGGCGATGCCGCCCGGCCCCATCGCCGCGTTGCCTGGACCCGTCATCGCGCCTATCTTCCAGCCGCATCCAGGGGCCGAATCGGCCCCGCCTTTGTTAGAGACCCGGCACCTCCATGACCGATCTGGCGCATATTCGCAACTTCGCGATCATCGCGCACATCGACCACGGCAAGTCGACCCTGGCCGACCGGCTGATTCAGACCTGCGGGGCGCTCAGCGACCGCGAGATGAAGCAGCAGGTGCTCGACTCCATGGAGCTGGAGCGCGAGCGGGGCATCACCATCAAGGCTCAGACCGTGCGCCTCGACTACAAGGCGCGGAACGGCGAGACCTACGAGCTCAACCTGATCGACACGCCGGGCCACGTCGACTTCGCCTACGAGGTCAGCCGCAGCCTCTCGGCCTGCGAGGGCTCGCTGCTGCTGGTCGACGCCTCCCAGGGCGTCGAGGCGCAGACCCTGGCCAACGTCTACCAGGCCATCGACCACGACCACGAGGTGGTGGTGGTGCTCAACAAGATCGACCTGCCGGCCGCCGAGCCGGAGCGGGTGCGCGAGCAGATCGAGGAGGTGATCGGCCTCGACGCCTCCGAGGCCGTGCTGATCTCGGCCAAGACCGGCGCCGGCGTGCCGGAGGTGCTGGAGGCCCTGGTCGAGCGCCTGCCGCCGCCCGAGGGCGAGGCCGAGGCGCCGCTCAAGGCCCTGCTGGTCGATAGCTGGTACGACGCCTACCTCGGCGTGGTCACCCTGGTGCGGATCATCGACGGCCGGCTCAAGCCGGGCATGAAGATCCGCATGATGGCCACAGGCGCCAACCACCAGGTCGACCGGGTCGGCGTCTTCACGCCCAAGATGAGCCAGCGGCCGGCGCTCGGGCCCGGCGAGATCGGCTTCCTCACCGCCTCGATCAAGAGCGTGGCGGACTGCAAGGTCGGCGACACCATCACCGAGGAGAAGCGCCGCGCGGCCGAGCCCCTGCCGGGCTTCCAGCCGAGCGTGCCGGTGGTCTTCTGCGGCCTCTTCCCGGTCGACGCGGCGGACTACGAGGGCCTGCGCGAATCCCTCGGCAAGCTGGCGCTCAACGACTCCAGCTTCCTCTTCGAGCCCGAGACCTCGGCGGCCCTGGGCTTCGGCTTCCGCTGCGGCTTCCTCGGCCTGCTGCACCTGGAGATCGTCCAGGAGCGCCTGGAGCGCGAGTTCGACCTCGACCTGATCACCACCGCGCCCTCGGTGGTCTACCAGGTGCACCTCAACACCGGCGAGACCGTCGCCCTGCACAACCCGGCCGACATGCCCGAGCCGACCAAGATCCGCGGCATCGAGGAGCCCTGGATCAAGGCGACCATCCTGGTGCCGGACGACTATCTCGGCGCCGTGCTCAAGCTCTGCGAGGACCGGCGCGGCGAGCAGATCGAGCTGAGCTACGCCGGCAAGCGCGCCATGGTGGTCTACCGCCTGCCGCTCAACGAGGTGGTCTTCGACTTCTACGACCGGCTCAAGTCGGTGTCGCGCGGCTACGCCAGCTTCGACTATCAGCTCGACGGCCTGCGCGAGGGCGACCTGGTCAAGGTCTCGATCCTGGTCAACGGCGAGCCGGTCGACTCGCTCTCGATGATCGTCCACCGCAGCCAGTCGGAGCCGCGCGGCCGCGCGCTCTGCATGCGCCTCAAGGACCTGATCCCGCGCCAGCTCTTCAAGATCGCCATCCAGGCGGCGATCGGCGGCAAGGTCATCGCCCGCGAGACGGTCAGCGCTTTGCGCAAGGACGTCACGGCCAAGTGCTACGGCGGCGACGTGACCCGTAAGCGGAAACTGCTGGAGAAGCAGAAGGCCGGCAAGAAGCGCATGCGCCAGTTCGGCCAGGTCGAGATCCCGCAGTCCGCCTTCATCGCCGCGCTGAAGATGGACGATGCTTGAATCTAGAAACGATAAGCTTGCAGGGAACAATAAGCTTGCACGGATGGACACGGATATCCACGGATGAACACGGATAACCTATAAAACCCATTTTGGTTTTTATCCGTGTTCATCCGTGGATATCCGTGTCCATCCGTGTCGATTCGGGTTTGTTTCCTTCTGGAGAAAAGAAATGCTGTTCATGGTGATCGAGCGTTTTCGGAACCAGGACGGCAAGGCCGTCTATCGGCGCTTCCGCGACAAGGGGCGCATGACGCCGGAGGGCCTGGAGTTCGTCGGGAGCTGGGTCTCCGCCGATCTCGACCGCTGCTTCCAGGTCATGGAGTGCGACGACGTCGGCCTGCTGCAGAGCTGGGTCGCCGAGTGGTCGGACCTGGTCGAGTTCGAGATCGTGCCCGTACAAGCCGGCAAGGACAGCGGCGCGTCGCTGGCCGCGCAGCTCGACGAAGCCTGACTCGCGGCTCGTTGCCTCAGCGCTCGGCGCGCCGCCGCCGCGGCCAGAGACCGAGCAGAACCAGCAGGACGCCGGGCACTGCTAGGACCGGGACGGAGGGCCAGTAGAGCAGGGTCAGGATCACCGGGTCCCAGAGCACGGCGTGGAGGTAGCGCTCGACGATCGCCTGCGCCAGGTTGAGGCTGGCCGGGTCGAGCTCGTACCAGACCTGGCCGAGCTGCTGAAACGCGACGCTTTCGCCTTCGCCCTGGCGCGACAGCTCGTAGCGGAGCACGACGAAGCCGGCCAGGAGAAACAGCGCGCCGACGGCGAGACAGAAGAGCCGGAAGATGAACCGCAACTGTGCCCCCAATGGTCCCTGCCGGCCTAGCTATCGACCGGCGCCGCGGAGCCTAGTACCAAAGCGCGATGAGTGAAACTCATCGTGCATTGGCAAGCGCGACCGCGCGCCTGCAGCGAAGCGAGGACAAGCCTGCGTGGCGCTTGAACGCCTTACGGCATGCCATGAGTCCCACTCATTGCATGCCGGTATAACAGCTCGCCCGGGTGACGTCACCGACGCGTCGGGAAGCGGCGCCGTCAGCCCTCTCCCGAAGCGGCGGCGAAACGCGCGAGCCCGTCGCCGGACAGCCTGAAATAGACCTTGTCGGTCACGCGCTCGGCCTGCAGGGCGTCGTAGAAGTCCAGGGCCCTGGGGTTGTCGGTTTCCGCCGTCCAGTCGAAGCGGACGCAGCCGCGCGCCACGGCCAGCTTCGCGACCTCGCGCATCATGGCCTCGCCGAGGCCCCGGCCGCGCGCGGCCTCGACGACGAAGATGTCCTTCATGAACAGCGAGCCCTGCTCGACCGGCGCCGGGTGCAGAATGGCGAAGGTCGCGTAGGCGACGGCCTCGCCGTCCAGCCAGCCGATCAGCATGCGGCAGTCGGCGCCGCCGCTCAGGATGTCCTCGGCGGCGCGGCGGGTCGCCGCTTCCGCCCCCGGCTTCGGGCCCCAGTAGTGCCGATTGGTCACCAGCAGGAGGCCCGCGACCAGGTCGAGATCGCCCGCTTCCGCTATCCGCGTCACCAAGGATTTGTCCCGCATCTGGCTCCGCTGCCCCCCGCCGTTGGATCGATATCCGGAGACCATCCCCCATCGCCGGAAGACCTGCAACAGGCGCGTTAGTCCTGAGAAATGCTCCGAAAAACAAGAGACTAGCGCTTCGATCCAAGAATCTCGCGCAGCGGTGAGTCACTGTAACAAACTGCCCTTCGCAGCCTGCCCGGCACAAATGTCTAGCATCCGGGGGCCGGCATCGGGCCTCGACCCTGCGACGGGAGGCTGCGATGGGACGCGCATCGAGATCCGCAAGCCGTTCACGGACGGGACGCCTGGCCGCTGCGGCCGGGCTCGCCTCGATCCTGATGGCCTTGACCGCCTGCGAGGAAGCGGCGCAGGTCGACCAGAACGTGGTCCGCGCGATCAAGTGGAGCGAGCTGGCCAACGGCGTCGCCCAGCAGGAGCGGCGGATCGCCGGTGTCATCGAGCCGATCAACACGACCGAGCTCAGCTTCGAGGTGCCCGGCCGCATCGAGAGGCTGCTCGTGCGCCTGGGCGACAAGGTCAAGGCCGGCGACGTGCTGGCCGAGCTGGACCGCGAGCCCTTCCAGCTTCATGTCCGCAATGCCGAGGCGCAGGTCGCCGCCGCCAACGCGGTGTTCCTGGAGGAGGTCCAGAACCTGCAGCGCCAGGAGGTGCTCTACAAGGACGGCTGGATCGCCAAGGCGCGGCTCGACACCGCCGTCGCCGGGCACGACGCCGCCAAGAGCGAGGTCGGCGCCCGCCGGGCGCAGCTCAATCTTCGCAAGCGCGACCTCAGGATGGCCGTGCTCAAGGCGCCCTTCGACGGCGTGGTCTCCAAGAAGGCCGTCGAGGCCTTCGAGGAGGTCGACGGCGGCCAGCCGATCTTCGTGCTGAGCGGCGAGCGCGCCCTCAAGGTGACGCTGCGCGTGCCGCCCTCGCTGATCAACAGCATCCGCGAGGGCGAAAGCGTCGAGGTGCATTTCCCGAGCGAGAGCGGCCTCTCGCTGACCGGCGTCGTCACCGAGATCGGCAGCCGGGCCGAGGAGGCCAATGCCTTCCCCGTCACCGTGAACTTGCGCGGCGACACGCGGAAGCTGCGCGCCGGCATGTCGGCCGAGGTGCTCTTCGTGTTCGACAACGGCCCGCGCAGCGAGAGCAGCCTGATGGTGCCGATGGGCGCGATCCAGTCCGGCGAGGGGCAGAGCTACTACGTCTTCCGCTTCAACCCGGCCAGCTCGACGGTCCACCGGGTGCCGGTTCGGATCGAGGACCTGCATGACAACGAGGTCCAGATCACCGGCGCGCTGCAGGCCGGAGACGTCATCGCCACGGCCGGCGTCGATTTCCTGACCGAGGGCCAGGAGGTCAGGCTCATGGGCGCCGAGATGCCCTACGGCGCGGGAGTGAAGCAATGAACCTCACCGGCTTCGCGCTCAACAACGCCCGCGTGACGGCGCTGATCGTCGCCATGCTGGCGATCGCCGGCGTCGCGCTCTTCGCCAACTTCCCGAGCAAGGAGGACCCGGAGGTCACGGTCCGCGAGGCCGTGGTCAGCGCCTACTTCCCAGGCATGTCGCCGGAGCGGGTCGAGAACCTGATCACCCGCAAGCTGGAGAAGGAGATCCGGCGCATCCCCGAGGTCAAGAAGATCAAGTCGAGCTCCAAGACCGGCGTCGCGATCATCCACGTGGTGGTCTACGACAAGTTCTTCGAGATGGAGCCGATCTGGCAGAACCTGCGCAACAAGATGAGCGAGGCGCGGCCGAGCCTGCCGCAAGGCACGGTCGGTCCCTTCGTCAACAGCGAGTTCGGCGACGTCAACGTCGCCACCGTCGCCCTGACCGCCGACGGCTTCTCGCTCGAAGAGATGCGCAAGGTCGCGCGCGACGTCCGCGACGACCTCTACACCATCGACGGCATCCGGCGCGTCGAGCTGCACGGCGTGCAACGCGAGCGCATCTACCTGGAGACCACCAACGCGCGGCTGGCCCGCTACGGCCTCTCGCCGGAAGAGCTGATCGAGACCCTGGAGGCGCAGAACATCATCCTGCCCGGCGGCCGCGTCGAGGTCGGCGGTTACAGTGTGGTGATCGAGCCGACCGGCAACTTCGATTCCATCGAGGACATCCGCGACACGGTCATCACCATTCCCAGCACCGAGCAGGTGGCCTACCTGCGCGACGTGCTCAGCGTGCGCCGGGCCTACGAGGACCCGCCGCAGGCCCTGGCCTACTACGAGGGCAAGCCGGCCATCGTGCTCGCCGTCTCCATGCAGAAGACCGGCGTCAACGTGCTCGACTTCGGCCCGCGCCTGAAGACCCGAGTCGAGGAGATCGTCACCGAGCTGCCGGTCGGCTATTCGCTCGACTTCGCCACCTACCAGGCAGACTACGTCGCCGAATCGGTCGACAGCGTGACCCTCAACGTCTACGAGACGCTCGGCATCGTGCTCGCCGTCGTCATGCTCTGCCTGGGCTGGCGGACCGGCCTCATCGTCGGCTCGATCGTGCCGCTCACCATGCTGGTGTCGCTGGTCTTCATGAGCGCGCTCGACATCGAGCTGCAGCGCGTCAGCCTGGCGACCATGATCATCGCCCTCGGCCTGCTGGTCGACAACGGCATCGTCATCGCCGAGGACATCGGCCGGCGCATGGCCGAAGGCGCGAGCCGGCCGGAGGCCGCCATGGGCACCGGCAAGCAGCTCGCCCTGCCGCTGCTGACCTCCTCGCTGACCACCATCCTCGCCTTCATCCCGCTGATGCTGGCGACCGACAGCTCGGGCGAGTACATGCGCTCCATGTCGCTGGTCATCCTGATCGCGCTGCTCAGCTCCTGGATGCTGGCGATGTGCTTCACGCCGCTGCTCTGCGTCTGGTTCATCGGCGAGCCGAAGAAGTCGCCCGAGCAGACCAAGGCCAAGTTCGACGGCCCGGTGTTCCGCATCTATAAGGGCTTCCTGCGCCTCCTGCTGCGCGCCCGCATCGCCTTCGTCATCGGCCTGGCGGGCGCCATGGCCGGCGGCTTCCTGCTGCTGGCCCAGGTGCCGCAGCAGTTCTTCCCCGAATCCTCGCGCAATCAGTTCTACATCTATCTCGACCTGCCCAACGGGGCGACCACCAAGGCGACCGACGAGACGGTGCACGACGTGATCGGCTGGCTGGGCGACGAGACGGTCAATCCCGAGGTGCGCTCGAACGTCGCCTATGTCGGCTACGGCGGGCCGCGCTTCTTCGTGCCCCTGGCGCCGCGCGACGAGGACCCGCATGTCGCCTTCATCCTGATCACGGTCGACAGCGCCGAGTCCGTGACGCCGGTGCTGTCGCGCGCCCGCGCCTACCTCGCCGACAAGCACCCGGAAGCCTCGGGGCGGCTCAAGCGCTTCTTCCTCGGCAACTCCGAGACGGGCCTGCTCGAGGTGCGCGTGCGCGGCCGCTCGCTCGACGGCGTGGCCGGGCTCGGCAAGCAGGTCGAGGCGGCGCTGCGCGACATCCCCGGCGTGATCGACCTGCACAACAACTGGGAGAACCGCATCACCAAGGTGCTGGTCAAGATCGACCAGGTGCGCGCGCGCCGGGCCGGCGTCACCTCCGAGGAGATCGCCACCAGCCTCAACGCCTTCTTCAGCGGCGGCCGGGTCACGGCCTACCGCGAGGACGACCAGGTCATCCCGATCGTCATGCGCGCCGCCGACGCCGAGCGCACCAACATGGACCGCCTGCGCTCGATCGAGGTCTATTCGCCGAGCGGCGGCCACTCGGTGCTGTTGTCGGAGGTGGCTGACTTCCTGCCGGTCAACCAGTACAGCCGGATCGAGCGCTACAACCTCAAGCGCACCGTGACGATCCAGGCCAAGCACTCCTGGCTGCAGGCGACCGAGCTGCTGCAGGCCGTCCAGCCGGCGATCGACGAGCTCGAGGCCGAGCTGCCGGCCGGCTACAGCATCGAGTTCGGCGGCGAGCCGGAGGACGCGGCCAAGGGCCAGGCGGCCCTGATGGAGTTCGTGCCGCACTGCCTGGCGCTGATCGTCCTGATCCTGGTCTGGCAGTTCAACTCCTTCGCCAAGCCGATCATCATCTTCATCACCATCCCGCTGTCCTTCATCGGCGCGGCCCTCGGGCTGCTGGCGACGGGCGCCTTCCTGGGCTTCATGGCGATGCTCGGCTTCCTCAGCCTGGCCGGGATCATCATCAACAACGCCATCGTCCTGCTCGACCAGATCAAGGTCGAGATCGAGGGCGGGGCGACACCCTACGACGCGGTGATCAACGCCTCGGTCAGCCGGCTGCAGCCGGTCATGATGACCACCCTGACCACCATCCTCGGCCTGCTGCCGCTGATGATCCCGGCGGACCCGCTGTTCTTCGCCATGGCGGTGGTGATGGCCGCCGGCATGTCGCTCGGCACCATCCTGACCCTCGCCACGGTCCCGGTGCTCTACACCCTGTTCCACGGCGTGAAGATCCCGAGCGGCACGCCGGCCGCCCCGCCGGCGGTGAAGGCGCCGGCGCCGAGCCCGGCAGCGGCGGAGTAGCGGCGGGGCGGTGGTGACCGACGGGCCTCGCGCAGCGACGCGCCGACCGACAGGGGGCCGGCGCGTCGCCCTATCCTACGGCGCGATCATGCGGGAATAGTCGCCGCGGGTCCGCAACGTGAAGGTCACCGGCGCGTCCGTGCGGTTTCGCCAGAACCAGCCGTGATTGCCGGTAAAGGCGGCGACGAGCTCGCCGGCTTGATCGGGCACCCCGCGCCCCTGTTCGTAGGTGACGCTTTGGCCACCGCCATCGCCATGGGTGTCGTAGTTCAGGATCGACCCATTGGCCGTCCAGGCGAACTCGGCACGGGCGCCTTCGGTCATCACCAGCTTGATCTCGATGCCCTCCGTCGGGGCGAGCCTGTAGCTCACCTCGTCGCGCCATGCCGGCGACGCCGGTTCGGGTGCCGCCGCCGCTGTCGCGGGCGCCGGCGCTGCCGCGGGCGGTGCTGCGGCTTCGGGTGCCGGCGCCGGCGGTAGGGCGATCCCGAGCGCGGTGGCGAGGCCGGAGATCCGGTTTTCCAGCGCCTCGAGCCGCGCGATCAGGGCGGGGTCGGCGGAAACCCGTTCGGCGGCCGCGCGAGCCGCGAGAAGGGCGTCTTCATCGACGGCCTCCGCAGTGAGCTGCTGTTTGATCTCGCCCATCTGGGTCAGCCCCATCACGCGGCCGAGTCCCGTCGGATCGACGCCATATTCGGCGGGCAGCCAGAACAGCACCAGGATGGCCAAGGCGGCGGCCATGGAACCGAGCGTCGCGCGTATGAGCCCGCGAGCCGTGGCGCTTACGCCCTGGACGTGGCCGGCACCGGTGTTTTCGTAAGTGTGGCTTGTCATAGGTCAGGTCTCCCGCCGCTCAAGCGGCCACGAAATAGCCGGTCATCTGTAGGCCCATGAGGGCGAACCCGGCGGTCATCATCAGGACGTTCACGGCGTAGGCCTGCCGTGCGAAGGATGGCGTGGCGCGCCAGCCGCGCATCACGACGAGGATCGCCGCCAGCGCCAGAAGCTGCCCCACTTCGACGCCCAGATTGAAGGCGATGAGGTTCGGCCACAGCCCGTCGGACGAGATGTCGTAGTCGATGATCCTGGAGGCCAGGCCGAAGCCATGCAGGAAGCCGAACAACAGGGTGGCTGCCTTGGTGGAGGGCTGGAACCCGAACCAGAGCCGGAACGCACCGAGGTTGTCGAGCGCCTTGTAGACGACCGAGAAGCCGATGATCGCGTCGATGATGTAGCTCGAAATGCCGAAATCGAACGCGACGCCCAGCAGCATGGTCGTCGAGTGCCCGATGGCGAAGAGCGAGACGTAGACCGCGATCTGCTTGAGCCCGTAGAGGAAGAAGATCACGCCGAAGAGAAACAG
>JANQLT010000097.1 GCA_028280455.1 Kiloniellales bacterium
CGTCCACGGCCTGAGCGACGAGCAGCGGCGCGAGGCCTACGCCTGCGACGTCACCTACGGCACCAACAACGAGTTCGGCTTCGACTATCTGCGCGACAACATGAAGTTCCAGCTCGACGAGATGGTCCAGCGGGACTTCAACTACGCCATCGTCGACGAGGTCGACTCGATCCTGGTCGACGAGGCGCGCACGCCGCTGATCATCTCCGGGCCGACCGAGGACTCCTCCGAGCTCTACCGGCGGGTCGACAAGCTGATCCCGAAGCTCGTCGAGGAGGACTACGAGAAGGACGAGAAGGTCCGCGCCGTCACCCTGACCGACGGCGGCGTCGAGCACGTCGAGAAGCTGCTCGCCGAGGAGGGCCTGCTGTCCGAGGGCTCGCTCTACGAGATCCAGAACGTCTCGCTGCTGCACCACGTCAACCAGGCGCTGCGCGCCCACACGCTGTTCCAGCGCGACACGGACTACCTGGTGAAGGACGACAAGGTGGTCATCGTCGACGAGTTCACCGGGCGCATGATGGAGGGCCGGCGCTACTCCGAGGGCCTGCACCAGGCCCTGGAGGCCAAGGAGAAGGTCTCGATCCAGCAGGAGAACCAGACCCTCGCGGCGATCACCTTCCAGAACTACTTCCGGCTCTACCCCAAGCTGGCCGGCATGACCGGCACGGCCATGACCGAGGCCGCCGAGTTCTCCGACATCTACGGCCTCGAGGTGATCGAGATCCCGACCAACGTGCCCTTCGTACGGATCGACCACGACGACGAGGTCTATCGCACCGCCAAGGAGAAGGACAACGCGATCGTCGAGACCATCCAGGACTGTGTCGAGCGCAAGCAGCCCGTCCTGGTCGGCACGGTCTCGATTGAGAAGTCGGAGCACCTCGCGGCCCTGCTCAAGAAGCGCAAGATCCCGCACAAGGTGCTGAACGCGCGCTACCACGAGCAGGAGGCCTTCATCATCGCCCAGGCCGGCGCGCCCGGCGGGGTGACCATCGCCACCAACATGGCCGGCCGCGGCACCGACATCCAGCTCGGCGGCAACGTCGACATGCGGGTCATGCAGGAAGCCGACCCCATCGAGGATCCGGCCAAGCGCGAGAAGAAGATCGCCCAGATCGAGGCCGAGGTGGAGGCCAACAAGAAGCTGGTGCTGGAGGCGGGCGGCCTCTTCGTGCTCGCCACCGAGCGCCACGAGAGCCGGCGCATCGACAACCAGCTTCGCGGCCGCTCGGGCCGCCAGGGCGACCCCGGCGCCTCGCGCTTCTTCCTGTCGCTGGAAGACGACCTGATGCGCATCTTCGGCTCCGAGCGCATGGACGGCATGCTGCGCAAGCTCGGCCTCGAAGAGGGCGAGGCGATCATGCATCCCTGGGTCAACAAGGCCCTGGAGAAGGCGCAATCGAAAGTCGAGGCGCGGAACTTCGAGATCCGCAAGAACCTCCTGAAGTTCGACAACGTCATGAACGACCAGCGCAAGGTCATCTACGAGCAGCGCAAGGACCTGATGCGCAGCGACGACCTGCACGAGACCATCGTCGAGATGCGCGAGCAGACCTCCGACGAGCTGGTCACCCGCTGCATCCCGGCGAACGCCTACGCCGAGCAATGGGACATCAGCGGGCTGCACGAGGAGTGCCTGCGGCTCTTCGCCCTCGACCTGCCGATCGAGGACTGGGCCAAGGAAGAGGGCATCGCCGACCAGGAGATCAAGGAGCGCATCGAGGTCGAGCTGGAGCGCAAGATGGCGGCCAAGACCGCCAACTACGGCCCGGAGCTGATGCGCACCGCCGAGAAGCACATCCTGCTCCACGTGCTCGACCGGCAGTGGAAGGACCATCTGCTGTCGCTCGATCACCTGCGCCACGGCATCGGGCTCAGGGCCTATGCCCAGCGCGATCCGCTCAACGAGTACAAGCGCGAGGCCTTCGAGCTGTTCGACGAGCTGCTGGCCCAGGTCCGCGCCGAGACCACCATGCTGCTGTCGCATCTGGAGATCCGGGCCATGGAGCCGGAGCAAATGATGCCGCAGCAGCGCCCGCAGGAGATGCACGAGGGCCGCGAGGACCCGGCGCTCGCCCTGGCCGGCGCCGGCGCGCCGGTCGACGACGGCGCGCTGGGCGCGCCCCTGACGGGCGATGCGCAGGCGCCGGCGCGCGGCGCCCCGCGGCCGCAGCCGGTGGTCCGCAAGGCCGCCTCGGTGATCGATCCGAACGACCCCTCGACCTGGGGCAAGGTGCCGCGCAACGCGCCCTGCCCCTGCGGCTCCGGCAAGAAGTACAAGCACTGCCACGGCCGCGCGGGCTGACGCGGCCGAGCCGGGCCGCCCTGAAGCAGGCGCGCGGCGCCCCCTCGGCGATGCGCGGCACACCACGGGAGCCGCGCGGCATCAGGCCATGACCCGCCCGCCCTACAGAGTCGTCTGGATCACCGGCATGTCGCGGGCCGGCTCCATGTGGCTCTTCAACGTCACCCGCGACCTGCTGCGCGAAGCCGGCCTGCGGCCGCTGCCCGAGAGCCCGAGCATCGACGAGGAAAGCAGCCCGGCCCTGGCCCGCGCGCACCTGGAGGGCGGCCCGGCCGATGCCGTAGCCTGCCTGAAGTCGCATGAGTTCCTGGCCGCGGACTGGCCGGCCTCGCGCTTCCTGGTGCCCTACCGGGACGTCCGCGCGGCCGCCAGCTCCTTCATGCGCTTCATGCGCTGCGACTTCGCCCGGGCCCTGGACGCGGCGAAGGGCATGATGGAGGCGACCGACCACTATGCCGGCTTCGATCCGGCGATCGCCCTGATGCTCCCTTACCCGGAGATCGAGAGCCGGCCGGCCGCGGTCGTCGAGCGCGTGGCAGGCTTTCTCGCGCTGCCGGTCGGGGCCGCCGCCGCCCGCCGCATCGCGGAGCGCTACGCCAAGGCGCGGGTGCTGGCGATCATCGAGCGCACCAACGCCGGGCTGCAGGCCAAGCTCGATTCCGGCGCGCCGATCGGGCCCGACGAGGTGGTGCCGAACGCCGACGGCAGCTACCGCGCGCGCGATGCCGAGACCTCGTTCCAGAGCAACCACATCTCCGGCCAGGAGGACTGGCGCCAGGGGCTGGCGCCGGCCCAGGTCGACGCGCTGGACAGCCTCGCCGGCGACTGGCTGGCGCGCTACGGTCTGCCGCGATGACGCGCCCGCTTTCCCCCGAGGCACTGAGCGACCTGGTCGCCGCGATCTTCGCCGCCGCCGGCTGCGCCGAGTCCGAGGCCAGGGCCATCGCCGAGAACCTGGTCGACGCCAACCTGACCGGCCACGACAGCCACGGCGTGATCCGCGTGCCGAACTATCTGGAGTGGCTGCGCAACGGCACGCTGCGGGCCGGCCAGAGCATCGCGGTCATCACCGAGAGCGAGACCCTGGCCCTGCTCGACGGCCGCTACGGCTTCGGCCAGAGCGTCGGGCCGCAGGCCGTGGCGCTCGGCATCGACAAGGCGCGAGAGGCCGGCATCGCCATCGTCGGCCTGCGCCACGCCGGCCACCTCGGCCGGATCGGCGCCTGGGCCGAGAGGGCCTGCGACGCCGGCCTGCTGTCGGTGCACTTCGTCAACGTCGCGGGCAGCGTCATGGTCGCGCCCTTCGGCGGCACCGAGCGGCGCATGGCGACCAATCCCCTGGCCATCGGCGTGCCGCGCCCGGACGCGCCGCCCCTGATCCTCGACTTCGCCACCTCGCTGGTCGCCGAGGGCAAGCTGCGGGTCGCCCTGCACGGCGGCAAGCCCCTGAGCGAGGACGCCCTGATCGACCGGGACGGCCGCTTGAGCCGCGACCCGCGGCTGTTCTACGGCCCGGGGGAGCTGGGCGAGGCGGCGCTGGCACGCAGCGGCAGCGCGGCGATCCGCGCCATGGGCGGCCACAAGGGCTCCGGCCTCTCCTTCATGATCGAGCTGCTGGCCGGCGCCCTGACCGGCTCGGGCTGCTGCGGCCCGGGCCCGCGCACCCTGGCCAACGGCATGCTGTCGATCTACCTGCGCCCCGGCGCCTTCGCGGATGGTGCGGCAGGCGATACCAGCGCCTTCGCCGCCGAGGTCGAGTCCTATGTCGCCTTCATCGCTAGCGCCCAGCCGGCCGAGCCCGGGGGCGAGGTCCTGCTGCCCGGCCAGCCCGAGCAGCGCAACCGCGAGCGGCGGCGGGCCGAGGGCATCGCGCTCGAGGCGGAGACCCTGGCGGCTCTGATCGAGGCCGCGGAGGCGCTCTCCCTGCCGGCCGAGACGATCGAGGCCTGCTTGGCCGCGCGGGCCTGACGGCCCCTCGTCAGCGCTGCATCGCGGGGGCTTGAACTGTGCCCTTGTGCCGTCGCCTGGCGGCGGCGGCGTCCCTGCGCTTGTCCCGCCAGCGCCGGCCGAGATGGCCGACGACGATCAAGCCGAGACCGAAGGCGAAGAGCGCCAGGCTGTTGGGCTCGGAGATGGCGATCACCGGGCCGACGGCAAGATCGAGATCGACGAAGCCCGGCCCGCTGGCCCGCGCGAGCGACGAGCTCAGAACCGCGCTACCGATGGCCAAGGCCGCCGACGCTCGCCGGATCGAAAGTCGCATCGCATCGCCCTCCGCCAAGCCAACCCTGCGCGAGAGACGTCCCCGAAGCCCCGCACAGGTGAGCATGCAGGCTCCCGCCTTTGGCGGGTCAAGGGCGTGTCAAAGATCGGCCTGGCCGGGTCGGCGCAGGGGGCCGCGGTAACGCCTGAGAGCGTTTTCCGATCGGACGGCACCGGGCCCCTCCCCCCCCCGGCCACCCGATAGGATACTGCCGTGGGTGGCTGGGAGGGGGAGCGGGCCGGTGCCGTGATTCCGCGTGAGCGGAAAACGCCTTAGTTGAGCCCGCTCTGGCCCATGGCGAGGAACTTCTCGCGGCGGCCGGCCCGCAGGTCCGCGCCGCCGAGCTTGCGCAGCTCGTGCAGGTTCGATTCGAGCCGGTCGCCGACCGCGTCGATCGTCAGCTCGCGGCCGCGGTGGGCGCCGCCGAGCGGCTCTTCGATCACCTCGTCGATGACCTTGAGCTTGAGCAGGTCCTGGGCGGTCAGCTTGAGTGCCTCGGCGGCGTCCTGCGCCTGCTCGGCGCTGCGCCAGAGGATCGAGGCGCAGCCCTCGGGCGAGATCACCGAGTAGACCGCGTGCTCCAGCATCAGGATGCGGTCGGCCGTGGCGATGGCGATCGCCCCGCCGGAGCCGCCCTCGCCGATCACCGCCGCGACCACCGGCACCTTGAGGTCCAGGCTGATCTCGATGGTCCGCGCGATGGCCTCGGCCTGGCCGCGCCCCTCGGCGCCGATGCCGGGATAGGCGCCGGAGGTGTCGACCAGGGTGATCACCGGCAGATGGAAGCGCTCGGCCAGGCGCATCAGCCGCTGCGCCTTGCGGTAGCCTTCCGGGCGGGCCATGCCGAAGTTGTGCTGCACCCGCGACGTGGTGTCGGCGCCCTTCTCGTGGCCGATCATCACCACCGAGTGGCCGCGGAAGCGGCCGAGCCCGCCGACGATGGCCGAGTCCTCGCCATAGACGCGGTCGCCGGCCAGCGGCGTGAAGTCCTCGACGAGCTGGCCCACGTAGTCGCCGAAGTGCGGGCGGTCGGGATGGCGCGCCACCAGCGTCTTCTGCCAGGGGGTCAGCTTGGCATAGGTCTGCCGCAGAAGCCGCTCGGCCTTGCCTTGGAGCCGGCCAACCTCTTCGGCGATGTTGATCTCGTCGCTGTCCGAGAGGTGGCGCAGCTCCTCGATCTTGCCTTCGAGCTCGGCGATCGGCTTCTCGAAATCGAGGAAATTCGCCATGGCGGCGCCTTCTATCACAGGCCACCGGGCCTGACCATCGGCTCGCGTCGGCGCTGCCGAGCGCCGAGTCCGGAGGCTTCGCCGCGGCGCCTTG
>JANQLT010000127.1 GCA_028280455.1 Kiloniellales bacterium
ATACCAGGCGGCGATGAGTGGAACTCATCGCGGTCTGGCAAGCGCGACCGCGCGCCCGCAGCGAAGCGAGGAAAGCCTGCGTGGCGCTTGAACGCCATACGGGCTGCGATGAGTCATACTCGTCGCCGTCCGGTATTAACCGACCGCGATCAGGGCGGCGGCCACGGCCCGCTCCTCCAGGAGCAGCACGTTGTAGGTCCGGCAGGCCGCGCCGGTGTCCATCGGCTCGATGACGATGCCATGGGCCTTCAGGCCTTGCCGCAGGTCCTTCGGCACCGGAACCAGGCTCGGCCCGCAGCCGAGCAGCAGGACCTCGATCGAGCGGCCGGCCGCGGGCAGCAGCGGCGCCAGGCTGTCGAGCGTGACCCCGGCCATGTCGGCGGCGCTCCAGGAAAGGGTCTCTTCGGGGTGCACCAGGATCGAGCCTTGGTGAAGCGCGCCGCTGACCTTGAAGCGGCCGTCGCCGTAGCTCTCGATGAGCTGGCGTCCGGCGGGCAGGGCCGGCGTGATGTCCATGCCGCGGCCTAGGAGGAGCTTTCGGCGGCGGCCTCGCTCGTCGCGCTCGCGGTGCTGCGCACCTTGAAGATCATCAGCAGAGGCACGGCCAGGCCGATCGAGGAATAGGTGCCGATCAGCACGCCCCAGATCAGGCCCATGGTGAAGCCGCGGATCACCTCGCCGCCGAACAGGAACAGCGAGATCAGGGCCAGCAGGGTCGTCACCGAGGTCAGCACGGTCCGCGACAGGGTCTGGTTGATGCCGAGGTTCAGCAGGTCTTCGACCGGCAGCTTCTTGTACTTCCGGAAGCACTCGCGCACGCGGTCGAAGAGCACCACGGTGTCGTTGATCGAGTAGCCGGCGATGGTCAGGATCGCCGCCAGGGTCGCCAGGTTGAACTCGATCTGGGTCAGGGCGAAGAAGCCGATCGTGGCGATGACGTCGTGCGCCAGGGCGATCAGCGCCGCCACGCCGAACTGCCACTCGAAGCGGAACCAGATGTAGACGCCGATCGCCAGCAGCGACAGCAGCGTGGCGAGCGCGCCGGCCCGTTTCAGCTCGTCGCCGACCTTCGGCCCGACGAACTCGGTTCGCCGGTACTCGACGACCACGTCGCCGAGGGCTTCCCTGACCGTCGAGATCGCCTGCTGTTGCGCTTCGGAATCGCCGTCCTGGCGCTGCAGGTTGATCAGCACGTCGGTCGGCTCTCCGAAGGTCTGCAAGGTCACCTCGCCGAGACCGAGGCCGCCGAGGGTCGAGCGCAGCTCGGCCAGGTCGGCCGGGCCGTCGGTGCGCGCCTCGATCAGGATGCCGCCGCGGAAGTCGACGCCGAAATTGAGGCCCTGGAACAGGAAGAGCGCGATCGAGCCGAGGATCAGCGCGGCCGAGATGACCGCGAAGACCTTGCGGCCGCCCAGGAAATTCACCTTGGGCTCGACCGGCATGACCTTGATGAGCGCGAAAGCCACGGTCGCCCCCTAGATCGGCAAGGCCTGCGGCCGGCGCCGGCGCAGCCAGGTCACCACCAGCAGGCGGGTCAGCATGATGGCCGTGAACATCGAGGTCATCAGGCCGATGGAGAGCGTCACGGCGAAGCCCTTGATCGGGCCCGAGCCGAAGATGAACAGCAGCAGCGCGGCGATCAGGGTGGTCAGGTTCGAATCGATGATCGTCGTGATGGCGCGCCGGTAGCCGGCGTCGATGGCCGTCACGGGGCCGCGGCCGTTGCGGGTCTCCTCGCGTATTCGCTCGAAGATCAGCACGTTGGCGTCGACGGCCATGCCGATGGTCAGGACGATGCCGGCGATGCCAGGCAAGGTCAGGGTCGCCTGCAAGCCGGAGAGCGCGCCGAGGATCAGGGCCAGGTTCGCCAGGAGCGCGACGTTGGCCATCAGGCCGAAGCTGCCGTAGGAGACGGCCATGAAGATGATCACGAAGACCAGGCCCAGAATGCTGGCGATCTGGCCGGCGCGGATCGAGTCGGCACCCAGGCCCGGACCGACCGAACGCTCCTCCAGGAAGGTCAGCGGCACCGGCAAGGCGCCGGCGCGGAGCAGCAGGGACAGGTCCTGCACCTCCTCCACCGTGAAGTTGCCGCTGATCTGGCCGTTGCCGCCGAGGATCGGCTCGCGGATCACCGGCGCGCTGATCACCTTGCCGTCGAGCACGATGGCGAAGAGCCGGCCGACGTTCTCCTGGGTGGCGGCACCGAAGCGCTTGGCGCCGACGGTGTCGAAGCGGAAGGAGACGACCGGCTGGCCGTCCTGGAACGAGGGCTGGGCGTCGACCAGGTTCTCGCCGCTGACCATGACCCGCTTGCGCACCACGTAGCTGGTCGGCCCCTGGGTCTGCTCCGCTTCGGAAGCGGGCAGCACCTCGGCGCCGGCCGGGATGCGGTCGATGCCCGGGGCGATGCCCTCCTCGACGAAGTGGAAGGTCAGCTTGGCGGTCTGGCCGATGATCTCCTTGGCCCGCTCCGCATCGACGCCGGGGAGCTGGACGACGATGCGGTCCTCGCCCTGGCGCTGGATGCTCGGCTCGGTCAGGCCCAGCTCGTTGACGCGGATGCCGAGGATCTCCACCGCCCGCGTCAGGATGTCGGTGCGCAGGTCGCGCTCCTGCTGCGGCGTCATGGCGATGCGGAACACGCCCTCGCCGCTGGCCGTGACCAGCATGCCGAAGGTCAGCTCCTCCAGGCGGTCGCGGACCTCGTCGGCCAGCGAGGGGTCGATCAGCGTGAAGCCGACCTCTTCGCCGAAGACCCCCAGGTCGCGGTAGCCGATCCGCTGGCCGCCGCCCCTCAGGGCGTCGCGGATGCCGCCGACCAGGTCATCGCGGTTGTCCTGCATGACCGCTTCGAGGTCGGCCTCCAGCAGCAGGTAGGTGCCGCCCTGCAAGTCGAGGCCGAGGTTCACCTGGTTGCCGGGCAGCCAGCTCGGCAGGTCCGCCGTGGTCTCCTCCTCGAAGAGGTTGGGCGCAGCGAAGGCCAGGCCGGTCAGCAGGACCAGCAAGACCAGGATCATCTGCCAGCGGGGAAACTGAACCATCGGGCTCCTGCGCCTCGATCTCGGTTAGGCCCGCGGCGCCGCGGGACCCACCTGCCTACCTCGGCCTATTTGGGCTTACTTGGGCTTGTTGCCGAACAGTTTCGACAGGCTGAAGCCGCCGCCGCCCTGGCCGGGCGCGCTGTCGTTGGCCGCTTCCTGCTTGCCCTCGCCCTTGCCGCCGCCCTTGCCCTCGGCCTTGGCCGGCTGCGGCTTGGACATCAGGTCGGCGATGGTGTGGCGGAGAACCTTCACGCGGACGTTCTCGGCCAGCTCCACCTGAACCTCCTCGCTGCCCTCGGTCACCTTGACGATCGTGCCGATCAGGCCGCCGCCGGTGACGATCTTGTCGCCGCGGCGGACGTTGGAGACCATCTCGCGGTGCTGCTTCATCTTCTTCTGCTGGGGCCGGATCAGCAGGAAGTAGAAGACCACGAAGATCAGAACCAGCGGCAGCAGGGCGACGAAGCCCGACTCGCCGCCCCCGGCAGCCTGGGCGTAGGCCGGCGAAATCAGCATCGATGTGTCCTTAGGCCAGGGCCATTGAAGATCGCGGACTATACCCGCAGACCCATGAAATGCAACGGCTCCCGGGGCATTTCCGGGGCCCGGGCGGCGGCGGCCCCGGGGCCCGCGTTGACGCCCCAGGGGGCGCTGGATAGGCTCCGCGCCGTCCTTCCGAGACCCGTTCTAGGCAGCAGAGATACATGAGCGACGAGGGCAATCCCATCGACAGCCTGGGCCCGGCCCTGACCCGAATTGCCGAGGCCCTGGAGCGGCTGTCGCCCTCCAAGCCGGCCTCCGCCCCGATGGACAGCGCGGATGCCTTCATCTGGAGCTCCGAGGACGACCGCCTGGAGGCCGTGGTCCAGGTCAATCGGGTCGATCTCGAGCTCTTGAAGGGCATCGAGCGCCAGCGCGACGCCCTGATGCAGAACACCACCCGCTTCGCCGCCGGCCTGCCGGCCAACAACGCCCTGCTCTGGGGCGCCCGGGGCATGGGCAAGTCCTCGCTGGTCAAGGCCGTGCACGCCATGGTCAACCGCGACCGCCGCGCCGAGCGCCAGCCGGCCCTGGCCCTGGTCGAGATCCACCGGGAGGATATCCCCTCCCTGCCGCGCCTGCTGGCCGCCCTGCGCGAGCAGGAGCGCCGCTTCATCCTGTTCTGCGACGACCTCAGCTTCGACGACGCCGACACCTCCTACAAGTCGCTCAAGGCGGTGCTCGAGGGCGGCATCGAGGGCCGGCCGGAGAACGTCATCTTCTACGCCACCTCGAACCGCCGGCACCTGATGCCGCGCGACATGATCGAGAACGAGCGCTCGACGGCGATCCACGCCTCCGAGGCCGTCGAGGAGAAGGTCAGCCTGTCCGACCGCTTCGGCCTCTGGCTCGGCTTCCACAACTGCGACCAGGACACCTTCCTGTCGATGATCCGCGGCTACGCCGAGCGCTACGGCCTGGAGCTCGCCGAAGACCGCCTGGCCGCCGAGGCCAACGAATGGTCCATCACCAGAGGCGGCCGCTCCGGCCGCGTCGCCTGGCAGTTCGTCCAGGACCTGGCGGGACGGCTGGGACGGCGGCTGGATTAGCCCCGGATTGCCGTCTGCCGGGGCCCGAGCACCTCGGCCGGGTCGATGGCGCGGGTGCCTTTCCGAACCTCGAAGTGGAGCTGCGGCGTCGAGACGTTGCCGCTGCTGCCGACCAGGGCGATCGGCTGGCCGCGCCGGACCTGCTGGCCGCGGCCGACCAGCAGGCGCTCGTTGTGGGCGTAGGCGGTGACCCAGCCGCCGGCGTGCTTGATCAGGAGCAGCCGGCCGAAGCCGCGCAGCTCGTTGCCGGCATAGGCGACCACGCCGTTCTCGGCGGCCAGCACCTCGGTGCCGCGGGGCGCCGCGATGTTGATGCCGTCGTTGTGCCGGCCGCCGCCCTTCGGGCCGTAGGTCGAGATCAGCTTGCCGCGCAGCGGCCAGAGGAATCGCCCGCCGGACAGCGGCGGCGCCTTGGGGATCGCCGCGCTCTGCGGCAAGGAGGGCGGCGGCGGCGCGGAGATGCGGGAGGCCCGGCCCGGCCGGGGCCGCGGGATGACCACGCCTTCGTCGGCGGCCAGGGCGGCGAGCTGTTCGGCCATCGGTCGGCGGACCGGCGCCGGCACCGGCAGAGGCTCGCTGGTCACGGCGGCCACGGCCGTGCGCGGCGCCTCGCCGCCGGGCAGGACCAGGAGCTGGCCGACCCGGATGCGGAAGGGCGGCACGATGCGGTTCTGGCGCATCAGGGCGGCCATATCGACCTGGTAGCGCCGCGAGATGCCGTAGACCGTGTCGCCCGCCGCGACCTTGTGGACCCGCGGCGAGGGGATCCGCAGGCTCCGGCCGAGCCGCAGGACGAAGGGCGGCTTCAGCTCGTTGGCGTCGATCAGGCTGCGGATCGGCAGCGCGTAGCGCCGGGCGATGCCGTAGACCGTGTCGCCCGCCTGCACGACGATGCTGGCCGGCCGGGCGATCTCCCCAGCCGCCCCAGCCGCCGGCGCCGGCGCCAGACCCTCGAGCCCGGCCGGCGGCGTCGGCTTGTGGCGCGGCAAGAGCGGCGGCTCGAGCGGGCCGCTGCGCGGCCGCGGCGGCGGCCCGCAGGCCGCCAGGGCCAGGGTCAAGAGCGAGACGACGAGCAGCCGCCCGGTCACGAGGCCCGGTCCCGCGCGGCCCGCCCGGTCTCTTCCACGCCGTCGAGCAGCGGCACGAAGCGGACCTCGCCCAGCGGCTCCTCCAGCAGGCTGTCGCCGCTGCGGGTGATCCGCAGGAGCTGCTGCGGCCGGCCGCGCCGGCCGATCGGCAAGACCAGGCGGCCGCCGGCCTCGGAGAGCTGGTCGACCAGGCGGCCGGGCACCTCGGCGGCGACCGCGGTGGCGATGATCCGCATGAAGGGCGCCTGCTCCGGCCAGCCGACCTGGCCGTCGACCAGGCGCGTGGTGATGTTGTGCAGGCGCAGCGCCTTGAAGAGCTCTTCGGCTTCCCGCAGCAGCGGCGCGATCCGCTCGACGCTGTAGAGGCGGCGGCAGAGCCGCGACAGCACGGCGGCCTGGTAGCCCGAGCCGGTGCCGATCTCCAGCACCTTCATCCGCTTGTCGACCTCGAGCGCCTGGGTCATGACCGCCACCACGGAGGGCTGGCTGATCGTCTGGCCATGGCCGATCGGCAGGGCGCGGTCCTCGTAGGACTGGTCGCGGAAGGTCGGCGGCACGAAGGCCTCGCGCGGGATGCGCTCGATCGCCGAGAGCACCGCCGTGTCGGCCAGGCCTTGGCGGCGCAGCTCCATGATCAGGCGGATCTTGCGCGCTTCGATGCTCACCCGAACAGCGTCTGCAGGCGCTTCAAGGCGGCGCGATGGGTCAGGTCGAGGTGCAATGGCGTCACCGCGATGGCGTCGCGGGCGACCGCCGCCAGGTCCGTGTTGCGCGCCCGCGTCACGTCGCTCTGATAGCTGCCGATCCAGAGATAGGGCCGGCCGCCGGGATCCGCCCCCTCGACGATGGCGCTGCCGAGGTCTCGGCTGCCCTGCTTGCAGGCCACCACGCCCCGGACATCCTCCGGGGCGCAGGCCGGGAAGTTGACGTTGATCAGCATGTCCCGGCCCCAGTCGAAGCCGGCGAGCTTGCCGATCACCTCCGGCGCGTGCCGCTCGGCCACGGCGAAGCGCGGCTCGCCGCGCGGGTTGCGCTGCTGCGACAGGGCGATCGCCCGCAGGCCGAGCAGGCAGCCTTCCATGGCCGCGGCGACGGTGCCGGAATAGGTCACGTCCTCGCCCAGGTTGCCGCCGTCATTGACGCCGGAGAGCACGAGGTCCGGCCGCCGCTCCTTGAACAGCTTGTGGGCGGCGATCAGCACGCAGTCGGTCGGCGTGCCGTCGAGCGCGTAGCGGCGCGGCGCCAGCTTGCGCAGCCGCACCGGCCGGCGCAGGGTCAGCGCGTGGGCGACCGCCGACTGCTCGCTTTCGGGCGCGACGACCCAGACGTCGTCGCTCAGGCTCTTGGCGATGTTCTGGAGAACCTTCAGGCCGGGCGCGTGAATGCCGTCGTCGTTGGTGACCAGGATCCGCGCCCCGGCCAAGGGGGATCGCTTAGCCATCGTCCCGGGCGATCTCGGTCAGCCCGCCCATGTAGGGCAGCAGGACGTCCGGCACGACGATCGAGCCGTCGGCCTGCTGGTAGGTCTCCATGACGGCGATCAGCGCGCGGCCGACCGCGACGCCCGAGCCGTTCAGGCTGTGCAGGAAGCGCGTGCCCTTCTCGCCGCTGGGCCGGAAGCGGCCGTTCAGGCGTCGCGTCTGGAAGTCCCAGCAGTTCGAGCAGCTCGAGATCTCGCGGTAGGCCTGCTGGCCGGGCAGCCAGACCTCGATGTCGTAGGTCTGGCGCGCGGCGAAGCCCATGTCGCCGGTCGAGAGGCAGACGACCCGATAGCTCAGGCCGAGCGCCTGCAGGATGCCCTCGGCGCAGGAGGTCATGCGCTCCAGCTCGGCGTCGGACTCGTCGGGATGCACCAGCGAGACCAGCTCGACCTTGTCGAACTGGTGCTGGCGCAGCATGCCGCGGGTGTCCTTGCCGGCCGCCCCCGCCTCGGAGCGGAAGCAGGGCGTCAGCGCCGTGACCCGCAGCGGCAGCACGTCCTCGTCGAGGATCGCGTCGTTCACCAGGTTGGTCAGCGGCACCTCGGCGGTCGGGATCAGCCAGAAGCCCTCCTCGGTGTGGAACAGGTCGTCGGCGAACTTCGGCAGCTGGCCGGTGCCGTAGACCACGTGGTCGCGCACCAGGTAGGGCGGCATGACCTCGAGGTAGCCGTTCTCCTCGGTGTGCCGGTCGATCATGTACTGCGCCAGGGCCCGGTGCAGGCGCGCCAGGCCGCCGCGCAGGACGGCGAAGCGCGCGCCCGACAGCTTGGCCGCCGTCTCGAAGTCGAGCAGGCCCAGCGCCTCGCCCAGCTCGAAGTGCTGCTTGGGCTCGAAGCCGAGGCTGGCCTTCTCGCCGACCACGCGCTCCTCGCGGTTGGCGCTTTCGTCGGCGCCGTCCGGCACGTTCGGGCCCGGCGTATTGGGCAGGCCGGAAAGCAGGTCGGTGAGCTGCTGCGCCAGCTCGCGCTCGCGCTGCTCGGCCGCCGCCAGCTTGTCCTTGAGCTGGGCGACCTCGGCGACGAGATCCTCGGCGTCCTTGCCCTCGCGCTTGGCCGCGCCGACCGCCTTGGAAACCTCGTTGCGGCGGGTCTGCATCTCCTGCGCTTCGGTCTGCAGCGCGCGCCGCTCGGCGTCGAGCGCCAGGACGCTCTCGGAGGCAGGCTCCAGGCCACGCCGCCGCATGCCTTCGTCGAAGGCCTCGGGCGCTTCGCGTATCCAACGGATATCGAACATGGAATCCAGCTCGTCGGCAGTTCTTCGTCAGCCCGGCCGGGGCTCTCGGCCCTTATAGAAAATCCGCTTCGAGCCTGTCCACGGGGAAACCGCGGCCCCCATGGTCTGACCGGCTAGGCGGTCTCGGCCGCCTCCTCCTGCGCCCGCTTCTTCTCGACGAACTTCGCCATGTAGATCGAGATCTCGTAGAGCAGGATGATCGGCAGGGCGAGGCTGACCTGGCTGATCGGGTCGGGCGGGGTGAAGATCGCCGCCACCACGAAGACGCCGACGATGGCGTACTTGCGCTTCTTGGCCATGCCCTCGGAGGTCGCCAGGCCGACGCGCGCCAGCAGGGTCATGATCACCGGAAGCTGGAAGCAGAGCCCGAAGGCGAAGATCAGCTTCATGACCAGCGACAGGTACTCGTTGACCTTCGCTTCCAGCTCGATGGGCAGCGTGCCGGTATCGGCCTGTTGCTCGAAGGCCAGGAAGAACTCCCAGGCCAGCGGGAAGATCACGTAGTAGACCAGCGAGCCGCCGATGAAGAACAGGATCGGCGTGGCCACCAGGAAGGGGCCGAAGGCGTGCCGCTCGTTGCGGTAGAGGCCGGGCGCGACGAACAGCCAGATCTGCGTCAGGAAGATCGGCGCGGTGATGAAGGCGCCGGCGAAGAAGGCGACCTTGACGTGGGTGAAGAAGACCTCGGTCAGGGCCGTGTAGATCAGCCGCGGCGCCGAGCCCTCGTCGGCAGCGCGCCGCTCGATCAGCAGGTCGGCTAGGGGCTTGACGAGGAAATCGAAGAGGTCGGCGGCGAAGTAGAAGCAGACCAGGAAGGCGACCAGCAGGGCCACCAGGGAGTAGAGCAGACGTTTGCGCAGCTCGATCAGATGATCGAGCAGCGGCATCTTCTTGCCGTCGTCGATTGCCTCGGCCATGGGATCAGCCGCCGCCGCTGGCGGTCTTCTGCTCGCCCGCCGGGGCGGCGCTCGCCGCGCTGTCGCCCGCCGCCGGCTCGGCCGGCGGGGTCACCGAATGGGGCGGCGCGATGTTCAGCGGCTGCTTGACGATCGTCGCCTTGGTCTCGGGCTCGGCGGCATCGGCCTCGGCGGATTTCTTCTCGGGCTTCTTGCCACTTTTTTTCTTCGCGCCGGGGTCGCGCCGCGCCTCGTCGCGCAGGTCGCGCGCGGCCTGCTTGACCTCGCCGTCGGGGTCGATGGTGTTCTCGATCGTCTCGCGGAGGTTCTTGCCCTTGACGTTGCCGATCGCCTTGCGGGCGTCCTCGAGCTCGGCCTCGCGCACCATCTCGTCCATCGACGACTGGAACTCGCGCGAAACGCTGCGCGCCTTGCGCATCCACTTGCCGACCGTCCGCATGACTTGCGGCAGGTCCTTCGGTCCGATGACGATGAGGGCCAGAACGGCGACGATGGCCAGTTCCGCCCAACCTATGTCGGGCATGGCGCTGCCTCGAGTCTCACGCGCCGGCTGCCGGCCGCGGCGGGCGCGGCAGGCGCGTCAGCCGGCCGAAGCCTTCTTCTTGTCGGGCTCTTCGGCGCTCTGCTCCTCGGAGTCTGTGATCGAGCGCTGGGCCGTGACCTCGGCCTCCGCCCCTTCCGCGTCGTCACCCTCCGCCTTCGCCTTGGGGTCTTCCTTGAGCCCCTTCTTGAAGGCCGTGATGCCGCGCCCGGCGTCACCCATCAGCTTGGTGAGCTTGCCGCCGCCGCCGAACAAGACAAGCACGACCACCAAGACGATGATCCAATGCCAGATAGAAAAGGTCCCCATATTAGGGCTCTCCCTTGATTCCTCTCATCCTGAGGTGCTGGCCGGACTATCGCAGAAAGGCCCTCAGCCCGCAATGCTCGCCGCCGCAGCCGTCTCGCCCTCGTTTCTACGACGAAACACGAAGGCTTGGCTGCGGTCGAGCTCGATTTTCATGGGCGCGTTCTCGGCCGGCAAGAAGGCGCCGGGCACCCGGGCATGGAGGTGCACCGGCTCGATGCTGCCGTTAACCACGTTGAGGTGCAGCAGGCTGGTGCGGCCGAGCAGCCGGGCCGCCGTGACCCTGGCGAAGCCGCTGCCGTCGGCCGGCTCGGCCTCCAGGGGCGACAGCCGGATCGCCTCCGGCCGGATCAGCACCTCGACGGCGGTGCCGTCGGGCAGGCCCTCGGCCGCCAGGGCGCCCAGGGGGGTCTTGACCTGCTGGCCGGCGGTGACCGCCTCCAGCCGGTTGATCTCGCCGAAGAAGCCGGCGACGAAGGCGTTCTCCGGCCGGTAGTAGAGGGCGCTGGGCGGGCCGAACTGCTCGATCCGGCCCTCGCACAGCAGGGCGATCCGGTCGGCCATGAACATGGCCTCCTCCGGGTCGTGGGTCACCACCAGGCTCGCCGTGCCGCTCTCCTTGAGGATGTGCAGGGTCTGGTCGCGGACCCGGTGCCGGAGCTGGGCATCGAGCCCGGAGAAGGGCTCGTCCAGCAGCATGACCCGCGGCTTGGGCGCCAGCGCCCTGGCCAGCGCCACCCGCTGCTGCTGGCCGCCGGACAGCGTGTGCGGGAAGGCCGCGGCCTGCGGCGCCATGCCGACCAGCTCGAGGGTCTCCAAGGCGCGGGCCCGGCGCTCGCGGCCGGAGCGGCCGCGCAGGCCGAAGGCCACGTTGTCGACCACCGAGAGGTGCGGGAAGAGCGCATAGTCCTGGAACACCAGGCCGACGGAGCGGGCCTCCGGCGGCACCTCGCGGCTGCGATCCGCCACCACCTCGCCGTTCAGCAGCACCCGGCCCTGCTGCAGCGGCTCCAGGCCGGCGGCGATGCGCAGCAGGGTCGTCTTGCCGCAGCCCGAGGGCCCGAGCAGGCAGACGATCTCGCCGTCTTCGACGGTGAGCGAGAGGTCGTCCACGGCCACCAGCGAGCCGAAGGCGTGGCGAATATGCTCGACCTGGAGTGCGGTCATTCCAACGCAGCAGAATATTGAGACTGACTTGCAGTCTCAAACCATTTCGCAAGTAGGGTTATTGCCGGTGCGTTGCTTAGCCGCCGCCCTGCCGAACCTCAAGCTGGTCTTCGGCGGCCGGCTCTTCCGCAGGCGCCGGCTCGGCCTCGGGCTCCGGCTCGACCTCGGCCTCTTGCTCCGGCTCCGGCTCGGGCTCGGGCTCGCCGTCCTCGGCCGGCTCGGCCGCGTCCTCCTCCGCCGCCGCCTCGTCGTCCGCCTCATCGCGGATCTCGTCGGCGACGCCGAAGTCCTCGGCCAGGGCCTCGTCCGCGGCCAAGGGCTCGTCGCCCTCGCCGCCGTCCTCGCCCTCGTCGTCCTCCTCCTCGTCCAGCTCGCCGCGGGCGGCCATGACCGCCATGGCCGGCCGGGTGTCGAGCAGCCCGGCGGCCTTCAGCTCGTCGCGGCCGGGCAGCGCATCGATCGTCTCCAGGCCGAACTGGTCGAGAAAGGCCGGGCTGGTGCCCCAGGTGATCGGCCGGCCGGGCACGCGGCGGCGGCCGCGCGGCTTGATCCAGCCGGCCTCGAGCAGCACGTCGAGGGTGCCGCGCGACAGGCTGACGCCGCGGATCTCCTCGATCTCGGCGCGGGTCACCGGCTGGTGGTAGGCGATCACCGCCAGGGTCTCGACGGCCGCGCGGGACAGCTTGCGCTTGACCGTGGTCTCCAGCTTCATCAGCGGCGCCAGGTCGGCCGCCGTGCGGAAGGCCCAGCGCTCACCGACCTGGACCAGGGTCACGCCGCGGTTGGCGTAGAGCCCCTTGAGCTCCTCGATCAGGCCGTCGAGATCGGCGTCGTCCGGCAGGTGGCGGGCCAGGTCGTTGCGGGTCAGGGGCCCCTGCGAGGCGAACAGCAACGCCTCGATCAGCCGTAGTTGTTGAAAGCGGTCGTTCACGTCTGTTCCACCCGGGCACGCAGATAGATCGGTCCGAAGGAGCCTTCCTGGCGGATCTCGATCTTGCCTTCGCGGACCATCTCCAGGCTCGCCGCCAGGGTCGAGGCGACGCCCGAGCGCTGGCGCAGGGCGCCCTCCAGGTCGCTCGGCAGGAAGGCGGTCAGGCTGCGCCAGCTCGGCATGGCGCCGAGCAGGCCCTCCAGACGCTTGATGGCCTGTTCCATGGTGTAGAGCTCGGTCGGCTGGATCCGCAGGCTGGTCGCCTCGGCGCGCACCGCGTTGCGCGCATAGGCCTGCAAGAGTTCGTAGAGCGAGACGTCATAGACCGTCGTGCTGACCACGTCGAGCGGCTGCGGCTCGCCGCGGCCGAAAAACTGCTGACCGAGGCGCGGCAGGTCGACGAGCCGCTTGCCGGCGTTCTGCATGGCCTCGAGGCGCTGGAGCTGGAAGCGCAGGGCGGCAGCCATCTGGGCGCCGGTCGGCTCGCCCTCGCCTTCCGGCTCGGGGATCAGCAGGCGCGACTTGAGGTAGGCGAGCCAGGCCGCCATGACCAGGTAGTCCGCGGCGATCTCCAGGCGCAGGTCGCGGGCCCGCTCGATGAAGCTGAGGTACTGCTCGGCCAGCGCCAGGATCGAGATCTTGGTCAGGTCGACCTTCTGGTCGCGGGCCAGGTCGAGCAGCAGGTCGATCGGCCCCTCGTAGACGTCGAGGTCGACCACCAGCATGGAGGCCGGCTCCTGCCGCTCGGCCTCCTGCTCGAAGCTGTCCAGGTCGCTCATCGTCCCGCCTTCCGCTTAGCGCACGCCGGCCAGGGCATGGAAGAAGGGCAGCAGCCATTCCACCGGTGTCCAGACCAGGACGGCGAAGATGTTGAGGTCGAAACCGAGCCGGCTGCCGACGAAGGGCAGCAGGAAGATGACGCCGACCAGGATCAGCAGGCCGTAGCGCTCGAGCCGGGCCAGCGGCAGGGCCAGCGGGCGCGGCAGCAGGCCGACCGCCACCCGGCCGCCGTCGAGCGGCGGCAGGGGCAGCATGTTGAAGACCGCCAAGACCAGGTTGAGCACGATCGAATTGTAGAGGGTCTGCACCGACCAGACAGCCACGCTTTCCGGCATCAGGGCGGCGATGTGAAACAGGAAGGCGGAGATCGTCGCCAGCAGCAGGTTGGCCCCCGGCCCCGCCAGGGCGACCAGCACCATGTCGCGCCGCGGCTGGCGCAGCCGGCCGAAGGCGACCGGCACCGGCTTGGCCCAGCCGAACAGGAAGGGCGCCCGCAGCAAGAGCAGCAGGGCCGGCAGGATCACGGTGCCGAAGGCGTCGACGTGGCGCAGCGGGTTGAAAGTGACCCGGCCCTGCCGATAGGCGGTGTCGTCGCCCAGCCGCCAGGCGACGAAGCCGTGCGCCGCCTCGTGCAGGGTGATGGCGAAGAGGACCGGCAGCACCCAGGTGGTGGCGGTGTAGATGAGCTCGGAGACCGAGGCGTCCATCGCCCCCGCCTAATGGGCCCGGAGCAGTGCGTCAAGGCGCGCGCGCAGGGCCGCCGAGTCGATCGGCTCCGGCGCCCAGACCAGCCGCTGCAGGGCGGCCTCCAGGCGCCTCATGCCGGCCTCGGAAAGCGGCCCGGCGGCGGCCGCGGCCAGCGCCATCTCGGCCGAGTCGCCGTTGCAGTGCAGGGCGACGTCGCAGCCGGCGGCCAGGCAAGCGGCCGTGCGCTCGCCCAGGTCGCCCGCCAGCGCCGACATCGAGAGGTCGTCGCTGAACAGCAGGCCCTGGAAGCCGATGAATTCGCGGATCACCTGCCGCAGGATCGGCGCCGAGGCGGTCGCCGGCGTCATGCCGTCGATCGCCGGCAGGCAGATGTGGGCGGTCATCGCCATGGGCATGTCCGCCAGCGCCTGGAAGGGCAGGAAGTCGCTGCGCTCCAGCTCCCGGATCTCGGCCTCGATGACCGGCAGGGCGTGGTGGGAATCGCAGAGCGCCCGGCCATGGCCCGGCAGGTGCTTGACCACCGGCAGCACGCCGCCGGCCAGCAGGCCGTCGCAGAAGGCGCGCCCGAGCCGGGCCACAGTGGCCGGATCGCCGCCGAAGGCGCGGTCGCCGACGACGTCGCTGGCACCGCTGTGGCGGAGGTCGAGCACCGGGGCGCAATCGACTGTTATGCCGAGCGAATGCAGGTTGTGGGCAATCAGCCGCGCCTGCAGCCCGGCGGCCTCCTCGGCCACCGCCGGGTCGCTCTCGGCCAGGGCGCCGATCTCGCCCGCCGCCGGCTGGCTCGGCCAATGGGGCGGCTTCAGGCGCTCGACCCGGCCGCCCTCCTGGTCGATCAGCAGCAGCGCGTCGGCGCGGCCGACGCTGTCCCGCAGGTCGCCGACCAGGGCGCGGATCTGCTCCGGCGTCTCGCAGTTGCGCTTAAAGAGGATGAAGCCGAGCGGATCGCTGTCGGCGAAGAAGTCGCGCTCCCAGTCGCTCAGCGCCGTCCCGGCGCAGCCGAAGACGATGGCACGCGGCGGCGCGCCGCTCGGGGCGCCCGACGTCGGACCGCTCGGCAACTGTGCGGGGTCGGACAGCGCGGAGCCTCAGCGCCGCTGGACGATGCAGGCCTGGTTCTTCGCCTTGATCTGGGCGCACATGTCCTGGGCGGTGGCCCGGCTCGGGAAGGGCCCGGTCTGCACCCGGTGGTAGAGCGTGCCCTTGACCGTGGCCTCCTGCACCGCGAGGTCCATGTCGCCGAGCAGGCTCGGGAAGGTCCGCTGCAGCCGGCTCCACTCCTTGCTGGCGGCGTCGGAGCTGGTGACCGAGGCGAGCTGGATGACGTAGTCGCCCTTCTGGATGGCCGCGACCTGGACGCCGGCCGCCTGGGCCAGGGTCGGCCCCCCTGCACCGCCAGCGGCACCGCCGCCCGAAGCGGCCCCGGACGCGCCGCCGGAAGCGGCGCCCGCCGCGGCACCGGCCGACGCGCTGCCGCCGGCGGCCGGGGCCGTCGAGGCCTCGATCTGCGGGCTGGCGGCGGCGGTCTGCTGCGCCTCGCTCTGCTGGGCTTCGGCCTGGGCCGGCGCCTCGGTCTCGGTCGGCACCGCGATGGTGGCCGCCGGCTCGGGCGCGCTGGCGGCGACCTCGGTCTCGGCGGGCTGCGCCTCTGCGGCCGACTCGGAGGCTTGCGCGCTCTCGGTGCCGGCCGGCTCGGCCGCGGCCGGGGTCTCGCTCGCCGGGTCGGTCACCGAGGCGATCTCGGGCCCGGTGCCCCCGGCGGGCACCAGCGGCTCCGGCACCTCGGGCGGCGACAGCAGGCGCTCGACCTGCTGCTCGGCGCCTTCCTCGCCCTGGTGCAGCACCAGCTTGTCCTGGTTCGGCACGACCATGCCGCCGGGGTTCTCGGGCTTGACCTTGATCGGCCGGACGTCGGCCATCAGGGTCGGCACCTCGTCACGGTAGCCGCTGCTCAGGCCCCACTTGTAGGCGAACCAGACGACGCCGCCGAAGGCGCCGACGGCCAGCAGGGCCAGCAGCATGCCGGCCCAGCGGCGCGGCGGGCGCGCGGCCTCCTCGGGCTCGGCCTCGCTCGCCTCGGGGAATACGCCGAGCGGCTCGTCCGCCTCGCCGAGCTCAGGCGCCGCGGGACCGAGCTGACCCGGCTGGCCGCGCGAGGGGCCTTGCCGGTTGCCGAAGTCGACCTCCATGACCGTGGTGGTTGCTTCCACCATCCGAGGTTCCGACGCCATCATCTCATCTCCTCAAGCGGCTCGACGCCAAATAGCTGGAGGCCGGAGGCCACCACCGATTTGACCGCCGTTACCAAAGCCAGGCGCGCGCGGGTCAGGTCCGGATTGTCGGGGACGAGAAACCGAAGCTGCGCGTCTTCCTTGCCCTTTGTCCAAAGGCCATGGAAGGCCGCCGCCACGTCGTACAAGTAAAAGGCCACACGATGCGGCTCGTTGGCCTCGGCGGCCCCCTCCAGTAGCCGCGGCCAACCGGCTAACTGCTTCATGAGACCAAGCTCCGAAGAGTCGGTCAAGAGATTGACGGGCGCTTGCGTCATGGCCTCCGCCGAAAGCTCCAGGTCCGGCAGCTCCTCGGCCGCGAGCCGAAAGACCGAGCAGCAGCGCGCATGGGCATATTGCACATAGAACACCGGATTGTCGCGGGTCTGTTCATGCACTTTCTCAAGATCGAAGTCCAGAGGCGCATCGTTCTTGCGAGTCAGCATGATGAAACGCACCACGCCGCGGCCGACCTCGTCGACCAGGTCGCGCAGGGTGACGAACTCGCCGGCGCGCTTGGACATCTTGACCAGCGCGCCGCTACGCAGCAGGCGGACCATCTGGCAGATCTGCACCTCGAGCCGGCCCTCGCCGTCGGTCAGGGCCGTGACCGCCGCCTTCATGCGCTTGACGTAGCCGCTGTGGTCGGCGCCCCAGACGTCGATCATGGTCTCGCCGCCGCGCCGGAACTTGTCCAGGTGGTTGGCCATGTCGGAGGCGAAGTAGGTCCAGGAGCCGTCGGATTTCTTGATCGGCCGGTCCGTGTCGTCGCCGAAGCGGGTCGCCCGGAACAGGAGCTGCGGCCGGGGCTCCCAGTCCTCGGGCTGCTTGCCCTTGGGCGGCTCCAGGACGCCGGTGTAGACCAGATCGCGCGATTCCAGCTCCTGCAGCACGGCCTCGACGCCGCCGGCATCGACCAGGCCGCGCTCGGAGGTAAAGACGTCCTGCTCGATGCCCAGGCTCTTGAGGTCGTCCTTGATGACGGCCATCTGGGCGTCGATCGCGAAGCGCCGGACCTCGGCCAGCCAGTCCGCCTCGGGCAGGCCGAGCCAGCGGTCGCCGTCGCGCTCGGCCAGGGCCTGGCCGACGGCCTTGAGGTAGGTGCCCGGATAGGCGCCGGCGGGGATCTCGCCGATCGCCTCGCCCAGGGCCTCGCGGTAGCGCAGGTGGGCGGAGCGGGCCAGGGTGTCGACCTGGCTGCCGTTGTCGTTGATGTAGTACTCGCGGGTCACCGCGAAGCCGACCTTCTCCAGGAGCGAGGCCAGGGCGTCGCCGAACACGGCGCCGCGGGCATGGCCGACGGTCAGCGGGCCGGTCGGGTTGGCCGAGACGTACTCGACGTTGACCGGCCGGCCGGCGCCGAGGTCCGAGCTCCCGTAGGCTTCGCCGGCCGCGAGGATCTCGCCCAGCCGGGCGTGCCAGAAGGCCTCGTCGAGGCGCAGGTTGATGAAGCCGGGCCCGGCGACCTCGGCGGCGGTGACGTGGGGCCTACCGGCCAGGCGCTCGGCCAGCGGCTCGGCCAGGGCGCGCGGCTTGAGCCCGGCCGGCTTGGCCAGGACCATGGCGGCGTTGGTCGAGAGGTCGCCGTGGCTCGGATCGCGCGGCGGCTCGACGGTGACCCGGCGGGTGTCGAGGCCGGCCGAGAGCAAGCCCTGGCTGGCCAGGGCCTCGATCTCGACCACCACCTGGTCGCGAAAGCGCCGATAGAGGTTCATGGCGCTCAGGTTCTGGCCTGCGGGTCGAAAAGCTTGCGGTGCTCCTCGAGGGCGTAGCGGTCGGTCATGCCGGCGATGTAGTCGGCGACCACCCGGGCCGCCCCCTTCGGATCGTCCTCAGGGATCGTTGCCTGCCACTCCGGCGGCAGGCAGCTCGGCGCCTCGCGATAGGCCCGGAACAGCTCGGCGACGACCCGGCGCGTCTTCTCGGTCATCCGATTGACCCGGTAATGGCGGTACATCCGCTTGAAAAGGAAGGCCTTGAGGGCGCGGTCGTTCTCGCGCATCGCATCGGAAAAGGCAACGACCGGCGCGCCGTGGCGGCGCACGGCCTCGGCATCGGCGGGATCGGCCGCCGCCAGGCGCCGGCCGGTCTCGGCCAGCAGGTCGTTGACCATGTGGTTGATCACCCGCCGGATGGTCTCGTGGATCAGCCGGCCCCGCTCCAGGCCGGGATAGCGCGCCGTGACCTTCTCCAGCACCGGCCCGACCAGCGGCAGGCCGCGCAGGTCGTCGATGTCGAACAGGCCGGCGCGCAGGCCGTCGTCGATGTCGTGGTTGTTGTAGGCGATGTCGTCGGACAGGGCGGCCACTTGGGCCTCGGCGCTGGGATAGAGATCGAGGGCCAGGTCCGTCTCGGCGTCGTAGGCGGCGATGCTCGGGGGCACCGGCGGCCTGTCGGGGCCGACCAATGGGCCGTTGTGCTTGACGGTGCCTTCCAGGGTCTCCCAGGTCAGGTTGAGGCCGTCGAACTCGGCATAGCGCCGCTCGAGCTGGGTCAGGATGCGGAAGGTCTGCTCGTTGTGGTCGAAGCCGCCGAAATCGGCCATGGCCGCGTCCAGCGCCTCCTCGCCGGCATGGCCGAAGGGCGTGTGGCCCAGGTCGTGGGCCAGGGCCAGGGCCTCGGCCAGGTCCTCGTTGAGGCCCAGGGAGCGGGCGATCGAGCGGGCGATCTGGGCGACCTCGACGCTGTGGGTCAGCCGGGTCCGGTAGTAGTCGCCCTCGTGGTAGACGAAGACCTGGGTCTTGTACTTCAGCTTGCGGAA
Source organism: Kiloniellales bacterium (assembly GCA_028280455.1). Taxonomy (GTDB): domain Bacteria; phylum Pseudomonadota; class Alphaproteobacteria; order Kiloniellales; family JAKSDN01; genus JANQLT01. Next base: position 18,817 of record JANQLT010000127.1, read on the forward strand.
GGCGCCGGCATGGATGATCCGGTCCCGGTCGCGCTGGAAGCCGGAGCGGGTCGGCGATTCCGGCTCGGCGCAGCGCCGGCCGCGGCTGGCCTCCGGATGGCAGGCGAAGGTCGCCAGCTCGCCCGGCTGCGGGGCCGCTGGCTGTGCGCTGGTTTCCGGGAGACCGGCCATGGCGGGACACTAGAGCATTGCCCGGACAAAGGGAATCCGCCCAGCCGCGGCCCTCCCGCCGTTTGACAGCGGGCCTCAAGGCGCCAATATAGGGACCGGACCTGCGTTGCGCGGATCGGAGCCATGAGCGAGACCATCGACGTCACCCAGGAAGCCGGCCTGACCCTGACCGAGGCGGCGGCCAAGCAGATTCGGCGGCTGATGGAGCGGGAGGAAGAGCCCGGCGCCATGGTGCGCCTGGCGGTCTCCGGCGGCGGCTGCTCGGGCTTCCAGTACGGCTTCTCCTTCGACCGCAGCCTCAACGAGGACGACCGGACCTTCGAGCGCGACGGCGCGACCCTGGTGGTCGATACCGTGTCGCTGGAGTACCTGGCCGGCTCGGAGGTCGACTACGTCGAGGACCTGGTCGGCTCCGCCTTCCAGGTGCGCAACCCGCAGGCCAGCTCCTCCTGCGGCTGCGGCACCTCCTTCGCCATCTGAAGAGACCTCTGCGCCGCGGCCAGGCACCGGCCGTGGTCGCCCAGCACATCGAGAATTCGGCAATCGGCGCGGCGCCCGCCGAATAGCGCCTCTGGCGCCCGGCCCGTGCTACAGTCGCGGCCCCTCGGACGTGGAGCCGGCAGCGGCATGATCAAGATCGCCACCTGGAACGTGAACTCGATCAAGGCGCGCCTCGAGGGCGTCACGCGCTGGCTCGAGCAGGCCCGGCCGAACGTGCTGCTGATGCAGGAGATCAAGTGCCAGACCGAGGCCTTCCCGGCCGAGGCCTTCGAGGCCCTGGGCTACCACGCCGTGGCCAAGGGCCAGAAGAGCTACAACGGTGTCGCCGTGCTGTCTGACCAGCCGATCGAGGTCGCGCTCGAGGCGCTGCCCGGCGACGAGGCCGACGAGCAGGCGCGCTATCTCGAGGTGCTGACCCAGGGCCTGCGCCTCGCCTCGATCTATCTGCCCAACGGCAACCCGCCGGACACCGAGAAGTACGACTACAAGCTGGCCTGGATGGAGCGCCTCGGCGACCACGTGGCCGGGCTGCTGGCGAGCGAGCAGGCCGTGGTGCTGGGCGGCGACTACAACGTCATCCCCGATGCCGTCGACTGCCACGACCCGAGCGTCTGGGCCAACGACGCCCTCTACCGCCTGGAGACCCGCAAGCGCTTCCGCCGGATCCTCAACCTCGGCCTGACCGAGGCCTATCGGGCGCTCAACCCGCGCAGCCGCGCCTACAGCTTCTGGGACTACCAGGGCGGCGCCTGGGACAGCGACCACGGCATCCGCATCGACCATTTCCTGCTCTCGGCGCAGGCCGCCGACCGCCTGGCGAGCTGCAGCATCGACCGGGAGCCGCGGGGCTGGAAGAAGGCCTCCGACCACACGCCCGTGGTCTGCGAGATGAGCGCCTGAGCGACCGGACCGTCGGCCCGAGCCCATGCCCTTCCTGCCGCTGCACGACAACCAGCCCCGAGTCCTGATCGGCCAGCCCTGGGTGACCTGGAGCCTGATCGCGCTCTGCGCCTTCGTCTTCCTGTTCCAGAGCGATGTCGGACAAGCCGACGCCCAGCGCCTGGCGGTGGGCCTCGGCGTGATCCCGGCGACCCTGGTCGGCAACGCGGTGCTCGGCGAGGACTACTACCTGGTGCCGCCGATGGCGACCTTGGTGACCTACCAGTTCCTGCACGGCAACTTCATGCACCTCTTCGGCAACATGCTCTATCTCTGGGTCTTCGGCGACAACATCGAGGACTCGATGGGCCATGTCCGCTTCATCGTCTTCTACCTGCTCTGCGGCGTGCTGGCGATGCTGACCCAGGTGGTCGCCGATCCCGGCTCGACGGTGCCGACCATCGGCGCCAGCGGCGCCGTCTCCGGCGTGCTCGGCGCCTACCTGGTGCTGCACCCGCGCGCCAAGGTGCTGGTGCCGATCGTGGTCATTCCGCTCTACGTGCCGGCCTTCGTCCTGCTGCTGATCTGGATCGGCTTCCAGTTCCTGCAGGCTTGGGGCTCGGGCGCGGCCGGCGGCGGCGTCGCCTGGTGGGCGCACATCGGCGGCTTCCTGATCGGCGCGGTCCTCGTCGTCGGCTTCCGCTACCGGGCCATCCCCCTGTTCGGCGCGGCCGACCCGCCCGGCGGCCTGCGCATCGCCCCGGGCTTCCGCCGCAAGCGACGCGACTGAGGTCTTAGGCGCGTTCCTTGCTTGCGCGCAGCCGGCAGCGGTCCGTTCGTCCGGCGATCGCCGTCGCCATCGAAACGACCTGCCCCCTCACCCGGCGCAGGCTTGGCGAGGCGCAGCCGAGCTTAGCCGGAGCCGGGTGAGGGGGCGGTTCGTTTCCCTTCGGCAAGCGACGCGACTGAAGCCGCTCAGGTCTTGGCGTCCGCCGGCTTGGCGACGAACAGGCTCTTCACCCGGTTACGCAGGCTCTGGACGACGTAGTAGAGCACCGGGATGAAGAAGATGCCGATCGCCGTCGCGGCGACCATGCCGCAGACCACCACGAAGCCGATCGAGACGCGGCTCGCCGCGCCGGCGCCGGTGGCGAAGACCAGGGGCATGACGCCGAGGATGAAGGACAGAGCGGTCATCATCACCGCCCGGAAGCGCAGGCGCGCCGCCAGCTCCGCCGCCTCGGCGACGCTCCGGCCCTCCTCGTGGCGCACCTTGGCGAACTCGACGATCAGGATGGCGCTCTTGCTGGCCAGGCCGATCAGCATGACCATGCCGATCTGGGCATAGAGGTTGTTGGTCAGGAAGGGCAGCAGCGCCAGCGGGACCAGCGCGCCGAAGATGGCGATGCCGACCGACAGGATCACCGAGACCGGCGTGGTGAAGCTCTCGTACTGGGCGACCAGGAAGAGATAGGCGAAGACCAGGGCCAGCGCGAAGATGACGATGACGAAGCCGCCGGCCTCCAGCTCCTGCTGCGAGGTGCCCGTCCACTCGATGCGGTAGCCGTTCGGCAAGGCCTCCGCCGCGATGGCCTCCAGGGCGGCGATCGCCTCACCGGTGCTGAAGCCCTCGCCGTTGCTGCCGGTGATGGCGGCGGACTGGAACTGGTTGTAGCGGACGATCGACAGCGGCCCGAGGATCGGCTTGACGTCGACCAGGGCGCGCAGCGGGATCATGTCGCCCTCGGCGTTGCGGACATGCAGCCGGCCGATGTCGTCGACCGCGTCGCGGTGGCCGGACTCGGCCTGGATGATGACCCGGTAGACCTTGCCGAAGAGGTTGAAGTCGTTGATGTAGGACGAGCCGAGGCTGGCCTGCAGGATGGCGAAGACCTCGGAGACCGAGATGCCCAGGGCCTCCGCCTTGTCGCGGTCGACGTCGAGGAAGAGCTGCGGCACGTTCGCCGAGTAGGTGCTGAAGATGTTGCTCAGCGCCGGGTCCTGGTTCGCCGCGAAGACCAGGCTGCGCAGCGCCGAGGCGAGCGCCTGGGGCGGGCGGCCCTCGAGGTCCTGGAGCTGCGCCTCGATGCTGCCGCCGGTGCCGAGCCCCATGATCGGCGGCAGGGGGAAGCCGAAGGCCTCGGCCTCGATCAGGGTCGCCAGGCGGCGGTTGACCTCGCCCAGGATCATGAACCAGCGCTGCTCGAACTCGGTCCGCTCGTCCCAGTCGCTGAGGATCGGGATCAGCAGCGCGCCGTTGGAGGCGACGCCGCCGAGGATGGAGAAGCCGGAGATGGCGATGACGTCGGTCACGCCCTCGATCTCCAGCAGCATCTCGGTGGTCCGGTCCGACACGGCCTCGGTCCGGGTCAGCGCGGCGCCGTCGGGGAGCTGCACGTTGACGAAGAACACGCCCTTGTCCTCGATCGGCAGGAAGCCGCTCGGCACGCGCTGGAACAGCAGGAGGGTGGCGACCAGGAAGGCGACGAAGACCAGCACGGAGATCGCCGAGAAGCGGATCATCCGCGCCACCGTCCAGCCGAAGCCGTCGCGCGCCTTGTCGACCAGGGCCGCGAAGAGCTTCAGGGGCCCGCGCGCCTGCCCGGAGCCCGGCTTGAGCAGCAGCGAGCAGAGCGCCGGCGACAGGGTCAGGGCGTTGAGCGAGGAGATCGAGACGGCGACGCAGATCGTCACGGAGAACTGCTTGTAGAGCTCGCCGGTGATGCCGGGCATGAAGGAGACCGGTATGAAGACCGCCAGCAGCACCAGCGTGGTGGCGATCACCGCGCCGGTCACCTCGCGCATCGAGCGGCGCGTCGCCTCGCGGGCGTCGAGCCCGGTCTCGGCCATGATGCGCTGGACGTTCTCGACCACGACGATGCTGTCGTCGACCACCACGCCGATCGCCAGGATGATGGCGAAGAGCGTCACCATGTTGAGCGAGAAGCCGACCAGGAAAAGGACGGCGAAGGTGCCGATCAGCGAGACCGGGATCGCCAGGGTCGGGATGATGGTCGAGCGCCAGTCGGCCAGGAACAGGAAGGTCACGGCGACGACCAGCCCGAAGGTGATGAACAGGGTCCGGATCACCTCCTGCACCGAGGCGCGCACCGACTTGGTCGTGTCGTAGAGGATCTTGTACTCGATGTCTGGCGGGAAGCGCTGCGACAGCCGCTCCATGGCGGCGTAGACCTCCTCGGCCACGCCCAGGGCGTTGGCGCCCGGCGACTGGTAGACCGCGATGGAGGCGGCCGGCCGGTTGTTGAGCTTCGAGGTGACCGAATAGCTCTGCGAGCCGAGCTCGATCCGCGCCACGTCCTCGAGCCGGATGAAGGAGCCGTCCTCGTTGGCCCGGACGATGATCCGGCCGAACTCCTCGACGCTGACCAGCCGGCCCTTGGCCTGGATGGCGTACTGGAACTGCGGCGCGCCGGTGAAGGGCGGCGCGCCGAGCTGGCCGGCGGTGGCCTGGATGTTCTGGGACTCGATGGCCTTGGCGATGTCGGTGGCGGTCAGGCTGAAGGAGGTCAGGCGGTCCGGGTCGAGCCAGACCCGCATGCCGTAGTCGAGGGCGCCGAACTGCGAGACGCTGCCGACGCCGTCGATCCGCGCCAGCACGTCCTGGATGTAGATCGAGGCGTAGTTGCTGAGGAAGAGCTCGTCGTGGGTGCCCTCCGGCGACAGCATGTTGATGACCAGCAGCATGCTGGAGGACTGCTTCTGGGTGGTGATGCCCTGGCGCACCACCTCCTGCGGCAACTGCGCCTCGGCGATCGAGACCCGGTTCTGCACGTTGACGGCGGCGATGTCCGGATCGGTGCCGACGGCGAAGGTGACGGTCAGCTCGTACTGGCCGGCGTTGGAGCTGGTCGAGGACATGTAGAGCATGTCGTCGACGCCGTTGACCTGGACCTCGATGGGCGCGGCCACCGCTTCCTGCACCACGGCCGCGTTGGCGCCGCGGTACTCGGTCGAGACCTTGACCTGGGGCGGCGTGATGTCGGGGTACTCGGCCACCGGGATCGCGTTGATGGCGATGATCCCGGCCAGGGTGATGACGATCGAGATGACGATCGCGAACTTGGGCCGGTCGATGAAGAAGGCCGAGAGCATGGCCGCTCAGCTCTGCCCCTCGACCGGGTTGACGACCATGTCCGGGCGGATCTTCTGCAGGCCCTGGACCACCAGGCGCTCGCCCTCCGCCAGGCCGTCCTGGACGATCCAATCGGTCTCGATCTGCTCGCCCAGCGAGACGCGGCGGACCTCGACCCGGTTCTCGCGGTCGACGACCAGCACGAAGAAGCCCTGCTGGTCCTCCTGCACGGCGATCTGGGGAATCACGATGCTGGAGACCGGAACCTTCTGGCGGACGTTCACGGTGACGAACTGGCCCGGCAGCAGCACGCGATCGGGGTTGGGAAAGGTCGCGCGCGCGGTGAGCGTGTCGGTCGAGCGGTCGACGCTCGGGGCGAGATAGTTGAACTCGCCGGGGTGCTCGTAGGCGCTGCCGTCGGACAGCAGCAGCGAGGGCGCGACCGGCGGGTTGTCGAGGTCGATGCCGCGCCGCCGCACATCGAGCAGCGCCTTCTCGGTGACCGCGATGGTCACATAGATCGGATCGATGCTGGTCACCGTCGCCAGGGCGCCGCTGGTCGGCCCGACCAGGTTGCCGACGCTGAAGCGCGCCCGGCTGATCCGCCCGCCGATCGGGCTGACCACCTCGGTATAGGAGAGGTCGAGCTCGGCCCGGCGCAGCGCCGCCTGGGCCTGCTGCACCGAGGCCCGCGCCGTGCCCAAGGTGGCCAGGGCCTCGTCGCGCACCGCCTCGGAGACGTTGCGGCGCTGCACCAGGGCCTCCTTGCGGGCGAAGTCCTGCTCGGCGTTCTTCAGGGTCGCTTGCGCCCCGGCGAGATCGGCCCGTCGCTCCTCGACGGTGATCCGGTAAGGCTCCTGCTCGATCAGGAACAGCAGGTCGCCTTCCTTGACGTCACCGCCCTCGCGGAAGTTCCGCTGCTCCAGGAAGCCCTCGACGCGGGCGATCAGGTCGACCGACTCCACCGCCTCGACCCGCCCGACATAGGAGAAGCTCGGCGTCACGTCGCGCCGCTCGGCCGCGGTCACCACCACGCTCGGCGCCCCGGCAGACTCCGGGCCCGCCTCCTGGGCCCCTAAAGGCGCCAAACCGAGCGCCAAGAAGGCCGCCAAGAACGCCGACAAAGGCCGCCACAAGCCGACGGCATAGAGGATCAACAAGGCCGAAGCTCCCTTATAGCGAGCGAAGCCCCTGTTTCTTCGGGCCTAAGCCCGGATAGTGCAACCGAAATACTCGTGACAGCCCGGACGCTAGGAGACGGCGGCGACCTCCCCGAACGCCGGCCCGAGCGGCGTCAGGCGCAGGCCCGGGCGCAGGTGCCGGAACGGCAGCTCGAGGTGGTCGATGGGGTTGGGGCCCGGGGCCGAGACGATGAGGATCTCGCGGGCCAGGGCGCCGAAGTCGGCGCGGAAGTGGGCCGAGCTCTTGAGCACTAGGATACGCTGCGCGGCGGGCTCGACGCCGAGGTGGCGGAAGATCGCCTGGTCGGCGGCCTGCAGCTTGTTGGTGGCGACGACGACGCGGCTGCCGCCAATGGCGAGCAGGGCCATCGGGCCGAGGTCCATGCGCGCGCCCCGGTAGAAGGGGCCGGTGCCGGTGAAGCGGCCGTCGCCCAGGGCCTCGACGCGGAAGCGGTTTCGGTAGGCCTCCTGGCCCGGGAAGCCGGACGTGCCGCCGAGCGCGATCTCGATCTCGGCGCCCTCGCCGGCCCGGTGGGCCACGGCGGCGGCCGCGGCGTCGATGACGATGGCCATCGCGGCGCCCTCGGCGCCCTGGGCCACCAGCTCGGCCAGCAGGGCGACGCCGTCGCCCTCGGCGCCGGCGCCGGGGTTGTCCTGGGTGTCGACCAGGACGATCGGGCCGCTGTTCTCGCCGGGGCCCTCGCCTGCATGGGCGATGGCGTGGGCCACGGCCTCTTGGGGGGACCAGACCTCGACCTCGAAGGCGGCCTCCTGGCTGCAGACCAGCGCGAGCAGGCGGTCCGCGGCGGCGGCGGCCTCGTCGTCGCTCGGGCCGTAGGCCAGGATCGAGGGGCCGCAGTCCGGCACGTCGGCCGGCGCGAAGCCGCAGGCGAAGGACATGAGGGTGCCGGTCTCGGCCTCGATGCGCGCCAGGTTCTCGTAGAGCCCCTTGGCCGGGTCGTGCAGCGTGCAGCCGGCGGTCAGCGGGATCAGGAAGGGCACCCGGCGGAAGGCCCGGGCGGACCAGGGCTCGCCGGCCAGGAGGCGCAGCAGGTGGCGCGCCGTGCGGGCGCCGGTCCTGGCCATGTCGACGTGGGGATAGGTGCGGTAGACGATCAGCGCGTCGGCCGCGGTGACCATGGCCGGCGAGATGTTGGCATGGAGGTCGAGGCTGGCGACCAGCCGCACGGAATCGCCGATCAGGTCGCGGACCCGGCAGAGCAGCTCGCCCTCGCCGTCCGGGCAGTGCTCGGCGACCATGGCGCCGTGCAGGTCGAGGTAGACGGCGTCGAGCGGATCGAGCGCGCCGATGTCGGCGAGCAGGTCGCCGCAGATCCGCTCGTAGGCCTCGCGGGTGACATGGGCCGAGGGCACGCACTGTGCCCAGAGCAGCGGCTCGAGCCGGAGCTCGGCCGCCTGCGCCGCCTCGACGAAGCCGGCGAGCGGGATGTTCATCCCGGCCAGCGCCTCGAACAGGCCCTCGCCGCGGGTCAGGCCCGGCCAGCCGCCGGCGCGCGCAAAGTCCTCGTAGGTCGCCTTGCGCGGCGCGAAGGTGTTGGTCTCGTGCTGGAATCCCCCGACGGCGACCCGCGCGGCCATGTCCCCTTCCCCCGGCCGTTGCCGCGGCAGTCTAGTGCCAGGGGCCGGCGCGGGGAAAGCCCGGCGGGTTCGGCCTTGTCACTCGGCGATGGCCTGGTGCTTGCGACAAGGCGGCCAAGACAAGGTGCGCGCCGCAAGCTCACCCTTCGTCAGGCTCAGGGTGAGGCAGCTGGTGCTCCGTCCCTCAATGGGCTCGGGACGAGGAGGCTCAGGATGAGGTGCAATGACCGACAAAACGCGACCTCACCCTGAGCCTGACGAAGGGTGAGCTTGGTGAAGAGTGGGTCGAGCGTAGGCAGAGACTAGCCGCTCGCGCGTCTTCGGCGCCCGGCTAACTCGGGATGAACATGTAGCCGACGCCGCGCACCGTCTTGATGACCTGCGGCTTGCCCGGGTCGGACTCGATCTTGCGGCGCAGGCGCATAACCCGGATGTCGATGCTGCGGTCGAAGGGCTCCCAGTCGCGGTTGTGCGCCAGCTCCAGGAGCTGGTCGCGGTTGAGCACCCGGTTGGCGTTCTCGGCGAAGACCTTGAGCAGGTCGAACTCCATCGCGGTGATGGTGATCTCCTGGCCGGTCTCGTCGAACAGCTTCTGGGCGTCGAGGTTCAGCAGGCAGTGGCCGAAGCGCACGACCGTCTCGTCGGCCTGGCCGGCGGCCTGGGACATGCGGTCGGCGGCCTCGCGCCGGCGCAGCACCGACTTGATGCGGGCCATCAGCTCACGCGGGTCGAAGGGCTTGCCGAGATAGTCGTCGGCGCCCATCTCGAGGCCGACGATGCGGTCGACCGTCTCGCCGGCGGCGGTCAGGATGACGATGCCCATGTCGCTGGTCTCGCGCAGGAAGCGCGCGATCGACAGGCCGTCCTCGCCCGGCATGTTGATGTCGAGCACGGCGAGGTCGAAGCGCTCCTCCTCGAGCAGGCGCCGCAAGGACTGACCGTCCTCGGCCGTCCTGACCTCGAAACCGTGCATGCCCAGATAGTCGCCGACCGTGTCGCGGAGGTCGTCTTCGTCGTCGACCACCACGACACGCGGCTTTTCAGCCACCTCTAGGCTGCCCGGCCAGGCTCGCTCGCATCGTTGGCGGCTGCCGGGCTCGCTTCGCGGAGCACGCGCTCCACCATCTCGCGGACCTCTGTCGGTGTGAAGGGCTTCTCTAGATAGCATGATCCGGTTTCCTCGAAAAAGGCGCTCGCCTGCTGGGCGAAGGTATCGCCGGTGATGAAGACGAGCCGGTCCAGCAACTCGGGCCGACCCTCGGAGAGCCGGCGATGGATCGCCCTGCCATCGACTCCCGGCATTCTGAGATCGCAGAGGATCAGGTCGAAGTCGCGCCGCTCCAGCGCCTCGAGCCCGGCCGCCCCGGAGGCGGCGACCTCGACCTGGTGCCCGTCGGCGCGCAGGATCTCCTTCAGAGTGTTGGCGATCTCGCTTTCGTCGTCGACCACCAGGATGTCGCGGCGGCTGTGCTCGGCCTCGCTGTCCGGCGCGCAGGGCGCCTTGACGGCCCGCCGCATGCCCTGGGGCAGCACGACCGAGAAGGTGGTGCCGACGCCGGCCTCGCTCTCCACCGTGATGCGGCCGCCGTGGGTCTCGACGATGCCGTAGCTGACCGAGAGCCCGACGCCGGTGCCGACGCCGACGTCCTTGGTGGTGAAGAAGGGCTCGAAGATCCGGTTGCGGATGTCGTCGGGGATGCCGGGCCCGTTGTCGGAGATGTCCAGGCAGACCTTGCGGGCGATCTTGTCGTGCCGGGTGCGCACGGTGATCAGCCGCTCGCCGCTGTTCTCCTCCAGGGCCTGCTGCGCGTTGACCAGGAGGTTGACCACCACCTGGTTGAACTGGTCCGGGTCGGCGCTGACCGGCGGCAGGTTGGCGGCGCGATGGCGCTGGATGTCGATGTCGCGGTCCTTGAGCGCCGGCCCGAGCATCTCCAGCACGTTGTCGAGCAGCTCGTCGAGGTTCAGCTCGATGCGCTGCGGCGGCCGCTGGCGGGCCATCGAGAGGAAGGACTTGACGATGCGCGAGCAGCGGTCGGCCGCGCCGCCGATCTTGCGGGCCCGCTCGGCGATCTTGGGGTCGTCGACCGTCTCCTGCAGCAGCAGGGCCTGGCCGACGACGATCGACAGCGGGTTGTTCAGCTCATGGGCGACGCCGGCGAGCAGCGAGCCCAGGGCGCTCAGCTTCTCGCTCTGATAGAGCGCCTCGCGCTGCCGGGCCAGCTCGTGCTCCTGGGCGCGCTTCTCGGTCAGGTCCTCGATGGTCGCCACGATCATCGGCCGGCCGTGATAGTCCAGCAGCCGCGAAGAGACCGCGGCGGGAAAGCTGCTGCCGTCGGTCCGCTGGAACTCGACCTCGAAGTTCTCGACCATGCCGTCGCTCTCCAGCGCCGTGACGTACTCCTCGCGGCGGGCCAGGTCGGCGTAGTGGTCGCGGTAGGTGTTGCTAGCCGACTCGTCGCGGCCGAAGAGCCGCTTGCAGGCCGGGCTTTCGTAGATCACGGCGGCGTTGTCGGCGCAGGTCATGACCACCGGCAGGGGATGCTCCTCGAGCATCCGCCGGAAGCGCTCCTCGCTCTCGCGCAGCTCCTGCTCCATGGCCTTGAGGTGCGTGATGTCGGTGCGGATCGCCACGTAGCCGCCCTGCCGGGTCGGCTGGTTGGAGACCTGGTACCAGCGGCCGTCGCACTGCTCGAACTGCAGCGGGTTCGACTGCTGCGAGCGGCGCATGCGCTCGCGCTCCTCGATCCACTCCTCGACCCGGCCGACGGCGGTGGCGTACTGGCCGCGCTCGGCGCCGGCGCGCAGGAAGTCGGTCCATTTGACGCCGGGCCGCAGCATGTCGGCGCTGCGGGCGTTAAACTGGCGGTAGCGCTCGTTGCACATGACCAGGCGGTCGTCGCTGTCGTAGAGCGCGAAGCCCTCGGACAGCGAGGCGATGGCGTCCTCCAGGGTCTCGCGCGCCTGCTTCAGCTCGGCCTCGCGCTGGCGCCGCTCGGTCATGTCGGCCATGCAGGAGATCACCGCCTCGCGGCCGTCGAAGGCGACCAGGTTGCTGGTCGAGGAAACCCAGAAGGGCGTGCCGTCGGCCTTCTTGACCTCGATCTCCCAGTTCTCGACCCAGCCCTCGCGCTGCAGCTTGCGGGCCAGCTCGCGGCGCTCCTGCGGGTTGGCATAGAAGTCGATCACGTTGAGCTCTTCCGGCGCCGGCCAGGGCAAGCCGAAGAGCGCCGCGGCCGAGGGGCTGGCGTAGAGGATCCGGCCGCTCTTGACGTCGACCATCCAGACCGGCGCCGGCTGGCCCTCGACGATCTGCCGGAAGAGCTGCTCGCGCTCGCGCAGCGAGGCCTCGGCCTGCTTCATCTTGGTGATGTCGGTGCGCACGAAGACCATGCCGCCGTCGGCCGTCGGGTTGGCGGTCAGCAGCTTCCACTCGCCCGACTTCCAGTGCACCTCCAGCGGCCGCTCGACGGCGTCGCGGACCCGCGCGGCGCTGCGCTCGAGCTGCGCCTCGTCCGGCTCGACGGGCCGGCCGTCCAGGCTCTCGACCAGGGGCAGCGAGGCGCGCAGGCTCTCCAGCGTGGTCATGCCGACCATCTCCTCCGGCGACTTGCCGTAGGGCTCGGAGAAGGAGCGGTTGCAGAGCACCAGGCGCTCCTCGGCGTCGTAGATGCCGAAGCCGTTGGGGATGCTCTCGATGGCGTCGCGCAGGAGCTGGATCAGCCGCTTGCGCTCCTTGCGCGCGCGGCGCTGCTCGGTGATGTCATGAAGGCCGAGGGTCATGACCCGGCGGCCGTTGAGCTCGACCTCGGACAGCGTCACCTCGGCCGGGAAGCGCCGGCCGTCGGCGCGCTGGGCGCGGATCTCCAGGCGCCGGCCCGGCTGGCCGCTGCGGCCCAGCGCCAGGTCGCGCCGCAGCAGGTCGTTGTGACCGTAGGGATAGTTCTCCGGCAGGATCATCGCCGCCGCGTCGCGGCCGATCGCCGCGTCGCGCGGCAGGCCGAAGCAGGCCTCGGCCGCCGGGTTGAACTCGACCACCTTGCCGTTGCCGTCGACGGCGATGATGCAGTCCATCGCCGAATCGATGATCACCGCCTTGAGCGCCTCGGACTCCTGCAGGTCCATCTCGGAGCGCTTGCGGTCGCTGACGTCGCTGCGCAGGACCACCGTGCAGCCGTCGGCCATGGGATGCAGCGAGATGTGGAACCAGCGGCCGTCGGCCACCTGCATCTCGTACTGCGCCAGGTTGCCTTCGACGCTCCAGACCTCGTAGAGCTCCTGGATGCTGAGGTCCCTGCCCTCCCGATCCTGGAGGCGCCGGCAGATCGGCCGCATAAGCTCGGCGATCTCGGCATCCCGCATGCCTTCCAGGTCGCTCGGCTCACGACCGTAGAGCGACGCGAAACCCCGATTGCAGAGCACGAGGCGAGCGTCGGGACTGTAGATGGCCAGACCGTGCGGGATGTTGTCGATGACACCCAGGAGCTGGGCGGCGTCCGCCTCCGTGCGATCCTTCGGTCGCGGCGCTTCGGCAATGACTTCCGAGCGAACGGCGATTCGGCGCGCGCCGCCTCGATCCGGCTCGAGGCGTTGGGCGGTCTCGTGGAGGCGTAGCTGGGCGCCGCGCGGGCCCTTCATGTAGCAGGTCCAGCTCGAGCGGCCCTCGGCGGCGACAGCTTGAAGACGGCTCGCCCGACGCTCGGCCTCTTCCGGCTCCAGGAATCGGCCGAGTCCATCGTCGGCGGCGACGATCGAGGCGGCGTCGACGCCGAGCACGTTGAGCGCCGTGTCGCTCGCGTAGTGAACGCGGTAGGGCGGCAGGGCCTCCGTCACGGTCAAGAGGACCGGTCTTTTCGAGAGCGCCAGATCGAGGAGAGAAGCGGCCATATCGCCGTCGAGAGATGGTGAGACGGCATCCTTCGAGGCCAGCTCGTTGCTTTCCGGCATGGAGACCCGATCCTTTCGCCCGCGCCGGCCGCCGATACGCTGAAACGCCCGAAACAGGGCGCCTTTGGCAGCCGTATCAGCCCTATAGCCGGCCGGCTTTTCTTCACGGTTTCCGCAGGACCGGGTGTTTGTTTCAATTGTTTCAGGGTTTGCCGGAGGGCCGAGCGGCGCGGGCGTCGGGGTCGGGCCGAGAACGCTCACAGAAGACCGCCGCACTGGGACATCAGGTCGGCCAGGAAGGCCGCCCCGATCACCGCGCTGGATAGCCAGAACTCTTGCATGACCCGCACTCCTCTGGGCCGCCGCCGGTCTCTTGCCGGACCGGCGGCTTTCCCGTGGCTACGGGTAAAAAAATGGAAAGGCCCGATTTCCGCCGCATTTCCGGCGCGGGCCGATCGTGATTCAGTTGTTTCAGCGGCCGTCTCATCGGGCCGGCGGACGTTGCCTCCATCGACATCCTCCCCCCGCGAGGGGGAGGACCGAGGAGGGGGGCGATCGGCGGCAGCCGATCAGAAGTGTTCGCTTTCGTGGTCGGGCCTCCGGCCCTCTCCGCCCCCCTCCCTAGCCCTCCCCCTCGCGGCTAGCAGATTCACACATTTTGGGAGAGGCTCCATCCTTGGCTCATGGTTTTGAATTTGTGCCATCCGGCGGCCATGGTTTTGGGGCCTGGGGGGCCG